>NZ_OZ026475.1:0-350700 GCF_964020035.1 Spiroplasma endosymbiont of Crioceris asparagi
TGAACGCTGATAACATTTTAAAAAATTTAAAAAATTGGATGCAGACATCGGATATTATTGATCCATCATTTTATAATGATTATTTAAATAAAATCTCACTTAAAATTGCTGACAATAAAGTTTATTTGTTGTTCAAAAACGAATTGCCTAAATTATATTTATCCTCAGAAGAAAAAAATATAAAAGATATGATTAAAAAATTTGCCAATGCTGATGTAAGTGTAATATTTATGTTAGAGACAGAATTTAATTCAAACATAAAAATAATTAAAGAAAAAGAAACAAAAAAGAAACAAATTAAAAATAAAGATTATAGTTTTACAAACTTTATAAAAGGAAAATCAAATAGTGCTGCTTATGATGCTTCTAAAACTGTGGTAAAAAACCCCGGACAATGAAACCCTTTATTCATTTATGGAAATAGTGGTTTAGGAAAAACTCACTTATTAAATGCGATTGCTAAAGAGTTTGGTGAAAATGATAATAATTTAAAAATTAAATGTTATCCATCAACAGAGTTTAGGAAAGAAATAATAAGAACACTACAAAACAAAGATAAAAAAATATTTGATGAAATCGAAAAACTTAAAGATTCATTTCTAGAGTATGATGTTTTATTAATAGATGATATTCAATTTTTAGCTAAAAACGAAAAAACAAACGAGATTTTTTTTAATGTATTCAATAAATTTATTGAAGAGGAAAAACAAATTGTATTAACTTCAGATAAATTTCCTGAAAATTTAAGTGGTTTTGATAAAAGATTGATTTCGAGATTCAACTCTGGCTTAAGTGTAAAAGTTGATGAACCAGATGAAGAAACATTATACAATATTGTGAGTTTTAAAGCAGAAAATTCAAATTTAAGACTTTCGGAAGCTTTAAAAAAACATATTGCTGCAGAATACAAGGGTGATGTAAGAAAAATTGAAGGAATTATTAATCGAATTGATTTTTGAAATATACAAAAAAATAATTTGGATAATAATAATGAAATTGATATCGAAGATCTTTTAATAATTTTAGAAGATTATACAATGAAAATTAATGGTGAAATAACACCATTAAAAATTAAAGAAGTTGTTGCAGAGCATTATGGAATTGATGTAAAAGCATTAGAAGGTCAAACTAGAATAAGTAAAATAGCGCATGCCCGTCATGTGGCAATGTTTTTAATACATGATATGTTAAATAAAACAACAACTGAAGTAGGATTATTTTTCAGCAATCGTGATCATACAACTGTTATAAGCGCTAATAAAAAAATTCAAGACAAAATGAAGAACAAAGCTTTTAAGGCAGAAATGAATAAAATAAAACAAAAAATAAAGAAAAGTTAAGGTTTTTGAATACTTATCCACATATACACACTATAATAATAATAAATAAAAAAAGATAATTTAAAGGCGGTTATATGAATTTTTCAATTAATAGAAAAAGTTTTCTTACAAACTTAGAAAAAGTTTCAAAAATTATTGACTATAAAAATTTTATTCCTAGCTTATTAGGTATTGTTATAGAAGTTAAACCAAACACAATTTCTCTAATAACAACAAATGATAATTTATCAATTAAATGTAATTTAGAAGCTGGTAAAAATAATTTAGAAATCAAAGAAGTTGGAAATATTTTAATTAAAGGAAAATACATATTAGATGTTTTGAGAAAAATGGAAGATGATGTCATTTCACTTTCTAATGTTGAAAAAAACTTATTATTTATTTCAGGTAAAAAAAGTGAATTTTTATTAAATCTTTTGGATTATGAAGAATTTCCAATGATTGGATTTAGAAAAAAAGGTGATGGAATAAAAATTGATTCTCAAGAACTTAAAAAAGCAATTAATCAAACCATAATTTCTGTAAATGAATATAATCAAAAAATTGCATTAACAGGTTTAAATTTTCATATTGAAAATAATGATTTTTTTATAACAGGAACTGACAATTATCGTGTTTCAAGAAAAATGCTTCAAGTTGAAAATAATAAAGAAAAATTTGAAGCCAACATGCCATTTAAAAGTGCTCATGAATTAGTTAGAGTACTTTCTGATTCTCAAGAATGCAAAATTATTTTTTCAGAGAGTTTATTAAGTTTTGTTACAGAAGAGACTATTTTTCAAACTACTCTATTGGAAGGTAATTTTCCAAATGTTAAAGTAATATTTCCTTCAAGTTTTAATACAACAATTAAAACTAACACAAAGGCCTTTAATAATGTGATTTATAGAGCTGATATTCCAAATGAGGAAAATGAAATAACAGTTATTAATATTCAAATTCAAGGTAATACTATTTTTGTTAAATCTAAAATTAAATCTATTGGTAGTTTTGAAGAAGAATTTAAAGAGTTTACTATTGAAGGGGATGATGAACAAAATGTATTTTTTAATTCAAGGTTTTTGTTAGATTCTTTAAAAACATTTGAAACAAAAACAATTACTATTAAATTCATCGATTCAAAAAAACCTGTAATAATTTATTCTGAAGAAGAACCAGGGTTAAATCAAATAATTTTACCAATGTTTTCTAACTAATATCTTAAAATTTGGGCAATATATGTATATGCTATAACTAATTTAATATATGTTATAATCTATGTTAGAAATAGGTGAAAAAATGCCAGAAAATAATAACAATTATAATTCAGAACAAATTCAAGTTTTAGAAGGACTTGAAGCTGTACGTAAACGTCCCGGGATGTATATTGGAAATACTAATATTAATGGTTTACATCATTTAATTTGAGAAGTTTTAGATAATTCAGTTGATGAAGCGTTAGCTGGTTTTTGTGATGAAATTCACATTTTTATAACTGATCAAAATGAAATTATCATTTCTGATAATGGTAGAGGTATTCCAGTAGATATTCACCCAAAAACAAACAAAACAACACTAGAAACAATTTTTACAGTTTTACATGCTGGTGGAAAATTTGATGAGAGTACATATAAAGTTTCAGGAGGATTACACGGAGTTGGAGCTTCTGTAGTTAATGCTTTATCTTTATATGTTGAAGCAATGATATCTCGTAATAATAAAATTTATTACCAAAAATTTTATGATGGTGGTACAAAAGCTACCGATATAGAAGAAATTGGTTTTTCAAATCACACAGGTAGTGTGATTAAATTTAAACCTGACCCTACTATTTTTAAAGATGTGATTGATTTTGAATTTAAATTAATTCAAAACAAAATTAAACAACTCGCTTTCTTAAATAAAGGTTTATATTTAGATCTTTATGATCAAAGAAATAATAGATTTGTTAAATATAGTTTTGAAGATGGAATTAAAGATTACATTAAAGAAATTAATAGTGGTAAAGAAAAAATTAACGAAAATGTTTTTTATGTTAAAAATGAATTAAAAAGAGTAGATGTTGAAGTTGCAATTCAATATAACGAAAACTATGATGATAGTATTTTTTCATTCTGTAATAACATTTTTACTAGTGAAGGTGGAACACACGAAGAAGGATTTAGACAAGCTGTTGTTAGAGTTTTAAATCAATACACTTCAACAATGAAAAACTTTAAAGGTAATAAATTTACTTGAGATGATGTTAAAGAAGGTATTACTGCCGTTGTTTCAATTAAACACGTCGATCCAATTTATGAAGGTCAAACTAAGGGTAAATTAGCAAACTTAGATGCAAAAGAAGCAGTTAATGAAGTTCTTGGAGAATCATTTAAAGAATTTTTAAATGCCAACCCCGCAGATGCAAAAAAAATTATTGAAAAAAATATGCTTTCTCAAAAAGCAAGGAAAGCAGCACAAAGAGCTAGAGAAGACACAAGAAGAAAAAATGCTTTAGATGCCTTTTCACTTCCAGGTAAACTAGCTGATTGTGAATCTAAAGATTCTACTAAATCAGAATTATATCTTGTCGAAGGTGACTCTGCTGGTGGTAGTGCTAAAAATGGTAGAAACAGAAAATATCAAGCAATTTTATCTTTAAGAGGTAAGGTGCTTAATGTTGAAAAAGTTAGACAAGCAAAAGCTTTTGAAAACAAAGAGATTCAATCTATTATTGCAGCAGTTGGTGTTGGTACGAAGGCAGATATTAATTTAGAAAAACTAAGATATAACAAAATTATTATTATGACTGATGCTGATGTCGATGGCGCACACATTAGAATCTTATTACTAACATTCTTTTATAGATACATGAAAGAGTTGTTAACTGAAGGTCATGTGTATATTGCTCAACCACCACTTTATAAAATTGAAGCTGGTAAAAAACATGCTTATGCATATTCAGATGCCGAACTTGAAAAATTAAAAAATGAAGATTTTGCAAATTCAAGATATCAAATTCAAAGATATAAAGGTCTTGGTGAAATGGATGCAATTCAATTGTGAGAAACAACAATGGATCCCGAAACAAGAACAATGATAAGAATTAAAGAAGAAGATGCCTTCTTAGCTAATGAAACATTTTCAAGTTTAATGGGTGAAAACGTTGATATGAGAAAAGATTTTATTAACGAAAATGCTCAATTCGTGAAAAACATAGATATTTAGGGGTATTAAATGAAAGATAACAAAGAAAATAATTTTATTGATAATTCAAAAATAATTGAAATTGATGTTAAGAATGAAGTTGAAAAAGACTTTCTTGAATATGCAATGAGTGTTATTGTTAGCCGTGCCCTTCCAGATTTAAGAGATGGTTTAAAACCAGTACACAGACGTATTATTTACGCAATGAATGATTTAAAAATTACAGCAGAATCACAATATAAAAAATCAGCAAGAATTGTTGGGGAAGTTATAGGTAAGTACCACCCCCACGGAGACACTTCAGTTTACGAAGCAATGGTTCGTATGGCTCAAGATTTTTCTTATAGATATCCACTAGTTGATGGTCATGGTAACTTTGGATCAATTGATGGTGATGGAGCAGCCGCCATGCGTTATACAGAAGCAAGGTTGTCAAAAATTTCATCAATGTTATTAAAAGATATTGATATGGAAACTGTTCCTTTTACAGATAATTATGATGCAACAGAGATTGAACCAAAATATTTAACTGGTTATTTTCCTAACCTTTTAGTTAATGGAGCAACTGGTATTGCAGTTGGAATGGCTACTAATATCCCTCCTCACAATTTAAGAGAAGTTAATAATGCAATTATTGCCTTTATTAATGATGAAAATATTGAAATTAATGATTTATTAAAATATATTAAAGGTCCAGATTTTCCAACTGGAGCCACTATGACTAGTGGGCCAAAAACTGAAAATGCATATTTAACAGGTCATGGAAGTATTACTGTAAGAGCAACAATTAAAACAGAAAAAGTTTCTGATGAAAAAGAAAGAATTGTTATTACTGAAATCCCCTACCAAACAAACAAGGTTAAAATTTTAGAGAGAATTGCTGAATTATATAGAAATAAAGTTATTGAAGGTTTAACAGATATAAGAGATGAATCTAACTATAAAGGTATTAGAGTTGTTCTAGAAATGAACAGAAATGCCAACATTCCTCTAGTAATAAAAAAATTATACAAATTTACAAATTTACAAGTTAATTTTTCAATTAACATGCTTGCTTTGGATGAAGGTATTCCAAAAATTCTTAATTTAAAAGAAATTATTAAATTTTATGTAAGACATCAAATTGAAATGATTATTAAAAAATCACAATTTGAAGAAAAAAAACTTAAAGCAAGAGCACATATTTTAGAAGCTTTAAATAAAGCATTAAATAATATTGATAAAATTATTGCTATATTTAAAAATTCAAAAACAACCGAAATTGCTCAAGAAAGTTTATTAAAAGAATTTGGTTTTGATAAAAAACAATCTAAAGCTATTTTAGAAATGAGATTACAACGTTTAGTTGGTCTTGAAAGAAGCAAAATAGAAGAAGAATCAGCTTCTATTCAAAATAGATTAAAAGAGTTGTCAAAAATTCTTTCTTCTAAAGAAGAACAAAACAAAACATTAATCGAAAGATTAAAATTTGTAAGTGATAAATTTGGTGATGATCGTAAAACACAAATCATTTTAGAATCACAAATTGAAATTGATGATGAAGAATTGATTGCAGATTCACAAATGATGATTACTTTATCAAAAAATAATTATGTTCGTAGATTAGCTTTAGATGATTTTAAAAGTCAAAAACGTGGCGGTAAAGGAGTTATCATAAACTCTTCTGCTGAAGATCACATTGTTATTGCTAAAACTGGAAGAATGAAAGATGAAATTTTATTCTTTACAGAAAAAGGTAAAGTATATAAAACAAAAGCTTATAATATTCAACAATTTACCAGAACATCAAGAGGATTACCAATTATTAACTTTATAGACATTGAAAAAAATGAAAGAGTTACAGCAATTGTTCCTATTAAAACACAAAAAACTAAGTTTGAGTTTTTATTTTTAATCACCAAAAATGGTATTGGAAAACGTATTAAAACTAGTGATTTTGGTCGTGTTAATCGTTATGGAAAAATCGCAGTTAACCTAGATGATGGAGATGAATTAGTTGCAGTAGTTCCAATTACAGGTAACGACAATATTATTATTGGAACAAAATTGGGAAAAATTGTTAAAGTTGGTCAAGAAAACTTTAGAGTTCTTTCTAGAAAATCACGTGGTGTTAAATCAATAAGTTTAAGTGATGGAGATTTTGTAATTGGAGCATGTTCTGATTATAAAAATGATTTCTTATTAACCGTTTCAGAACGTGGAATTATGAAAAAAACACTTATAAGTGAATATAGTAAAATAGGAAGAGGTTCAAAAGGTGTTGCTGGTATGAGAATTAATGACAAAACCGGCCTTTTCTCTACCATGTTCCCGGTTAGAAATACTGATGAATTAATTATGATATCTTCAATTGGAAAAATTATTAAAATTGGATTGAGTGATATTAACGTTCAATCAAGAAACACTAGTGGTGTAAAAGGTTTTAGCTTAGATGAAAATGAATACATTACAGCAAACTGTATTGTTTGAAACAAAGAACCAAAAGATGGTATAAAAGAGTCATTAATTGAAGAAGAAGTATTAGATGATGAAAAAGTTAAAACAATGAAAATTGATACTAATATTTTAGATTTAGAAGATGAAGAAGACATTTAAAGGAGATAAATGTTTAAAGCAAATGAAATAGTAGAAAATTTTGATAACTTTAAGAGTCTTTTAGAAAGAAAAACGAAAAATTTATCTAAAGAATTAGAAACTGTTAAAATTTTGGATAAAAAAAGAAGAAACATTTTGGTTGAATTAGAAAAATTAAGAAGTTCTAAAAATGATATTTCAAAACAAATTGGTATTCTAGCTAGACAAAAAGATCTTAAAAGTATTGAAAAACTTAAAATAGAATCAAATAAGTCTAATTTAGAGATAATAAAATTAGAAACCGAAATAAATGATGTAGAAACAAAATTGGATGAAATTTTATTAAGCATACCTAATCTACCACTTGAAACAGTTCCTGTTGGAAAAGATGAAAATGAGAATGTAGAAATTAGAAAAGTCGGTGAAATTAAAGTTCAAAACAACGAACCACATTGAGACATAGCTTTAAAGTTAGGTTTAGTTGATTTTGAATACGCCACTTCTTTATCTGGATCAAGATTTGTAGCATATACTGACAAAGGTGCTAAACTAGTTAGATGTATTGTTAATGAATTAATGGATTTGCACAATAAGAACGGGTATAAAGAATATTCATTACCTGTGATTGTTTCACGTGAAACAATGATTGGTACAGGTCAACTTCCCAAATTTGAAGATGACATGTATAAAGTTGACAATAATCAATTTCTTATTTCTACTGGTGAAATTACACTAACAAATATTTTTAGAAATAAAATCATTGACCAATCTATTCTTCCAATCAATATGACAACTTTTTCACAATGTTTTAGAAAAGAAGCGGGCAGTGCCGGACGCGATACAAAAGGATTAATTAGATTACATCAATTTAATAAAGTTGAGTTAGTAAAAATAGTTAGTCCTGAAACATCTGAAAAAGAATTAGAAATTTTAACTAAAAACGCAGGTGAGTGTTTAGAGTTATTTGAACTACCTTATAGAGTTGTAGAATTATGCACAGGAGATTTAGGTTTTTCAGCAAGAAAAACATATGATTTAGAAACATGATTTCCTAATCAAAATAAATATAGAGAAATTTCTTCATGTTCTAATTGTTATTCATTTCAAGCAAAAAGAATGAATACTAAATTTAAAAACAAAGATAACAAAAAAGAATATGTTCATACATTAAATGGTTCGGGTGTAGCTATAGATCGTTTGATAGCAGCAATATTAGAAAATTATTGAGACGGAAATAAATTAAAACTACCCAAAGTTTTAAGAAAATATTTTAACAATCAAGAATATATCTAATTTGTTTCACGTGAAACATTATATGTTATTATATTATTGTCATTGCAAAGGTAACATTTGAACCTGGTCAGGATCGGAAGATAGCAGCCATAAGAAAAAGTGCCTTGTGCTTTGACATTTTTTTATGGATTTTTATATGGAAATAAAATTTGAATTATTAAATTTATTAGACAAATGTTCAGAAGATGATGTGCCAGTATCATCTGTTTTGATTAATCAAAAAAATGAAATTGTCTCAACAGGTTTTAATGTAAGAGAAATAAAAAAGATTATTAGTGGTCACGCAGAAATAGAAGCAATTAATAATTACATTCAAGAACAAAATAATAGCAACCTATCCAATTTGACACTATATTCAACTTTGAAGCCATGCTTAATGTGTATTGGAGCTATAAGGGCATCTAAAATAAAAAAAGTTTATTATTTAGTAGATAATAAATTTAATAATTATTTTTTGCCAGAAGATATTGAGTGCATAAAAATAAATGATGAAAAAACCGAAGATATAATAAAAAGTAAACTTAATGTTTTCTTTAAAAAATTAAGATAAAATTAAATAAAAGGATCTTATATGTATACAAAAAAGTCATTATATAGATTATATAGACCCAAAAAATTTAATGAAGTAGTGGGCCATGAATATGTAAAGCAAATTCTTACACGACAAATTGAGAATGGCAATTTTTCTCATGCAATTTTATTATCTGGTCAAAGAGGAACAGGCAAAACATCAATTGCCAAAATATTCGCTAAAACAATAAATTGTGAAAAATTAAATGGATTTGAGTCTTGTGAACAATGTGATAGTTGTTTGGAGGCCAATAGAAACTCCCATTCTGATATTTTTGAAATAGATGCTGCAAGCAATAATGGAATTGATGAAATAAGAAATATTAAAAACAATGTTGTCACACTACCAATATTTTCAAAATATAAAGTTTATATAATTGATGAAGTTCATATGTTAACAACTTCAGCATTCAATGCTCTTTTAAAAACATTAGAAGAACCTCCAAAACATATAATTTTTATACTAGCAACAACAGATTTTAATAAAATACCACTTACCATAATATCTAGATGTCAAACATTTAATTTTGCTAGAATTAACAAAGAGGATTTAATTAGCAAAATCAAATTAATAGCACAAGAAGAAAAGATTCAAATTGATGAAGACTCTTTAAATGAAATTTATTATTTATCTGATGGTTCTTTAAGAGATGCTATAAACACTTTAGAACAAGCAAGTTCATTTTCAAATGGAATAATAACAGCTGATATTTTTAAAAAAGTATTTTCTATAGCAACAAAAACGGAAAAGCTAAATATCATAAAACACACTATTAATGGGGATTTTGAATACATAATAAACTTTTTTGAAGAAGCAGAAAAACAAAGTTTAAATTTTAAAAATATAACATTAAGCTTAATTGATTTTTTGCGTGAAATTATAGAATTTAAATTAACTAATAAATTAAAAAATTCACCACTTTTAACAAAAGAGGAACAACAAATTTTTAAAAACATAAATTTAGAAACACTATTTAACTTTACCGATCAATTAGTTAATGTTTATGAAAAAACAAAAAGCAGCATTATTGATAGTAGGTATTTATTAATAAGCATTTTAAAAGCATCTAAATTTAGTAACAACATTTCATTAGAAGAAGAAAAAATAGAAACCGAAAAACAAGATTCAATTCAAGAAGGTGTTGTTGAACAACCAAATAATTCTGAAGAACTAACCAACACATCAACTATTGAATATTTAAAAGTAAATCAAGATGAAAAAACAAAAGAATTAGAAGAAGAAACAATAGAAACCAAAAAACAAGATTCAATTCAAGAAGGTGTTGTTGAACAACCAAATAATTCTGAAGAACTAACCAACACATCAACTATTGAATATTTAAAAGTAAATCAAGATGAAAAAACAAAAGAATTAGAAGAAGAAACAATAGAAACCAAAAAACAAGATTCAATTCAAGAAGGTGTTGTTGAACAACCAAATAATTCTGAAGAACTAACCAACACATCAACTATTGAATATTTAAAAGTAAATCAAGATGAAAAAACAAAAGAATTAGAAGAAGAAACAATAGAATTATCAAGTAATGAAATTGATTTTAATAAATATAAACTAGATTTTATTGAACAATATGACACTTCTAAATGTAAAAATGTATTTTTTTCAACAGAGATTCTTTATGCAAGTACAAAAAAATCTTCTAAATCAAGTAGACTTTCATTACAAGAAAAAATTAATGAATTATTTGATATTAATAATGAAAACTTTGATTTAAATTTAGCAAAGGAATTAATAATGTTTTATGATGTTAAATTGATTTCTGTAAATGATGATGCAATTGTTATTTGCGAAAAAGATTCTATTAGTGCGAAAATACTTAACAATGAATTATTAAATGAACAGAAAAGAACAAAAATGTTTGGTTACCTAGATAGAGAATACGCATTTGTAGTTTTAAATGAAAATCAATTAGATCTTTTAAAAGAAGAATTTAAAAACAAATGACCAAACTTAAAAGATAAAAATTATGAAATTGATTTAGATAGTTTTTATTTTGATATTATTGAAAATAATGAAATTGATGAATTCGAAAAAAGCATAAGTTCTTTGTTTATAGACAACGAAATTAAGGTAGTAGATTAATATGCAAGATATAATAGAAAAATTAAAATCGCTTGATGGAATAACTTCTAAGGCTGCTGAAAAAATATTATTTGATTTAATAATAAACAAAAGCAAACTAGATAATGTAAATGAACTTATTAATCAAATACGTCATGATTATTCAATATGCGAAATTTGTTTTTTTTATAAGTATAAAAACAAATGCAAATTTTGTGATGAAAGTAATAGAAAAAAAACACTTATATGTGTTGTTTCAAAAATGACTGATGCTTACAGAATTTTAAATAGTGAATTTAAAGGATTGATACATGTTTTGGGCGGTGAAATAAATGTTCAAAAAGGCATTACACCAAATAAACTTAAAATAGATGAATTAATAAAAAGAATACATGATAACATTGAAATAATTATGGGTCTTAACTATACATTTGAAGGAGAAGTTACTTTCAATTTTATAGTTAATAAAATAAACAATAAAAAAGTAAAAGTAACTAGATTTGCTAGAGGAATTTCTTCTGGAAGTGTTATTAATTACATTGATGAAGACACACTTAATAATGCTATAAAAAATAGAAAGTAGGAAAAAAATATGTTTATAACTTTTGAAGGAATAGATGGCTCTGGAAAATCAACAATTTCAAAATTAATTTTTGATAAATTACAAAAAGAAGGTCATAAAGTAATTTTAACTCGCGAACCTGGTGGTGATGTTATTGCTGAAAAACTAAGAAAATTTATTCTTGACACAGACAATAAAGATATTAAACCGTGAACAGAAGTTTTGTTATATATTGCCGCAAGAAAACAACACGTTGATACAAAAATAAAAAAAGCATTATGTGAAGGTAATATAGTTATTTGTGATAGATTTATGGATTCAACAACAGCTTATCAGGGTTTTGGTAGAGGTTTAGATATTTATAAAATTGACGAATTACAAAAATATATATTAGAAGATAATATTCCTGATTTAACAATATTTTTCGACATAAATGCAGATCAAGTTTTAACAAGAATTAAAAAAAGAAATGAAACTAAAGATCGTCTTGAAGAAGAAGGTATATCATTTCAAAAAAACGTATATCAAGGCTATAAAAAACTTATTGAAAAGTACCCTGATAGAATCAAAAGAGTTGATGCAACAAGAAGCATTGATCAAGTTGTTAACGATACTTTTGAAATAATAAATAAAAAAATAAAAGGTTAAAATGAAAGATGAATTTTTTTTAGAAAATATTAGAAAATCAAAACAAGATGGTAATTTACATCACGCATTTTTTGTTTGTGCTAGTAGTCAAGAACATCTTAATGTATTTGCAAAAAATTTAATAAATGAAATTTTGTCTTATAAAAACAGTGATTTAAATATAATTGAAATTACTAATCAAGGAAATAATATTTCAAAAGAATCTATTCAAAAAATGATTAAAAAATTTTCAAATACAACAATTGAAGAAGATGCTAAAAAAATTTATGTTATAAAAAATGTAGAAGATTTGAGTCTTTCTGCTGCTAATTCATTATTAAAATTTTTAGAAGAACCCGCAAAAAACACATATGCAATTTTGCTTTCTAAAAATGGCGGGAATGTTTTAGATACTTTAGTTTCTAGATGTATGAATATTAATTTAACTAATGCAGCAAGCGAAAATAATAATAACAAACTAATCGATGCATTTAAAAATAGTAATAAAAATGAGATATTATTGTATTCTATGGAAGCTAAAAATTTGGATAAAAATATTATTACAGAGCAATTAGAAGCGTTTTATGATCAAGTTGTTAAAATTAACTTTATTGATAGAGCGGGAGATTATTTAGATGATTTAGACATTATTAAAAAAATGCCTAAAAATATATCTTTAGTCGATGCGATGCTAATTAAAATTTATGAGGTAATGTAATGAAATTTGAAACATATGTTTTAAAGTATAAAGATTTAAAATTAATTCAAGACAATAATCATTTTGCATTTACTATTGATTCAATTTTATTGGCTCGTTTTATTGATATTAAATCTAAAGTCAAAAATATTTGTGATTTTGGTACAAATAATGCAATTATTCCATTAATAATCTCTAGGTATACAAGAGCACAAATTACAGGTGTAGATATAAACAAAAACGCTATTGAAATGGCAAAAAAAAGTATTGAATTAAATAATCTTCAAAATAAAATTACTTTGTTTAATGAAGATATTAAAACTTTTGTTAAAACTAAAAATAATTTTTTTGACATTGTTTATGTAAATCCACCATTTTTTAAAGTTGAACCAGGAACAAAATTTAAAAAAATTTCTCAAGAAGTTATTGATGCCAGACACGAAACTCAAATAACACTAGAAGAAATTATTGAGTCCGCTGCTTTATGCCTTGGGCATAGGGGTAAAATAGTGATGATTCATGTAGCTCACCGATTTGATGAAATAATTTATTTATTAAGAAAACATCACTATGCTGTTAAAAAAATTAGATTTGTATATTCTAAAAAAAATTCAGAAGCAAAAAAAATATTAATTGAAGCCGAAAATAGAGGTAATGAAGGTTTGACAATTTTACCTCCATTATATGTTCATGATGATAATGAAGAATTTTCAGCAGAGGTTCAAAAGATGTTTGAGGATTAAATGGACAGTTTAAATAATTTAAAAATTGTTGTTGGTGTTAGCGGTGGTCCTGACAGCATGTTTTTATTAAATAAAATTTTAAAAGAAAAAAAATATAAAGATTTAATTGTTTGCCATGTTAACTATCATTTGCGAGAAGAATCAAATTTTGATCAAGAAATTGTAGAAAAATATTGTAAAAGTAAAAATATTAAATTAGAAGTTTTAGATTTAAATTACAAAACTGGTAACGTTGAAGAGTGGGCACGTGTTCAAAGATATTATTTTTTTCAAAAAATACTTAAAAAAAATAATTTTGATGTTGTTTGTGTTGCACACATTCAAAACGATTTAATTGAAACATATTTAATTCAAAAACAACGACAAAATATAGTAAATTTTTATGGTTTAAAGAAAGAACAACACTTTGACAAAATAAAAGTTATAAGACCAATAATTGAGTTTAAAAAATCTGATATTTTAAAATTGTTACATCAAGAAAACGTTAATTATGCAATTGATAAATCTAATTTTGATACAAAATATTTAAGAAATAAAATTAGAAAAGAACTTGATGAATCAAGTTTCGAAAAATTACTTTCAGAAATAAAAGAAAAAAACAAAGCAATAGAAATTTTTTACAAAAATAATACTGCAAAATTTCAAAATAATTATTTTAACGAAGATATTTTAAAAGAAATGAATGACCTTGATAAACAACGATTTATTTTTGAATGAATAAAATTTAATGGTTTTGAGAGTGCTATTGTTAAACGAAAAAAGAAACTAATTAAAGAATTAATTAAGCAAATTAATAGTCCGAAAAACATAGTGTTTAAGACAAATGATTTCACGATAGAAAAAAGAAATAAATCAATTTTTATATTATAATGTTATTATTAAAAAAGAAAATACAAGGTTGACAAAATGAAAAATAATAAAAGTAAAAAAAATACATGACTTTGAATATTGTTTATTCTAGTTGTGATTATAATAATTGCTGCTATTTTTATATTTAAAAATGGATCATCAAATAGCATAAGCTCAGAAGAACTTCAAAACTTAATCAAAAACGGAAGCATTAAGAGCGAAAACACAAGCTATTACTATGATTCTAAATCTGGCTATGACATAATATCTGGTTATTATAGAAATGCAGATGGTTCAATTTCAAAATTTACTTGTTATATGCCTGATTCTCTTTTCAAGATTGTTTTTGGTGGTGCTAACCAAGAAATGATTAAATGAATTTCAGGAGTTGTTGCAACAATTCCCGGAACATCAATAATGAGTTATGTAAGTGCATTTTTACCACTATTAATTTTAATTGTGTTTTATATATGAATGTTTGGTGCTATGTCAAAAGGTGGAATGAGCGGTGGTTCCATGTTTGGTGTGGGAAAATCAAAAACTGTTCCAAAAAAATCAAATACAAAATTTAGTGATGTTGCCGGTATTGCTGAAGAAAAAGAAGAACTAAATGAATTAGTTGATTATTTAAAACAACCACAAAAATATGCACAATATGGAGCCAGAGTTCCCAAAGGTGTTCTTATGGAAGGCCCACCAGGTACAGGAAAAACGCTTTTAGCTAAGGCTGTTTCTGGAGAAGCAGGTGTTCCGTTTTTTGCAACTTCTGGATCTGAGTTTGAAGAAATGTTCGTTGGTTTGGGAGCAAGCCGTATTAGGGATTTATTTTCTTCTGCCAAAAAAGCTGCGCCTGCAATTATATTTATTGATGAAATTGATGTTGTTGGTAGAAAACGTACAGGGGGAATTGGTGGTTCAGGAACTGCAGAACAAACATTAAATCAACTTTTAGTTGAAATGGATGGTTTTGAAGGTAATACAGGTATTATTGTTATTGCTGCGACAAACCGTGTGGACGTTTTAGACGAAGCTTTAATTAGACCAGGGCGTTTTGATAGAACAATTCAAGTTACACTTCCAAACGCAAAACAACGTGAAGAGATTCTTAAATTACATGCAAGAAATAAAACTATTTCTCCAGAAGTTAATTGAAAATTTGTTTCTGATAGAACACCGGGATTTTCTGGAGCTCAACTAGAAAATGTTTTAAATGAAGCTGCTATTTTAATGGTTAGACAAGGTAAAACAGTTATAAGCATTGAAGATATTGATGAAGCTATTGATCGTGTTGTTGGTGGTCCGGCTAAAAAATCTACAATCATGACACCAAAAGATAAACAAATTGTTTCTTATCATGAAGCTGGTCATGCTTTAATTGGATTAAAATTAGATTCCGCATCAAGAGTGCAAAAAGTAAGTATTATCCCAAGGGGAAATGCTGGTGGTTATACAATTATGACACCAAAAGATGAAACATTATTTTCATCTAAAACAGACTTATTTGCCATGATTACTGGTTACTTGGGTGGTAGAGCCGCTGAAGAAATTATGTTTGGTGTAACAGAAATAACAACTGGAGCACATGATGATTTAGATAAAGCTACAAACATTGCAAGAAGAATGGTTACGCAATTTGGTATGTCAGAGCTTGGTCTTACAAAACTTTTAACAATGAGAGAAGAAAATGCTGGTCATATTCGTGGAGTTTATTCAGAATCTGTTGCAGAACAAATTGATAAACAAATTGATAAAATTTTAGAAGATTGTTATGTTAATGCTAAAAAATTAATTAATCAACACAAAGGTGAGTTAGAGTTAATTGCTGAATCATTAAGAATCCTAGAAACAATTAATGTTGAACAAATTACTTACATTGACAAAAACATGAAACTTCCTGAAGAAGTTCTTAAAGAAAAAGAAGCAAGAACTAAACGTGAAGAAAAAATTAAAGAAGGAAAAATTATCGAAATTGATCCAAACGAAGAAAATTAAAATCTCTATTAAAGAGATTTTTTTGTTCTATAATTAGTCTATGAATAAAATTTTAAAAGCGATAAATAATGAACTAAATGTTTCAATAACTATAATTGAATTTACAGAAGGATTGCAAAATATTATTGAAACACAAAAAATGAATTTAATAAGTAGTACAATATTTGGCAAGTTTTTTTTGAATTCGATTTTAATTAATAGTTTTAATAAAGAAGAAAAGATTGACATTAATATTCAATCTAAAACAAATGGATCAATAAAAGAAATTCTTGTAAATATTTATGATTTAAATAAAGTAAGAGGATATTTAAGAGAAGATAACACAGACCTTAAAAATATTAAAACAAGCGTAGATTTATTTAATAAAACTTTTGGAAACAAGGGTGAATTAAATGTTTTTAAAATTAAAGAAGGAAATATAATTTCTAATTCTTCAATAAAAATTGACAGTTCTAACATTGATAAAATATTTATGAATTATTTAAAAACAAGTGAACAAGTGAATGGTATTTTAACAACTTGTATTGATATTGATGATAGTGGAAAACTTGAATGTGCTTCCGGAATTTTAATTCATATGTTGCCAGGATTTTCGCAAAGAGATATTGAATATATTGAAGAAAAAATAGGCACATTAGAAAACTTAAACAAGGTTCTTGGAAAAACTAAAAATTACAATTATTTAGTTGAAGATATTGCGCCAAACTCTAAAATTTTAAAAGTGGATGAGTCATTTAAAATTCAATGTAAGTGTAGTGAAGAAAAAGCAAAAAGAACAATTAATTTGCTAAGTGATGAAGAAATAAGTGATATCAAAAAAGAAAAAAATGAAATTGAAATAATTTGTGAATTTTGTAAAAAATCATATATAGTCAATTTAGTTTAAAAAAAGAAAAAATATTATATAATATATTTAAAATTAAGGAGTTAAAATGATTTTTAATCTAGATAAAGAAGAAACAACAGAAGAAAAAGTTTCTTCAGATTCAATAGAAGAAGCAAAAGAAGAAGTTGAAAAAGAACAAACTGAAGAAATTTCAGACAGAGAGTTCTTAGCAATTGAAGTAGAAGATCATCCATATGATGATGTTAAAGGTTTAAAAGAACTTCAAACTCAACAAAAAAAATTAGTAAAAAAATATTCAAAAACAGTATTAAATGGAAAAATAATTTCTACAACAGGAAAACAACCAAATTATGATGAAAACATTATTGAATTAATTAATGTTAAAAAATCTTATTCAAATGGTTCTTCTACAACCCCAGTTTTAAAGGGAATTGATTTAGAAATCAAGAAACAAAAAGTTGTTATTATTTTAGGTCCATCAGGATCAGGAAAAACAACATTACTTAATGTTATTTCAGGATTAGATAAAATTAATGCTGGTGATTTATATGTTAATGGAACAAACTTATTTTTCTTAAAAGATTCACATTTAACAAAATTTAGAAGAGATAATGTGGGATTTATTTTCCAACAATATAATTTACTTTCAAATCTAACTGCTAGAGAAAATACTGAAGTTGGAGAAAACTTAAATAAAAGAAAAAATAATGGTTTATCTATTCCAGAAATCTTTGAAACAATTGGAATGGAAGAACAAATAAATAAATATCCTCACCAAATGTCTGGGGGACAACAACAACGTGTTTCAATAGCTAGAGCTATTGCTAAAAATCCAAAAATTCTTTTTGGAGATGAACCAACAGGTGCTCTTGATGAAGAGATGGGAAAAAGAGTTCTTGATATTTTAATTCAAGTAAATAGAAAATTTAAAACAACAGTTATTATTGTTACTCATAACCCAAATATTGCAAAAATTGGTGACCAAATTATTCGTGTTGCAAACGGTTTAATTGTTGCAAATGAAATTAATGAAAATCCAATGGACCCAAAAGATATTAATTGATCATAAAATAAAAAGAACTTATTTTATTTAAAAGTTCTTTTTATTTTGTTTTAATATTAATATAATTACGTAAACAAGGAATAAAATGAGTAGAAAATTTAGTGAACAAGAATTAGTCAGAAGAGAAAAACTGCAAAAATTAATTGATCAAAACAACGATCCATATCAAGAAGATAAATTTGAAAGAAATATAAATACAAAAGAAATTATTGAAAAATTCAAAAATTTTGATCGTGAACAATTAGAAAAAAATCCGAGTGAAATTTTAAAAGTTGCAGGTAGAATTAGAGCTTTTAGACAAGCTGGAAAAAAAGCGGCTTTTGTTCAAATACAAGATCAAGAAGGAAAAATTCAATTATATGTAAGGCAAGATGTTTTAGGAGATGATGTCTTTGCTAATTTTGTTGAACTAGATCTTGGCGACATTATTGGTGTCGAAGGTATAGTTATGAAAACTCATACTGAAGAATTAACTATTAGAGTTAAAAAATATACACTACTATCTAAAGCATTAAAACCACTTCCAGATAAATATTATGGGTTAGCTGATATTGAGGAAAAATACCGTAGAAGATATGTGGACTTAATCATGAATGATGATGTTAAACAAACATTTATTAAAAGAAGTAAAATTATTAGAAAAATTCAAAGTGTTCTTGATGAAAAAGGTTACTTTGAAGTTGAAACACCAATCTTAAACTCAATTAGAGGCGGCGCTGCTGCTAAACCATTTACAACTCATTATAATGCTTTGAATAGTGAATTTTATTTACGCATCGCAACTGAACTTCATTTAAAAAGATGTATTGTTGGTGGATTTGAAGGTGTATATGAAATTGGTAGATTGTTTAGAAATGAAGGAATTGATTCAAAACACAATCCCGAATTTACAACTATTGAAATTTATGTTGCCTATAAAAACATGGATTTTTTATTTGATTTAACAGAAGAAATTTTTAGAGAAACATGCCAAGCTGTTAATGGAAATCTAAAAATTAAGTATGGTGAAAATGAAATTGATTTTTCTAAACCATTTAAAAGAATTCACATGGTTGAAGCAATTAAAAAAGAAACAGGAATTGATTTTTTTAAAGAAATGAAATATGAAGATGCTTTAAAACATGCTCAAAAACATCACATTAAAGTAGAGAAACATCATTTAACAGTAGGACATATTATTAATTTATTTTTTGAAGAATTTGTTGAAGGAAAAATTATTGAGCCAACATTTATTTATGGACATCCCGTAGAAATTTCACCACTTGCAAAAAGAAATAAAAAAGATCCAAGATTTACAGATAGATTTGAATTATTCATTATTGGTAGAGAATATGGTAATGCATTTTCTGAATTAAATAATCCAATTGATCAATATGAAAGATTTCTTGATCAAATAAAAGAAGGTGAAGCAGGTAATGAAGAATCAAATGATATGGATATTGATTTTGTAGAAGCATTAGAATATGGAATGCCGCCAACTGCAGGTATTGGTATTGGAATTGACAGATTGGTGATGTTGCTTACAAATAATGAATCAATTAAAGATGTATTATTATTTCCACAACTAAAAAATAGGGAGTAATTATGAAGTACGGAATGAGAGTGGGATATGTTTCTAAACTAAACAATAGAGAAACAATCAAAGCAATTAACGAAATTAAAAATTATTTATATAGTGAACTAAAATCAAAATATAATTTAGTAGAATTTCAGGCAGCTCTTGCAACCGACAAGAACTTATGATTGAATGATGATTTTAGGTTGAGTGAAAGACCGGTTGATTTTGACGCCCAAACATCACAAGGGTTTGGCGAAATGTTAATTAGTGCAAACAAATGACGAAGATACTTTTTGTATCAAAATGAATTTGAAAAAGGTGAAGGTGTTATAAACACATTTTCTTGTATAAGAAGAAATGCCGAACTTTCAAGAATCAAATCATTAACATATAATGAAATTGGTTTTGAATTAATTGAATCAAATTATGATATTGAAGTAGTTCAAGATATTCAAATAGAGATATATAAAATATTCAAAAAAATTGATTCTTTAATTAATCTAGAGTATAGCAATTTAAATGGTGAGCACTTTACAAAAACATTATCATTTGTTACATATTCTAAACTTAGAAAACTTTATCCTTTTTTAAATTATCGAGAAATGTTAAATAGATTTGGTAGAGAAAACGGAAGTTTTGTATTAACAAACTTTGTTAAAAAAACAATTAATTCTTCTGATGCCACACAATATTCAAATGATGTTTTTGATTTTGAAACATTGACCAAATTATATATTTATAACAAAGAAATTGAAGAATCAGTAAGTGTTTCTTATTGTGGATTTCAAGTTGAAAAAAAAGCGCTTAAAGATCAAAATCTTATTTCTAAAGAAGAACGAAAAATTAATACACTTTATAATCATTTAATTAAAGTTGATAAATTGCCACAAACAATATCTTGTGGCGTGTACATTGATAAGTTAACAATGTTGATTTTAGAAAAAAGTCACATTGCTGAAGTACACTCATCATTATGAGATGATGACTTTATTGAATATTGTGAAAAAAATGAAATCAAAATATTCTAATTTTTTTTGTTATAATTACACATAAGAATTAGTTATATATTAATTCCTTGCCAGTTATGGCCAAAAGACCAAAAGGAGATACATGAAAAAAATTTATGAAGTAATGTACATCATCGATAAAACAGCAACTAACATTGCTGAAGTTCAAGAAAAAATGAACTTAATTTTAAAAGCAGATGGTGGAAAAATTATTGAAGAGTCAAATTGAGGAATGATGAACTTTGCATACCCAATTGACAAAAAGGATAAAGGAACATATATTGTTGCTATTGTTGAAACAAAATCAGAAAATATTGATGAGTTCCAAAGAATTTCAAGAATTGATAAAAATATTGTTAGAACATTAATTGTTAATACTGAAAAAGAAAAAAATTATATTCAATCAACAAAATTATCAAAAACAGATATGTCAAAATTAATTGATGAAAACAAACGTAATTTTGAAAGAAGACCATTTGATAAAAACAGAAGATTTTATAATAAAGATCAAAAACCAGAAGAAAGAAAACCTTTTGATAATAAATTCGTAGAAAAAGAAAAAACAGAAGAAAATTCAGTTGCAAAAACAGAAACAAATATTTCTGAATCAAAATCAGCTGATAAAAAATAATTGAGGTAAGAAATGAACTCTGTACATTTAATAGGAAGATTAACAAAAGATTTAGAACTAAGAACTTCTACTTCAGGAAGAAAGTTCGTAGCTTTTAATTTGGCTGTAAATGAATATTATGATAACAAACAAATTACACAATTTGTACCATGCTTTGCTTGAGAAAAACAAGCTGAAAATATGGCAAGATTTTTAAAAAAAGGATCAAACGTTGGTATTCAAGGTTCACTTTCAGTTAGACAAACAAATACTGATGGAAAGTATGAAACAATCGTTTCTGTAAATGCAAGAAGAGTTGAATTTCTAGAAAATATTAGCAACAGTAATCAATCACAAAGTAAAACAACATTAAGCAATCACGGCTATGATTTAGTTGAAGAAAAAAATAATGATGACAAATTTGGTGATGATTCAATTTTATGAGAGGACTAAAATATGAAAAAATTTTACAAAAGAAAAAAAGTAAATTTCTTTGCAAAAAACAATATTAACTATATTGATTACAAAGATGTTGAAATGTTAAAAAAATTCATTTCAAAAACAGGACACATGCTTCCAAGAAGAGTTACTGGAACATCTCCAAAACACCAAAGAATGCTTGCAACAGCTATTAAAAGAGCAAGAATTATGGGATTATTACCATTTGTAATTAATTAATTTAAAATATTAAAACCACTTGAAGGTGGTTTTTCTTTTATAATTAATTTATAGAGGTTTAGGATGAAAGTTATTTTATTAAAAGATGTTAAAAACATGGGTAAAAAAAATGAAATAAAAAATGTTGCTGATGGATACGCTAAAAATTATTTGTTTCCTAATAATTTAGCCACAGTAGCAAACATAACAAATCTATCAAATTTACAACACGATCAAGAAGTTAAAAAAGAAAAAGAAAATAAAGAAAAATTCGAATTATCAAGAGTTAAAAATCAATTAGAAAATATTGAATTAGAATTTAAACTAAAAGTTAACAACGGAAAAGTTCAAGGAAATATAACTTTGATGAAAGTTGTAGATAAACTTGAAAAAGAATATAATTTAAAAATATCAAAAAAAATGTTTTCCACAAAAGAAAATTTAAAATCAATCGGAACAAAAGTTTTAGATATAAAATTGGGTTATGGAATTACTGCTAAATTAAAAATAAAAGTTGGAGAATTGTAAAATGAATAATAATGTATTAATGGCTGAAAAAAATGTCCTTGCAATAGCAATGCACTCAAAAGATGCCGGCTATGAAATTTTTAATGTTTTAAATCCTAATGATTTTTCAATTGAAAAACATGGTTTTATTTTTGCTGCTTTAAGAGAATGTTTTAATGATGTAAATACTAAAGATTATATTAAAATTGAAACAGTTTCTGAAAAATTAAAAGACAAAAATCAATTAGCCAAATCTGGTGGAATAGATTACCTTGCAGAAATAAGTGGATATTTTTATACTGATGAAGGTGTAGAAGATTTCATAAACATTATTGTTAAAAATTCTAAAATTAAACAACTAGAACAAATTATTGAAAAAGTAAAAAATTTAATGCAAAAAGAAAATCCTGTACACGATACTATTTCATTTGCACAAAAAGAGATCCTCGACATTAGTTTAAATGAATCAAAAAATGAACCATCAAAAATCAATGCTGTTGTTGAAGATGTAATTACAAAACTTCATGAGTTAGAGGCTCGTGGTGATGATGTTTCGGGAGTTAAAACCGGATTTGTTAAATTGGACAACATTACTGATGGTTTTCAAAAAGGTGATTTAATTATTTTAGCAGCTCGTCCTTCAATGGGAAAAACAGCTTTAGCATTAAATTTAGCATATAATGCAGCAGAACAAATGACTGAAGGTGGAGTCGCATTTTTCTCATTGGAAATGCCCAAGGAACAATTAGTTGAGAGGATTCTAAGTTTTAATTCTGGAATTAATGCTACTAATTTAAAATATGCAAAAAGTTTAACAAGAAAAGATTGATTAAATATAACTGATGCAGCAAGTGAAATTTCTAATTTAAACATTTATATTGATGACACACCAAGTTTAAATGTAATTCAATTGCAATCTAAACTAAGAAAGATGAAAAGAGACAATGATATAAAAATTTGTTTTATTGATTATTTACAATTATTGTCATCGGTTGATAGTGTTGGAAGCAGGGGGCGTCAATTAGAAGTTGCTGAAATTTCAAGACAATTAAAAATCATTGCTAGACAATTAGGGATCCCAATTATTTGTCTTTCACAACTTTCACGTTCTGTTGAGAAAAGAGAAGATCATAAACCATTAATGAGTGATTTAAGAGACTCTGGTGCAATTGAACAAGATGCTGATATTATTATGTTTTTATATCGAGAAGCATATTATGATGATGCTAAGAAAAATGATGATGTTCAAGAATCAGAATTAATAATTTCTAAACACAGAAATGGGGCAACTGGTAGTGTGGAAGTTGAATTTACTAAATCAATCGGTAAGTTCAAAAATATTTAAAATAATATATAATATTTACTAATAGGCGGAATTCATGAAAAAAATACTTTTATCTTTATCTTCAATTATCTTAGTAGGAACAACAGCTGTTTTAACATCATGTTCAATGAAATCAACTACAATAGATATTAATGTTAAAGATTCAAAAAACGAAGATTTTGGTTTTACTTTTAAAGGAGATGGAATAATTCAAGGGTTTGCACAAGAATTTTTGGAACTTTTTACCTTCAATAAAGAGAGCTATCAAGGAATTGATAAAGAAGATCATATTAAGAAACAAATTGATAAATTGGGGCAAGATGCCGTTAACAAATATTCATTTCTTAACTGATTAAATAACAAACCAAATTTATCACCAGTAGAAAAAGATATTCAAAATGATTATTTTGGAACAAACAATTTTTTAACAAAAACTTTAACAATCGAAAATCACAATGATAAAACATTTGGTACATCAACACCTTTAATTCAAATTCATAAAGAACAAGATAAAGACAAAAAAGATGTATATAGCAAATTAAAAGATTGAAATTCAATTAATAAATTTAACGAGAAAAAAACTAAAGATTCATTTGAAAAAACAGATCAAAAATTGTCTTTTTTAGGCAAAAATGCAATTGAACCAATTAACAATGGCGAAATAAAAACTCTTTCTGATGAAAAGCAACAAAATAAACTTCACGATTTAAAAAAAGAAGGCTTCAATATATATCACAAAGATGACAATAGTAGTCCTGAACTTAGCAATAATGTTTATTTTTACAATGTTGGTGAAGTTGATATAAATATAAATGTTTTAGATCCACAGTTAAAAAATTCTAAAAAATACAATGTTGAAGTTAAATTACCAAGCACTTTTGTATACTTAAGGTTAGTTTCTAAAACTTCTAAAGAAGATGCTAAAAATACTTTTTATTGATTAGAACCCTTTGCATATGGATTTACAAACTCCCAAGAAGATATTTTGGATTCAAGTGGCTCATTTAAAAATTTTAAAAACATTTTTAAGGATTGTGGTGCTATAAATTACACAGTTGATTATGATAAAAGCACAAACTAGATTTCCACAAAATTGAATAAAACTTTTAGGAAAAGAATTTACGTTTAAAATTGATAAAATTTTAAACAGTGTAGATTCTTTTTTTCCTTGTGAAAAAGACATTTTTAAAATATTTAATATATTAGAACCAAAAGATATAAAAGTTATTATAATTGGTCAAGATCCATACTATAAAAAAGGTCAAGCAACAGGAATTGCTTTTAGTGTAGAAAACAATATTAAAATGCCGCCCTCACTTAAAAATATTTTTAAAGAATTAAAAAATGATTTAGGAATTGACCATTTTAAAAATAGTAATTTAACTGGTTGAGTTAAACAAGGAGTCTTTTTATTTAATGCAATATGAACCGTTGAAAACGAAAAACCTGGGTCTCACAAAAACATTGGATGAATTGAATTAACGATTGAGTTATTTGATAAATTATATGAATTTAATCCACATATTATTTTTTGTGCATGAGGTAATGAAGCTAAAAACATCATTAAACGTTTAAGGGTTAAACCAATTAACTTAATTGAAAGTTCGCACCCATCACCCTTAGGATTTTATAAGGGTTTTAGCGGATCAAAACCATTTTCAAAAATAAATGAAATTTTAATAAATAATGGTGATAAAAAAATAGATTTCACACTATAGTTATTTTGTTGTAGAATAGTAGAAAGGAGTTTTATATGTTGTCATTTATAGATAAATTAAATATACTTCAAGGTTCAAATTTAGCACTTTATACATCAATAGCACTCCTTTCTACTATTGCATTGTATTTTGCATATAATGCAATATCTTATTGAGTTTTAAAAGAAAGATATCACGGTATCCGCTTTACAACTAAAAACATTACTTATATAACAATGCTTATTGCAGTTAGTGTTAGTGTCACAATTGTTATTTGTTTAATTGCGCCAGTTGCTGTAATACCACCAATAAGAATTGGGATTGAAGCAATACTAGTTAAAATTTCAGGAATAATTTTTGGTCCAATTGTTGGGGTTATAGTGGGTTTCATAACAGAATTATTAGTAATGCTTTTTGTGCCATCATATGTGCATATAGGTTATGTTTTATGTGTTGTATTTTTTGGATTTATTGGAGGGGCAGCACACTCATTTAATAGAGCCTCAAAAGGTAATGTTTATATTCTATTTGGTTTAATCAATTTATTTATTATTGTTTTTGCCGCAGTAATTATTTTCTTATATAAAGAATATGACAAACCAATTGAGATTTTACAATGAAAAATTAAAGGTCAATATTTTGGATTTGTTTTTTCAGGGACAATTCTAATTACTTTAATTGGTATTTGAATTACATTTTGATTTTTAATTTTAACTGATAAAAAAGATACGGCAAAAGAAGTAATGTTTATTTTATTTTTAGCTACAATTGCAGAGTTTGTGGCAACATCAATTGTTTCTTCATGAGGAGATGCCGGATTATTTAATGCATCAGATAGTAGTGGATATAATGTTATGTTATTAACAAGATTAATTTCAGCACCATTTAAAATTCTTTTTAATACTTTAATACTTTACTTTACATATAAAGCAGTAAATCCATTAATTAAAAGGGACTATTAGTATGAAATTGTTTGATTCTTTAAGCGGAAAACTAGTAGATTTTGAAAAAGATAAAGTGTCAATTTATACTTGCGGACCAACTGTATACTCAAACATTCACATCGGAAATGCAAGACCATTAATATTAACAGATGTTTTAAGAAGATATCTAGAATATAAAGGTAGCGATGTAAATTTTATAATGAACATTACCGATATTGATGACAAAATCATTAATAAAGCTTTTGAAGAAAACAAGACAGAAGAACAAATAACTCAAACATATATTGATGAATTTTTAATGGATTTAAACAATTTAAATATTTTGACACCCAATCAATTAGTAAGCGTTTCTAAGAATATTGAAATAATCAAAAATTTTGTTATGTCATTATATGAATCAAATAATGCTTACAAAACAGAGGATGGAATATTTTTTGATATTAAAAAAAATAAAACAGAGTATGGGAAAATATCTAAACAAAAAATTGATCAATTAGAAGTTAGTTCTAGAAAAGAAATAAATACTAAAATAAAAAGAAGTCCGCAAGATTTTGCAATTTGAAAATTTACCAATAAAGGAATTCAATGAGAATTTGATTTAGGTAAAGGAAGACCAGGCTGGCACACCGAGTGTTGTGCTATTATTGACCATTTTTTTAAAGATACTATCGATGTACATATTGGTGGGGTTGATTTAAAATTTCCTCATCACGAAAATGAACGAATTCAATTCGTTGCAAAAAACAATAAAGAACTATCAAATATTTGATTACATAATGGTTCTTTAAATATAAAAAATGAAAAAATGTCAAAGTCTTTAAATAATATTATTTTAGTTAAAGACTTTGTTAAAAGTTATTCTGCAAACACATTAAAATATTTAATGTTAAAAAACAATTATTCATATCCATTAAATTTTAGTGAAAAAGATATAGAAGACGCAAATAAATGAGTAGAAAAAATTTCTACATTATTTAAAAAAATAAATATTTTACTTGTAACTGAAAAATTTGTTGAATCAAAAAAAAATTTTGAAAATGAATTTCAAAAACACATGGATAATAATTTAAACACTAGTTTGGTTATTTCTATGGTTGATGAAATTATTAAACAAATTAACAAAGATATTAGCAAAAATATTTTTGTTAATGATTATATTTACTTACTAAATATCATTGAAATTTTAGGATTTAGTTTTTCTACTCCTAAATTAGAAAATGAAGATTTAGAAAAAATAAAATTATGAAAAGCAAAAATCAAACTAAAAGATTTTAAAGAAGCAGATAAAATTAGAGAAGAATTAATTAATAAAGGAATAATGTAATGAAAGATTATATATTTGGAAGAAAAGCAGTTTTAAATGTAATTAAGAATTATCCAAATATAATTCAAAAAATCATTATTCAAGATAATTTAAAACTAGACAAATATGAAGAAACTATTTTAAATAATAAATACAATTTAATTGAATACTTATCAAAATTTGATATTGAAAAAAAAGCACAAGGTTTAAATCACCAAGGTTTTTTGTGTATTCTAAAAGAATATAAGTACACTCATTTTTCAGAAATTACAAAAAATGGATGAAATACAATTCTTTGTTTAGATTCAATACAAGATCCACAAAATTTTGGAGCAATAATTAGAAGTGCTGTGCTTCTTGGAGTTGATGCAATAATCATTTTAGATCACAATCAAGCCATGGTAAACGGAACAGTGTTTAAAACATCTGCCGGTACTGCTAATGACATACCAATTGTTAAAGTTTCGAATTTAAGTAATGCACTCGAACACTTAAAAAAATCAGGATATTGAATTTATGCTTCGGCTTTAAATGAACAATCACAAGATATTAAAGACATTTCTTTTAGTGAGAAAAAAGTAATTATTATTGGTAATGAAGGGAAAGGTGTAAGTATGAAATTATTAAAAAATTCAGACTTCATTTTTAAAATTAATACAAAAACAAATATTGATTCATTAAACGTTTCAGTTGCTGCAGGAATTATTCTTTATGAATGCAGTAAAAGTAACAGATAAAGTTTTTTACACAACTCTTCTAGATTCATTCTCATATTTAAATCACGATGAATGTATGACAATTGTTAATAATGCAAAAAAAATTATTAATGGTGAATGATATAAGATTGGAAAAATAGGACTAGATAAAGAAGACTTAACATTTTGTTTTTGAAAGTCTCTTGTAGAAATAAAAAACAGATATAAAATAAAAAATTTTCTTGAATTAAAAAAATGTATAAATTTTATTTATAAAAGAAGATTATTAGATTACATAAGAAAATTTAATAGAAAAAAGGATATACCTATCCAACAAGCAATTCAAAATTTTAGTTATCAAAATGACTATGATGCATATGCTTATAAAATTGATGAAGAAACCGCAAAAAAAGATGATCTTGAAGAAAAAATGATTTTAAAAATTTTTATAAAAGAATATTTGGAAAGAGAAAAATCTAAATTAAAAAAAGAAACATTAAAACTAATTTTACAAGGTGAATCGCGAAAAGATATTGCTAATAAATTATTAATTTCGACAAAAACTATTAAAAGTTATTGAGATGAATTTATAGCATTCGCAAAAGAACTTTTTAAATTTAAAAAATAAATGTTATTATAAGTATGATAAAGCAATACTCGTATTGCTTTTTTAATTGAAAAAATTAAGGCAGTAATGAAAGAAAAAAGTAGAAAAATTATTCTTATATGTGAAAAGTGTGCGTCAAGAAACTATAATTTCTTAAAAAGTACAATATCAGTTAAAGAACGTTTAGTATTAAAAAAGTTTTGCAGTAAATGTAATGAAAGAACATTACACAAGGAGACAAGATAACATTATGACTAAAGAAGAAAAAAAAATACTGAAGAAAGAAATTAAAGAAAGAAAACGTCAAGAAAAATTAGCCATGAAACAACAATTGCTTGGTGGTTATGAGGACAAAGAAAAAAACAAAGAAAAAATTGTTGATGATTTTAAAAAAGAAAAAAGATCTAAAAGAATTATTAGATGAGCTTCTTTAAAAGAAACACCAATTAAACTTGTTAAAGAAGCAAATAAAATTAAATGGCCAAAAAGAAGAGTTTTAGGAATGAAATTTCTAACAATTGTAATTTTTATATTTATATTTGCAGTATTCTTTTATGGTGTTGACCAAGCTTTAGAACAATTATTTGCTATTTCAAAAATAGTGTAGGAGAAAAATGAGAATAGAAGATTTAGAATTATTTGAAGAATTAGATTCTTACAAGGGACAATGATTTGTTATTAATTGCAATAGCGGACATGAAGATAAAGTTAGAGCAGATTTACTGCAAAAAATTGAGACTTCAAATTTAGGAGATTGAATTTTTGATATTAAAATATCAAAAGTTAATGTTTTAAATAAAAACAAAAAAACAGTAAGTAAAAACATGTTTCCGGGTTATTTATTTATTAACATGATAATGAATAACGATACATGGTTTATTATTAGAAATACTCCAGGTGTAACAGGTTTTATTGGTTCTTCAGGAAAAGGGGCAAAACCATTTCCAATTACAACAGAAGAAATTATGAGAATGTTGGGATTTGAAAACAAAGATGAAAAATTGAATTTAAACCAAAAAGAGGTTTCAGGATCATCTGTAATCAAAAAAGAAAAAGTTGTTTATGAAACAAATCTTAAAAAAGGAAGTAGAGCACTTATTAAAAGTGGGCCATTCACAGATATGGATGGTAATGTTTTAGAATTAGACTTTGAAAAAGGAATTGCTATTATTGAAATTGAAATGTTTGGTAGAGCTACTCCTTATGAAGTAGAATTTAAAAATCTAGAATTAATTAAATAATTTTAATTATTGTTTTTTTTTGATATTATTAAAAGAGTTAAATTGTGGAAGATGTTTTAAAAAATATCGTTAGGACCACAGCGAAACGGAGGGGTTATCGTGGCAAAAAAAATTAAACGTATAGCAAAATTAGAATTTATGGCAATGAAAGCAAAACCGGGTGCAGAATTAGCATCACTTGGAATTAACATGCCTCAATTCACACAACAATTCAATGACGCTACAAAAGAAAGAGCTGGAGAAGTTGTTCCAGTTATTATTACAGCGTATGACGATAAATCATTTGATTTTATTTTAAAAACAGCACCAACTGCTTTTAAAATAAAACAATTATTAAACATTCAAAAAGGTGCACAAAAATCAGGAACAGAAGTTGTCGCTACAATTTCTCAAAGTCAAATAAAAGAAATAGCTGAATATAAATTACCAGATTTAAATACTGATAATATTGAAGCAGCCATGAGAATTGTAGAAGGTACTGCAAAAAACATGGGTGTTAAAATTGAAGGGAAAGAAGAGGTAAGTAAATAATGGCTAAAAAAAGTAAAAAATTAAAGCTTGCTTTACAAAGTATTGATAGAAACAAAAAATATTCTATTGAAGAAGCTATCTCTTTAGTTAAACAAACATCTGTATCAAAATTTGATGGAACAATTGATATTGCATTTAATTTAAATGTTGATCCAAAACATGCCGATCAACAAATTAGAGGAGCAGTAGTTCTTCCTGGTGGGACTGGTAAATCACAAAAAGTTTTAGTAATAACTAAAACAAAAATGAATGAAGCACAATCTGCAGGAGCTGATTTTATTGGTGCCGAAGAAATGATTGAAAAAATTCAAAAAGAAAATTGATTTGGATTTGATGTAATTGTTGCAACACCAGAAATGATGGCACAATTAGGAAAAATCGGTAAAATTTTAGGACCAAAAGGATTGATGCCAAATCCTAAAACCGGAACAGTTACAATGGATGTTGTAAAAGCAATCGATGAAATTAAAAAAGGTAAAGTTGAATATAGAACTGATAAAGAAGGTAATGTACATTCAGTTATTGGTAAAGTATCATTTGCTAATGAAAATTTATTACAAAACTTCAATGCACTAGTTGATGTAATTAGAAGAGCTAAACCAGTTTCTGTTAAAGGAACATATATTAAAAATGTTTCAATTTCTGCAACTATGGGTCCAGGAATTAAAGTTTTCTTAGAACAATAGAAAAAACGTCAATGACGTTTTTTTTGTTTTTAAATGAAATGATAATATAAACATATTGGAAAAAGTTCCAAAATAAATCTGAAATTTGGAAAATTTCAGATTTTTGATGTTAAATAAAATTGTGGATATTTTATAAAAAAATAAAATTTCTACATTTTAAAAATTGAAAGGATGTTTTATATGACTTTTATAGAATGCTTTCGACACTTTGGTGTTGAATTTATAGGAACAATGTTATTAATAATTTTTGGTAATTCTGTTGTTGGAAATGTTTTATTAAAAAAAACAAAAGGTTATCAAAGCGGGTGATTATTAATCACAATTGGTTGAGGAATGGCAATAACACTTTCGGCTACTGTAACTGTAGCTTTAAAAAGTGATGCATTTGCTTCATTCAATCCAGCATTATCAATTGCGTTAGCCATATTTGGAAAAATGCATTTAGATTTAATGGCAATTTATATAGTTGCAGAATTGTTGGGCGCATTTGTGGGCCAATTAATTGTTGACTTAATGTATGCTCAACACATTAAAATTCATTTTAATGAAGCTGAAAGCAAAAAAATTGCTGCCGCCGATTTATTGGGTATGCATTCAACTGGACCAGCGCTAAGAAATGTGCCATTAAACTTTTTGGCAGAATTTGTAGCAACAACAGCATTAATTTTAGCTTTATTGGCAACAACTAAGGCCAACACCTTTGCTGACGTTAAATGATTTTCACCAATATTTGCAGGCATGGTTGTTGCTGTAATAGGTATTTGTTTGGGTGGATTAACAGGATTTTCACTAAATCCAGCAAGGGATTTAGCCCCAAGATTAGTCTATTGAATGCTTTATAGAAAAGAAGGTTCTACTGATTGACAATATTCATGAATTCCAGTTGTTGCACCAATTGCCGCTGGCGTGATTATGGGTCTAGCATTAAGAGGTTGATAAAATTATGAAAAAATATGATGTATGTATTATTGGTGCTGGTATTATTGGTGCCTCAATATCAAGAGAATTATCAAAATATAATTTAAACATTTTACATTTAGAAGCTAATGCTAAAGTGGGAATTGAAACAAGTCAAGGAAATTCTGGACTTGTGCATGGTGGTTTTGATCCAACTCCAGGTAAACTAAATGCAAAACTAAATGTTTTAGGAAAAAAACGTTATGAAGATTGAATAAAAGAATTAACTTTCCCATATTTAAGAATAGATTCAACTATTGTTGCTTTTAATGATGAAGAAGTTAAACATTTAAAAATGTTATATGAAAGAGGAATAATTAATGGTTTAGATAAAAGTGAATTAAAAATTTTAGATTCAAATGAATTAAGAATAAAAGAACCAAATATTTCTCATGAAGCTGTTGCGGCTTTAGTTTGCAATTCATCTATTGCTGTAGATGCACCAATGTTGGCAAAAGTCTTAATGACAAATGCTATTAAAAATTCAGTTGATTTACATTTAAATGAAAAAGTAGTAGATATCAAAAAACAAAATGATGTTTGATGTATAAAAACAAATAAAAATGAATATGAATCAAAAATAATAATTAATGTAGCAGGACACTACGCAGATAAAATTGCAAAAATGGCTGGATTTGATGAATTTAATTTAGTGACAAGAAGAGGAGAATATAGAATTCTTGAAAAAACAGAATCAGGTATTGTTAATTCAGTTGTTTTTATGGTGCCAACAATTCATGGTAAAGGAGTTATTGTAGCCCCTATGTTGGATGGTCATGTTATGGTTGGACCAACAGCTGAAGAGGGTGTACCAAAAGATGAAACAAGATTAGTAACTCAAGAAAAATTTGATTTTATTGGGGAAATTGGTAAAAAATTAATTTCTTCAATAAATATGAAAAAAACTTGTATGACATTTTCAGGTTCAAGACCAATTGAACCAAAATCTGATGATTTTTGAATTAAAGCTACTAAAAAAGATAAAACTTTTATTAATGTTGCCGGAATGAAATCTCCAGCCATTGCATCTGCTCCAGCCATTGCTGATTATGTAATAGAAGAATTAATCAAAAAACCAAATTTAATTAAATTAGAAATTAAACCAAATTTTGATCCAATACAAAAAATGGTTAATCCATTAATTTAAAACAGGAGGTATATGAAAAAATACGTTATTACCTTAGATGAAGGTACAACAAGCGCAAGAACAGTTGTTGTCGATAAAAGCGGAAAAATTGTTTCTATTAATCAAGTTGAATTTACACAATTTTTTCCGCAAGCCGGTTGAGTAGAACATGATGCACTAGAAATTTGAAATAGTCAAAGAACAACACTTGTTAATGCAATCAATAATTTAGGAATCACTTCAAAAGATATTGAATGTATTGGAATTACAAATCAACGTGAAACAACAATAGTTTGGGATAGGGAAACCGGAAACCCTATTTATAATGCAATAGTTTGACAAGACAAGAGATTAGATAATTATTTTGTTAATTTTTCTCAAAAAGAATATGATTTGTTAAGACAAAAAACTGGATTAATTCCAAATGCATATTTTTCTGTATCTAAACTTGCTTGAATTTTAGATAATGTTAAGGGGGCAAGAGAAAAAGCTGAAAAAGGACAATTAATGTTTGGAACAGTTAATACCTGATTAATTTATCGTTTAACTGGACAAAAAGTATTTGCCACAGATCACACAAATGCACAAAGAACATTACTATACAATATTCATAAAAATGATTGAGATGATGAGTTGTTAAAATTATTTAACATACCAAAATCTTTATTACCAGAAATAAAAGAATGTGCAGATGATTATGGATTAACTTTTCCTAATCTACTTTCAAAAAAAGATGATGGTGAAATTCAAATTAATTCTTCAATCGGGGATCAACAATCTGCTCTATATGGGCAAATGTGTATAAACACTGGAGAAGTTAAATCAACGTATGGAACAGGGTGTTTCATTCTTATGAATACAGGAACAGAAAAAATATTCTCTGAACATGGTATTTTAACAACTGTTGCTTTAGCAAAAGATAATAAAATTACCTATGCATTAGAAGGATCGGTAATGATTGCTGGTGCTGTTACCAAATGACTAAAAGAAAACTTAAAAATAATTTATGATTACGAAGAAGCAGAATGATATTTAGAAAAAGTTAAAGATAACCGTGAAGTTTATTTTGTTCCTTCATTTTCTGGATTAGGTTCACCTTATTGAGATGATTCATCACGTGGAGCTATTTTCGGTTTAGATAGAGGAACAAAACGTGAACACATTATTCGTGCTGCTATTGAATCAATTGCATATCAAGCAAATGATGTTATTGAAGCTATGAAAAAAGATCTTAAAAAAGATATCAAAATTATTAAAGTTGATGGTGGTGCAACGAGAAGTAATTATTTAATGCAATTTCAAGCAAGTATTTCTAAAACAAATGTTTTAAGACCTAAAAATATTGAAACAACTGCGATGGGTGCTGCTTATTTGGCTGGTTTAAGAAGCGGATTTTGAAAAGATGAAACTGAAATTAAAAATATAATAAAAGAAGGTTTTGAATTTAAACCAAACATGAGTGAAGAAGTTGCTAATAAAAAAATAAAAGGTTGAAAATCAGCTGTGTCAAGAACATTTTCATGATTAGTTGATACAAATTAGTTAATAAAAATAATTTTTCAAAAAAATTTATAAAAGTATGTTAATATAAGTATTGCTATTAATACCAAAGAAAATAACTGGCTTTGAGCCTTAATTTGTTATCGAGGATTAAAATACATTATTTTTGTCTCGATTTTTAAATCGAGATTTTCTTTTGTTAGTATTAAATAGTGCAAATTATAGAAAGGAATTAAAATGGCTTTAAAAAGACCTGCACATTTAAAAAAAGCAGAAACTATTAATGAAATAGTTGAAAATCTTAAAAAGTTTCCTGGTTTTGCAATTGCTAATTATAAAACAATGACAGTTGTTGAAATAATGCAATTGAGAAATCAAGCAAAAAAACAAAATGCAATTGCTAAAGTTTATAAAGGAACACTTTTCTTAAGAGCTTTAAAAGAATTAAAAATTTCTGGTCTAGATGACGCTTTAACTGAACAAAATATTTATATATTTTCAGAAGAAAGTGTTACTGCACCAAAATTAGTAAGAGCTTTTAATAAAAAAACAAATAAATTAGAATTAAAAGCCGGAATCATTGAAGGAACTGTGCTTGACAAACAAGGGATAGCAGAGGTAGCGGCTTTACCTTCAAAAGAAGAATTATACTCAATGTTTGCATCATCATTGGTTTATCCATTGAGACAATTCATGCTATTAACTAAAGAAATAGCAAAAACAAAATCAGAATAGTTATATAAAAAAGAGGAGAAAAATTATGGCAAAATTAACTAAAGAAGATATCATTAAATCATTAGAAGAAATGAAATTATCAGAATTAAACGAATTAGTAAAAGCAATCGAAGATCACTTTGGAGTTGTTGCATCAGCAGCAGTTGCTGCACCAGCAGCAGAAGGGGCAGCAAACGCAGCACCAACAGAAGTTGACGTATTATTAACATCACCAGGTGGAAACAAAGTGGCTGTTATTAAAATTGTTAAAGAATTAACAGGATTAGGACTAATGGATGCTAAAAAATTAGTTGATGGAACATTACCTGCAAAATTAAAAGAAAAAGTTAAACCAGAAGACGGAGAAGCAATTAAAAAACAATTAGTTGACGCTGGAGCTTCAGTAGAATTAAAATAATTAATTTTTTATTTTATTAAAAATATAAAAAAATATTATTGAATTCGAAAAGGGGCAAAATTAATCTATGGCATATAAAATTAAAAAAATAAACAATTTGGTAGAAAGAAGAGATTACACAAAAGTTTCTGGTAATCTTGAGCTACCAAATTTAATTGAACTTCAAACAGAAACATTTGAATGATTCAAAAAAACAGGTATTAATGAAGTTTTTCAAGAAGTATTTCCTATTCAATCAAATGATGGAAATGCTATTTTAACATTGAATAGTTGAGAATTCAGACAACCAAAAATGGATGAAAGAAGAGCTAGATCAGAAGGAAAAATTTATGAAGCTCCAATTTATGGAAACTTATCTTTATCTGTAAGAATGGAATCTATTGAAGTTCCAAAAGAAAATATAACTAAGGATCTAAAAACATCATTAAAAGTATGATTAGAAGAAAAATCAGAATCACAAGGAATTGTTTTTAAAGAAGAAAAAGAAGGAATTTATTTTTTTGGATATAAAACAAAAACTTCTCATAAAGATGATTCAATTCAACTTGAAATTGCTGGTGAAAATGAAGAAAATTATTTTGTAAATGTTGATGTTTTTAAAACAACTGATGTATTTTTTGGTGAATTCCCACTAATGACAAATAGAGGAACTTTTGTAATTAACGGTAGTGAAAAAGTAATTGTTTCTCAATTAGTTAGATCACCTGGTAGTTATTTCAAAAAAGAAATTGATAGAAAAAATGGTGAATTTATTTATCAATCTAGCATTATTCCAGTTATTGGGTCATGATTAGAATTTGAAATAGACACTAAAATTCAAAATCAAAATAAAGTTGCAAAATCAGAAAAAATATTTAATGTAAAAATAAATAAATCAAGAAAATCTACAGCAACAAGTTTTTTAACTGCTTTAGGAATGACAAAAGAAGATGTTCTAAATATCTTTGATAAAAATCAAATTCTTGAAAACACATATAATTATGATTCATTAACAGGCGAAAAATATGCTGATTGAGCAAATGCTGTTCAAGAAATTTATAAAAAAATTAAGCAAGGTGAAAGTGCCACAACTGATGGAGCAATTAAATACATTTATGGTTTATTGTTCGAAAGAAGAAAATATGATTTAACCAAAACTGGTGTATTTAAATTAGAAAAAAAATTACAACTTAAAAACAATTTAAGGGGTAGAGTTTTAGCTGAAGACTTAATTGATATCAATGGTAAAGTTGTAATTAAAAAAGATACAGAAATTACAAAAAACAATATTGATGTAGTTGCAAAAGCACTTGATGAAGGCGCAATGATTGAAGAAATTTCATTTAGTCCAGAAATCAAAGGCTCAACTTCAAAAATTCAAAAAATTAAAGTATATAAAGATAACAATATGGGAGAAACAATTCCAGTAATTGGTATTGTTAAAGAACCAAAAGAAAACAATACTACTCTAAATGTTCCTGACATTATTGCTACTGTTTCATATATTTTAAACATGGTTGAAGGAATGGGAGAAGAAGATGACATTGATCACTTGTCTAACCGTAGAGTTAGAACAGTTGGTGAATTGTTACAAAATCAATTCAGAATCGGTATGATGAGAATCGATAAAAATGTTAAAGAAAAATTAACTACTTCAAATCCATACAAAATGAAACCATCAAACATTATTAACAACAAACCATTAACAGCTGTAATAGGTGAATTCTTTAACTTGTCACAATTGTCACAATTTATGGATCAAACAAACCCATTATCAGAATTAACAAACAAAAGACGTTTAACTTCACTTGGACCTGGTGGTTTAAGTCGTGATAGAGCAGCTCTTGAAGTTCGTGACGTTCATACATCACATTATGGAAGAATATGCCCTATTGAAACTCCCGAGGGACCAAATATTGGACTTATTAATAATCTTTCAACATATGCAAAAATTGACGAATATGGATTTATTGAAACTCCATATAGAAGAGTTAAAGATGGTAAAGTTGTTGATGGAGAATATCAATACTTAACAGCTGATGAAGAAACAAATTATGTTGTTGCCCAAGCAAATGTAAATAACGTGTCAGAATTAAAAACATTATCAAACGAAGTTGTTGCACGTTACCAAGGTGAAGAAATTATTACTAATTCTAAAGAAGTTGATTATGTTGATGTTTCGCCAAAACAAATTGTTTCAATTGCGACATCATGTATTCCATTTTTAGAAAATGATGATGCTAACCGTGCGCTAATGGGAGCCAACATGCAAAGACAAGCTGTTCCACTAATTAACCCTGATTCACCAATTGTTGGTACAGGTGTGGAACATGAAATCGCAAGAGACTCAGGAATTGCAGTGGTTGCTGAAGAAGATGGAGTAGTTACTTACGTTGATGCTAAAAAAGTTGTTATTGAAGAAAAAACAGGAGTTAAAACTTATGTTTTAGATAACTTCATTAGATCAAACAGTGGGACATCAATTACTCATTCACCAATGGTTGTTGTTGGACAAAAAGTTAAGAAAAATGAAGTTCTTGCAAATGGTCCATCAATGGATAAAGGTGAACTAGCATTAGGACAAAATGTAGTTGTTGCATTTACAACTTGAAATGGATACAACTATGAGGATGCTATTATTCTTTCAGAAAGAGTTGTTGTTGAAGATACATTTACATCAATTCACATTGATGAATATACAATTGAAAGAAGACAAACAAAACAAGGACCTGAAGAAATCACAAGAGAAATTCCAAATATTTCTGAAGTAGCTAGAAAAAATCTAGATGAAGATGGTATTGTTGCAGTTGGTACTGAAGTTAAAGTTGGGGATATTTTAGTTGGTAAAGTTACACCAAAACTACAAGCTCAACTAAGCCCAGAAGATAAATTATTACATGCAATTTTTGGAGAAAAACTAAAAAATGTAAAAGATAATTCTTTAAGAGTGCCAAATGGTGGTGAAGGAACTGTTCAATCAATTAAAAGATTTTCAAGAGCAGAAGGTGCTGACCTTCCATTAGACATTTTAGAAGTTATAAAAATCTATATTGTTCAAAAACGTAAAATTCAAGAAGGGGATAAAATGGCGGGAAGACATGGAAACAAAGGTGTTGTTTCTAAAATCTTACCAATCGAAGATATGCCTCACTTAGAAGACGGAACTCCAGTTGACATTATGTTAAACCCACAAGGAATTCCTTCACGTATGAACATTGGACAAATTCTAGAATTACATTTAGGAATGGCTGCTAAAAAATTAGGTATTAAAGTTGCTACCCCTGTATTTGAGGGAGTAAAAGAACAAGACCTAAATGAAATTATGAAAGAAGCCGGAATGGATAATTACGGTAAAGTAAAATTAATTGATGGAAGAACTGGGGAAGCATTTGATAAACCAATTTCAGTTGGTGTTATGTATATGCTTAAACTTTCTCACATGGTTGATGATAAATTACATGCAAGAAACATTGGTCCTTATTCTCTAATTACTCAACAACCACTTGGTGGTAAAGCACAAAATGGTGGACAAAGATTTGGAGAGATGGAAGTTTGGGCGCTTGAAGCTTATGGTGCTGCACACACACTTCAAGAAATCTTAACTATTAAATCTGATGATATTAAAGGTCGTACAAAAACTTATGAAGCGATTGTTAGATCAAAACCGTTACCAAAACCATGAATTCCAGAATCATTTAATGTTTTAACTAAAGAAATTATGGGACTAGGATTTGATATGAGTATGATTGATGAAAACGGAGATAAAGTTCAAATCAAAGCATATGATGATGAAGCTATTGAAACTGAGTTTGATGATGTAAATATTAGTGAAATTCTTAATAAAGAACCAATTCCAGAATATTATTCAGAAGTGAATTTAGAAGAACCAGATGAAATAGAAGAAACAGAAGAGGAGAATTAATTTAATGGCAACAGGTAAAAAAATGATAAAAATTGAATTAGCTTCTCCCGAAGTTATCAGATCATGATCACATGGTGAAGTTACAAAACCAGAAACTATTAACTATAAATCACTTAAAACTGAAAAAGGTGGTTTATTTGATGAAAGAATTTTTGGACCTACAAAAAACTATGAATGTTCATGTGGAAAATACAAAAAAGTTAAAAACAAAGGTAAAATTTGTGAACGTTGTGGTGTAGAAATTACTGAAGCAATCGTAAGACGTGAAAGAGTTGGACACATTGAATTAGAAGAAGCAGTAACTCACATTTGAATGTTAAAAGTTTCTCCTTCAAGATTAGCTGCTTTATTAGATTTAAAAACAAAAGAAGTTGAAGAAGTTGTTTATTTTGTTAACCATATCGTTTTAGATGCTGGTGATTCAAAACACTTAAAATACAAACAAGTTTTAGATTTAGGTAATTCTAAAAATGCACTTAAAACTCGTACTAAACTAATTAAAACTTTAGAAGAAATTAAAGAAAATTTAGATCCTGAAAAATTCCAATATAAAAAATGTGAAAAATTATTAGCTGTTTTATATTCACCAAATGTTCCATTTTCAATGGACGAAGCTGCTGAATTTATTTCAAAACACACTAATGCAAAATTTGGAATTGGTGCAAGTGCTGTTGAAACTTTATTAAAAGATATTGATCTTGATGTTGAAATTCAAAAATCAAGAGATGCTTTAAAAGAAGTTAGAATAGCTGCTGATCAACAAAAATTAATGAAAAGATTGGAAACATTATTTTCATTAAAACAATCTAAATCTAAACCAGAATGAATGGTTTTAAGAGTTATACCAGTTATACCTCCAGACATTAGACCAATCATTCAATTAGATGGAGGAAGATTTACAACTTCTGAAATTAATGATTTATATAGAAGAATCATTATTAGAAATGAACGTTTAAAAAAAGTTAAAGAAATGGGTGCTCCAAGTATCATTATTAACAATGAAAAACGTATGTTACAAGAAGCTGTTGATGCCTTATTTGATAATGAAAGAAAACCAAGATCTGTTACAAGTAAAGACAAACGTCCTTTAAAATCTTTAACATCAATTTTAAAAGGAAAACAAGGAAGATTCCGTCAAAACCTTTTAGGAAAACGTGTTGATTATTCCGGACGTTCAGTTATTGCGATTGGTCCTGATTTAAAAATGTATCAAGCAGGTATTCCAAGAGACATGGCAATTATTTTGTTTAAACCATTTGTAATTAGAACATTACAACAAAAAGGTTATGCAGAAAATGTTAAAGTAGCTGAAAAAATGATTCAAGCAAATGATGCAAGAATTTGAGAAGTATTAGAAGAAGTTATTAAAGAAAGACCGGTTATGTTAAACCGTGCTCCAACACTTCACCGTTCTGGTATTCAAGCATTTGAACCAAAAATTGTTAAAGGTAAAGCAATCCGTATTCACCCATTAGTTACAACCGCATTTAATGCCGACTTTGATGGTGACCAAATGGCTGTCCACTTACCAATATCTGATGAGGCAATTGCTGAAGCTAGATATTTAATGTTGGGATCTAAAGCAATTTTAGGGCCTAAAGATGGTAAACCGCTTGCAACCCCAACTCAAGATATTGTTTTAGGAAATTACTTTATTACAAGTGAAGAAAAATCAACTAAAGACAATGAAGTTTTAGGTGAGGGAACATTGTTTTCATCATTTGATGAATTATGAATGGCTTACAATAATAAAAATGTTTCTTTACATGCTATTGTAGCGATTCCTGTTTCTGAATTGAAAAATAGAGAATTTGATGAAGAAGATCAAAATAAATATTTATTAACATCAGTTGGAAAAATTTTATTTAATGATATGTTTTCACAACACGCATTCCCATTCATTGTTAATGGAGCTTCAATTAAAAATAAAGAAGAAGTTAAAAAACAATTGATTAGTGATAATGTTGATATCAAAAAATACATTTCAGAAAAATACCAAATTCAAGAACCAATTAAGAAAAAAGATTTATCAGTTATTATTGAAAAATACTTTAAATTATATGGTTCAGAAAAAACAGCTGAAATATTGGATAACATGAAAGATATTGGGTTTAAATATGCTACATTATCTGGAACAACAATTTCTGCAGGAGATGCAATTGTCTTCAAAGAAAAATTTGAGTTATTTAAAGAAGCTGAAAAAACTGTTCAAGAAATCACAAGTTACTACGAAATGGGTATGTTAACTAGACGTGAGAAAAAAAGAAGAGTTATTGAAGTATGATCAAGAATAAAAGATCAAATTCAAACTCAACTTGAAAGCGTTCTTAGAAAAGACAAAAAAAATCCAATCTTTGTTATGGCTGACTCTGGAGCAAGGGGTAACGTTTCTAACTTTACTCAACTTGTAGGTATGCGTGGTCTTATGAATGACCCCAAAGGTGATATTAAAGAATTACCAATTAAATCTTCTTTCCGTGAAGGATTAACTGTGTCAGAATTCTTTATTTCAACTCATGGTGCCAGAAAAGGGATGGCTGATATCGCGCTTAAAACTGCCGATTCAGGTTATTTAACACGTAGACTTGTTGACGTTTCTCAAGAAATTATTATTACAAATGAAGATTGTAATCCTACTAAAGGGTTTGATGTTAAAGATATTGTTGACACTAAAAACAACAGTGTTATCGTTCCTTTATTTGATAGATTAGTTGGAAGATTTTCATTTGAAACTATTAAAGTGAAAAACAAAGTTATTGTTGATGCTAACAGATTAATTACTGAAGAAATTGCTAAAGAAATTGTTAATGCTGGTATCACAAAAGCAAAAATTCGTTCTGTATTAACTTGTAATTCAGATCGTGGTGTATGTAAAAAATGTTATGGTATTAATTTAGCAACTGGAAAAGTTGTTCAAATTGGAGAACCAGTTGGAATTATTGCAGCGCAATCAATTGGAGAACCAGGTACACAATTGACAATGCGTACATTCCATACAGGTGGTGTTGCCGGGGAATCAGACATTACTCAAGGATTACCACGTATTAAAGAACTATTTGACGTTACAAATCCTAAAGGAACAATTTCAACAATTTCTCACATTGATGGAAAAGTTACAAAAATTGAAGAACATGATAGTACATTCTCAATCACAGTAACATCTGACAACGACGAACAAGTTCATAAAACTAAATACGGAGCAATTCTTCGTGTTCAAGAAGGAATGGATGTTAAAGCGGGTCAAAAACTTACTGAAGGTGCTGTTTTAATTAAAGAATTATTAGAATATTCAACAATTAGAAATGTACAAAATTATATTTTAAAAGAAGTTCAAAAAGTTTATCGTTTACAAGGTATTGAAATTTCAGATAAATATATTGAAATAATTATTAAACAAATATTAAACAAAGTTCAAATTGTTGATTCTGGAGCAACTGAGTTGTTACCAGGAGAAATCATTTCAGTTTCTACTTATAAAAAAGCAATTAGAGATGCAATCATTAATAACAAAAAACCACCATTGGCAAGAACAAGAGTGTTTGGTATTAAAAAAGCACCTCTTGAATCAGATTCATGATTGTCATCTGCTTCATTCCAAGATACTGCAAGAGTTATAACTAAAGCTGTTATTAGAGGTAAAGTAGATCGTCTTGAAGGATTAAAAGAAAATATTATGCTAGGAAACTTAATCCCAGCTGGTACTGGAATTAAACCTATTGCTGAATTAATTAAGGAAAATGAAGATTCATCAAACGACGATTATTAATATTTTAAAGTTAGTCTATGACTAACTTTTTTATTTGTTAAAATTAAAGCATAAAGGAGTTCATATGAGGGACAATAAAAAAGTAATATATAATGCTGGAAGTATGTTTACATCTGCTCAATGAGATGCAAGAAAAAGAGAGGGAGAAAAACTAAAAAAAGTTTTCCCAAACTTTTGAATTGGTAATCCCGTTGATTTTGATACTAATCAAACTGAAAGACCTACTAATCAAGCAATATTTAAAATGGATTATGATGGATTGAATGATGCCGATTACGTTATTCTAGAAATTGATTCATGAGATAGTGGAACTGAAATGGAATTTGGTTTAGTGTTTCAACAAGCATTAACAAATAAAAACAAAGTTTTAATTCCAGTTATTTCTGACTTTAGATTCAAACAAGGAATATTAAATGGTGAAATTCCAGGATTTCAATTAAACGCAATGATTACTGGAGCATTTGAATATGATCAAGTAAATGATCCAAAAAATCCACAAATGTTTCTTTGTGGAACACACGATGATGCAATTGAAGTTATTAAATTATTAGAAGCAAACAAACCTGAAGAGGCATTTAAATTTGATATTAAAGATACATACAAAAATGAAAGTTTATACATTGGTTTTGAGGAGAAAAATGAGAAATAATAAAAAAGTAATTTATAATGCTGGAAGCATGTTTAATGAAGCCCAAATTCAAACAAGATTGAATGAAGGAAAAATATTAAGAAAACAATTTAAAAATATGATAATTGAAAATCCAATTGATTTTGATTTTAACGAACCAGATTCATCTCCAACAATGAAACAAATTTTTAGTTATGATTTTCAAGCATTAACAGACGCTGATTATTTAATTTTTGAAATAGACAGTGATGATAGTGGAACAAATGTTGAATATGGTTTAGCAGTCGAACAAGCTATTAAAAATAAAGAAAAATATTTATTTGTAGTTATTTCAAATCAATTATTTCACAGAGGAATTAAAAAATACGAAATTCCTGGTTTTGGTTTAAATGAAATGATTACTGGATCATTTTATTATGAACCATTAGATAATGGAGATGTTCCACAATTAATTGTATGTGATTCACACGCCACTGCGGTAAAAGCTATTGAGGCAATTGAATCTGGTAAAACACAAAATTATCGTGAAAAATTCGATATTAAAAATGCCTACAAAAATAAAAAATATTATAATGGATTTTAAATATGAAAATATACATAGGTAATGATCACACAGGTGTCGAAATTAAAAATTATTTAGTGAGTTGATTAAAACAAAATAATTATGAAGTTATTGATTTGGGTGTTAATCTTACCAAATCTTCAAATTATGCTCTAATTGGTAAAACGGTTGCCGAAAATGTTGTTAAGGATAATGGCTTGGGAATAGTTATTTGCGGAACAGGTGTAGGAATATCTATTGCTGCAAATAAAGTTAAAGGGGCAATTGCTGGATTAGTCTATGAAACACAAATCGCACAATTAATTCGTCAACATAATAATGCCAACATTCTTGCTATGGGGGCAAGGATTATTGCTAAAGAAAAAGCGCTAGAAATATTAAAAGTGTTTTTATCAACTGATTTTGAAGGTGGAAGACACATTGAAAGAGTTGAATTGTTAAAGCAATAAAGAGGTAAATATGGAAGTTAAAATTTTAAACCATCCATTAATTATGGATAAATTAACAAGAATGAGAAAAACAGAAACTAGTTCAAAAGATTTTCGAGAAAATTTAAATGAAATAGGGATGTTAATGGTTTATGAAATTTTTAGAGATATTAAATGTTCTGAAATTATTATTGATACACCAACAACTAAGAAGACAAAGGGATTTACTTTAGATACACCTGTTGTTTTGGTTCCAATCATTAGAGCTGGTCTTGGGATGGTAGATGGAATTCAAAAAATTTTACCAACATCAAAAATAGCACACATTGGTTTATATAGAGACGAAGAAACTTTAAAACCAGTTGAATATTATTCTAAGGTTCCTAAAGAAATTAGTAATAGCTATGTAATTGTTGTTGATCCAATGTTGGCAACTGGTGGAAGTGCTGTAAAAGCAATTGATATCATTAAAGCTAAGGGAGCAAAAGATATTAAATTTGTAGGATTAGTTGGTGTTGAACAAGGAATAAATCTACTTCAAAGTAAACATCCAGATGTTGAAATATATCTAGCAAGCAAAGATAATAAATTAAATGAAAAGGGTTATATAGAGCCAGGATTAGGGGACGCCGGAGATAGAATTTTTGGTACAAAATAATTTAAAAGTGATATAATCTCTAATAGACGCAATTAAGAGGTATGCTGTGAAAAATGACTTGAAGTTAAGACTATTTGTTTTTACTTCGTTGGTCATTTTTATAATTATCTTGTTATTCGTTTTAAAATTTTTTGGAGTTATTAATTATGCTTGAATATTAGGTTTTACCTTTTTTTCTTTTTTTAATTACATAATTATCACACTTTTAATTTTGAGACAAGATAGCGTTATTAAAAGACAAAATATGTATGAATATATTTTTTATGTTGTTTTAATACATGGTATCTACTTAATTCCGTTTGTAATCTCAGTATATTATCAAAATATTTTTGAAATTAAAGCTGTTTTATTGGGATGTATAATTTCAATTATCTTCAATATAGTTCCAATAAAATATAATTTTTTTAAATTCAAAAATAGAAAGGAAAAAATAGCGTGTTAAATCTAGGTTTATTAGCTGATGATAAAAATTCATCAATAATGGATAAAGTAAACAAATCTCTTTGAGATATTACACCACAACTAACTTCTATAGCATTGGTAACCATTTTTATTTGTGCAATTTGTATAATTTATAACGTAAAAGTTAGAAACTACAATATTGATCAACCAATGTCAGGGATGCTTGTGATAGTTGAAGGTCTTGTAAAAGGCACAGAAGGTCTTGTTGTATCTGTTATGGGAAAAAAATATGCACATTTAACTCCATATATACTTTATATTGGAATGTATATTTTTGTAGGTTGTTTATTTTCTATTGTGGGATTTGAACCACCAGCATCATCTTACACAGTTACACTTGCAATGGGTCTTGTAACTTTTTTTGGAATTATATATTTTGGTTTAAAAGTTAAAAAATTAAGATTTTTTAAAAAATATATATTCTTACCAGAATTATTAATGCAATTTATTCCTTTGATATCAATCTCATTCCGTTTATTTGGTAACATGTTGGGGGGGGCAATTATTTTAGGTCTTGCATATGCCGCAATGATTGGTTTGTCAGCTAAAATATTTTTCCCACATGATCAAATAAATAGTTGAAGCGAAGGAGCTTCTAATTATATTTGATTTCACAAGCAATTTGATCCTAAGTATATGGTTGCTGGTTTAAATATTGGTTCAATTACAATATTTCCATTCTTGCACATGTATTTTGATTTATTTGATGGCGGAATTCAGGCTTTCGTATTCTTAAACTTAACATTAAGTTATTGATCTGAAAGCGTACACGATGAGAAAGCTCATCAAAAAGAAGATAATTTTCAAGAAAGAAAAGAACAAACATTATAGGAGGATTAATTATGTTTTTAAGTGAATTATTAACTAACTTTGCAACAAACTACATAAATGTATTAAGTGTATTTTTACCAATGTTATTAGCAGATGGGATGACTGACAAAGGGTTATCACATCTAGGTGCCGGAGTTGCGTCAGTTTCTTATGCTGGGGCCGCAATTGGTCAAGGGACTATTGGGGGACAAGTTTGTGCAACAATTAGTCGTAACCCAGAAATGGCTTCAAAAGTTACTACACAAGCGTTTGTTTTTGCTGGTATTTGTGAATCAGGTTCAATTTATGGACTTATTATTGCTATCTTACTAATATTCGTTGTTGGATAGAAGTTTAAAATGTTAAATATGTTATTTTTATCAGATGATACAACACCTGGAGTTCCGGACATAAATGAAGCTTTATTTCCGAACATACCAAATTTAATTGCCCACTTAATTGCTACAGTTGTTTTGGTAATAATCTTATCAAAACTACTTTACAAACCGGCAAAAAAACTTATTAACGACAGAAGAAAAAAAATAAACGAATTATTAGATCAAGCATTAGAAAAACAAATTGAAATTTCTAAAATTGAAGAAGAAACAAAACAAATTTTTGCAGAAGCACAAGGACAATCTAAAGAAATAATTAATTCAGCTATTAGTGAAGCATTAGTAGAAAAAAATGAAATTATTTCTAAAACAAAAATTGAAGTCGAGCATCTGCAAAATACAGCAAAAAACAACATTGAACTTTCAAAAAAAGAAGCAGAAAAATCAATGAAGCAAGAAGTTACAAACTTAGCATTTGAAATAGCAAGCAAACTTTTAGAATCAAATGTTTCTAAAAAAGATAATGAAAAATACATAAATGAATTATTGGATAAAATAGGTGAATAATGGCTCTAGAAAACGCTTGAGTTAATGCCATTTTAGAAATTGCTAGGGAAAAAAATAAAGAAGCATTATTTTTAGAACAAATAAATGCTTTGCTTCATGCTTTTAAAAAAAATTATAGTATTACAAAAATGTTGTCATATCAAAAAATGTCTAAAGCTGATATTGATGGCTTTATAGAAAAAACTTTTGTGAAATCTCATGTTGATGTTGATTTAATTAACACAATTCGATTCATGATAGATTCAGATGTGTTTTATAAATCTTTTGACATCTTTACAATTGCTAAAAAACAATTAATTACTAGTCAAAATAAACACTTCGGAAAAATTATTTCTGCAACAACATTAAGTGATGCGGCTATTAAAAAAATTGCTAATAGCATTTGCAAAAAAATGAATATTCAAATTGAGTTTATCAATGAAGTTGATGAAACACTATTAGCTGGTGTAAAAGTTGTCGTTGGTGACAAAATATTTGATAGTTCATTAAAAGGTAGATTTGAAGATATGAGAAATCAAATTTCAAAATCTAATTTAGAATAGAGGTAAATAATGGGAATTAAAATAGATCAAATTTCTGAAGTAATTAAACAACAAATCGAAAATTACGGAAAAAAAATAATTAAATCTGAAGAAGGAACAATTGCCTCTATAGGTGATGGTGTTGCCGTTGTTTATGGTCTAGATGATGTTATGAATGGTGAACTTTTATTAGTTAACGATAGTACTTATGGAATGGCTATGAACTTGGAAGAAGGTTCAGTAGGGGTTGTTATTTTAGGTAATCAATCATCTATTTCACAAGGTGATAAAGTTAAAAGAACTAAATCTGTTGTTACAACACCAGTTGGAGATGGATTATTAGGTAGAGTAGTTAATGGTATTGGTAGACCAATTGATGGATTGGGAGAAATTGTTTCTTCAAAAAAATCACCAGTTGAAAAAATTGCAACTGGTGTTATGTCAAGAAAATCAGTTGATCAACCAATGGAAACTGGTATTTTAGCAATTGACTCTTTAATACCAATTGGTAAAGGGCAAAGAGAATTAATTATTGGGGACCGTCAAACAGGTAAAACTGCAATTGCAATCGATACAATAATTAATCAAAAAGGTAAAAATGTTAAATGTATTTATGTTGCTATTGGTCAAAAAGAATCTACAGTTACACAAGTTGTAGAAAAACTAAGATCTGCTGGAGCATTAGAATATACAACAATCGTATCTTCATCATCAAGTGAATCAGCACCAATTCAATACATTACTCCATATACTGGTGTAACAATTGCTGAAGAATGAATGTTTAATGGTGAAGATGTATTAATAATCTATGACGATTTATCTAAACATGCGTCTGCATATAGAACATTGTCATTACTATTAAGAAGACCACCGGGACGTGAAGCATATCCAGGGGACGTATTCTACTTACACTCAAGATTATTAGAAAGAGCTGCGAGAGTAACTGAAGAATTTGGTGGTGGAAGTATTACTGCATTACCAATTATTGAAACATTGGCAGGAGATATATCTGCTTACATTCCAACAAACGTTATTTCAATTACAGACGGACAAATCTTCTTATCAGAATCATTATTCAACTCTGGTATTAGACCAGCTGTTGATACTGGATTAAGTGTTAGTCGTGTTGGATCATCTGCGCAAATTAAAGCTGTTAAACAAGTTGCATCAACATTAAAACTTGAATTGGCACAATATTATGAATTAAAAGCCTTTTCTAAATTTGGTAGTGATTTAGATGAAACAACAAAACAAACATTATCACACGGGGAAAAAATTGTTCAATTATTAAAACAAGAACAATACAAAACTTTAAACCAAATTGATCAATCACTTGTTTTATTAGCAATTAAAAATAAATTAATTAAATGATTGCCATTAACAAAAATGACCGAACTAAAAAAACAAATAATTAAACATTTCCAAAATGATGAAAATGGTAAAAAAATTAGAAATGAATTATTAACACAAAAAGAATATACTGATGAATTAACAAACAACGCGATTAAAGAGATTAAAAAAATTATTAAAAAAATTATTAACACAATTCCTGATTATAATTTTGAAGATTATGGTAATAAAGAAAGTTTTGAAGAGTTTAATAAATAATGCCAAATTTAAGTGAATTTAAAACGCAAATTACTAGAGTTCAAGATATTAATAAAATTACTAAAGCAATGGAATTAGTTTCCACTTCAAAATTAAAAAAATTAGGAAAAAAAGTTGTAGACATGCAAGAATATATTTCAGAAGTTTACAAAATGTTTGTAAGAATAATTGATAACTCTGATAACTCTAAATATCTTTTCAATAAAAAGAAAGAATATAAAAACCCAGTTTGAATAGTTATAGGTTCAAATCTAGGTTTATGTGGTGGTTATAACTCAAATATAATAAAATTAGCCAAAAAAAATATTAGTAAATCAGACAATGTTATAACTGTTGGTACTAAAATGACAAATTTCTTCAAAGGAAATAATTACAATGTTTTTGAACAAATTTTAAATGTTGATGAAAACTTTTCAATTAAAAGTTTAACTCAATTAACTTCGGATTTAATTTCTAAGTATAATAATGAAGAAATTGATGCAATAAAAATTTTATATACAAAATTTATAAATAATGCAACATTCCAAGAAACTGTACTTGATTTAATTCCAATTATTAGAAAAGAAAATGAAATCAAAGATCAAAAATCAGAAAAAGAAATTTTGTTTGAACCAGACGCATCTACAATTTTGGAAATGAACATGGGATTTTATGTTAATACAATAATCTATGGTTCAATTATGGAATCACAACTTTCTGAACATGCAAGTAGAAGAATTGCAATGGAAGCGGCAAGTAAAAATGGAAAAGAATTATATGAAGAATATAAATCTCTTTACAATAAAAAACGTCAGGAAGGAATTACCCAAGAAATTATTGAAATTGTTGCTGGGTCATTATAGTTGGAGGGCTAAATGGAAAAAAAAGTTAAAAATAAAATTGGTAAAATTGCCCAAGTTATGGGTTCAGTTGTTGACGTTAGATTTGATGATAATTCTTTACCACCAATCTATTCAACAGTTGAAGTAAAACTAAATAATGAAATTTTAGTTTTAGAAATAGTTCAACACATTGGAGATAACCTAGTTAGAACAATTTCTATGGGTTCTACAGAAGGGCTTTCAAGAAACGTTGAAGCTATTGCCACCGGTCATGCAATTGTTGCACCAGTAGGAAATGAAGTTTTAGGAAGAATGTTTAATGTTCTTGGTAAAGCAATTGATGAAAAACCAGAAATAGATAGCAAAGTAAAAAGAATGCCAATCCATAGAGAAGCACCAACTTATCAAGAACTATCTACAACTACTGATATTTTGGAAACAGGAATTAAAGTTGTTGACTTAATGACTCCATTTTCAAAAGGTGGAAAAGTTGGTTTATTCGGAGGAGCTGGAGTTGGTAAAACTGTTCTAGTTCAAGAATTAATTAACAACGTTGCCAAAGCACATGGGGGAATTTCTGTTTTTGCCGGAGTAGGTGAAAGAACAAGGGAAGGTAATGACCTTTACTTTGAAATGATTGAATCTGGTGTTATTGATAAAACTGTTCTAGTTTTTGGACAAATGAATGAGCCACCAGGAGCCAGAATGAGAGTTGCCTTAACAGGTCTAACAATCGCTGAATATTTTAGAGATGAAAAAAATCAAGATGTATTATTATTTATTGATAATATTTATAGATTTACACAAGCTGGTTCTGAAGTTTCTGCCTTACTAGGTAGATTGCCTTCAGCAGCTGGTTATCAACCAACTCTTTCAACAGAAATGGGAGCACTACAAGAACGTATTACTTCAACTAATAAAGGTTCAATTACTTCTGTTCAAGCTGTTTATGTGCCGGCCGATGATTTAACCGATCCAGCGCCAGCAACAACATTTACCCACTTGGATGCAAGAATTGTTTTGGATAGAAATATTGCCGCTTTAGGTATTTATCCAGCTATTGATCCTCTAAGTTCAAGTTCAAGAATGTTAGATCCCGCAATTGTTGGTGAAGAACATTATAATGTTGCTTTAAATGTTCAAGAAACATTACAAAAATATAAAGATTTACAATCAATCATTTCAATTCTTGGAATGGATGAATTATCTGATGAAGATAAAATGATTGTAAATAGAGCAAGAAAAATAAGAAACTTTATGTCACAACCATTTACAGTAGGGGAAAAATTTACTGGAAGAAAAGGTAAATATGTACCGGTTGAGGAAAATGTTAAATCATTCAAAAAAATTCTTGATGGTGAAGTTGATAACATTCCTGAAACATTATTTTTATATGCAGGAACTATTGATGAAGTAATTGAAAGATTTAATAAAACTAAAAACAATGGATAGACTAAGTTTAAGAATTATTACACCAACAAAATTGTTTATTGATCAAGAAGTTGAGTGTGTTAATATGACAACCATTGATGGAGACATAACTGTTTATAAAAATCATACCCCTTTAATAAGTTCATTAACTTTAAGTAAAATTTTAGTTAGAAATTTAAATAATAAAGAAGAAATGTATATTCATGTACATAGGGGATTATTAAATGTTACAGGTCATCAAGTCAAAATAATCACAAGTAATGCCTATTTTGTAGATAAAGATGGAAATAAAATATAAAAAAAACGAAAGAAATTATTCTTTCGTTTTTTTATTGTTTTCTTCTTTAACTATGTTAAGAATTTCATATTTTTTCTTTCTTCATTCTAGTTGAAGTTTGTATTCTTCTTCAATCATATTAATGAAAGAAAACATTTTTTGTTTTTTTAAAAAACCCATTAATCCAATGTAATTAATTTTTAAAGGTCTAAAGTTAATTCAACCAAGATCTAAATCTGTTTTAATGGTTGTAATTTTTTTATTCATTATAATTTGGTCTTTTGCAGCTATGATTTTTTCTTTTGTTTTATCATTTAATTTATCAACATTTTCTAAAATGTTTTCAACGGTTCCATATTGTTTTAAAAGTGAAATTGCGACATGTTTATGAAGTCCCTTAACTTTAATTATGTTATCTGAAACATCTCCCATTAAACTTTTTAAATCGGGAATTTGTAATGGTTCAACACCCATAGTTTCAATTACTTGTTCAACACCAATAACTTCATTTTTATCTTTTTTACTTTTTTGAGAAGCAACAGTAACATTTTTACTTATTAATTGATAGATGTCTTTGTCATTAGAAATAATTTCAACATCATATTTTAATTTTGTTGCAATTCTTGCAATTGTTCCTAAAACATCATCACCTTCATTGGCTTCTTTTTCATATCAAGGAATTTTAGCAGAACTTAAAAATGATCTTAAAATTTCCATTTGAGGAATTAATTCTTCAGGAGTTTCCTTACGTTTTTCTTTATACTGAGGATAAAGATCTTTTCTTCAACAAGATTTACCAACATCTAATGCAACAATAATTGTATGATAATTTTTACTTTTTACTAGTTTTACAAAATTCGCAACAAAAACATAAATAGAATTAATTAGTAATCCATCTCTATTTAATGATTGTTTCTTTCTTTTTAATGAACCATAATAACCTTTATAAAGCATATGGTATCCATCAATAAGAAGAATTTTCTTATTTTGTTTGTTCATAATTTTCACCGTTTTCCAATAAACCAAAAGAAAAAATAAATGTTAACATTTGGTTTAAATTTAATTTTTTCCATTTAAGAATTTTTTATATTTAATTAAAATTCAAATAAAATAAATAACTTCTTCGAAGTTTCAAATAAGGCTTTAATAATTTAAAGACCTTAACTTTTTTATTTTATATTATTCTTTTAAGGTTGTAAAGTGCGATGTATATAATATGAAGAAAATCCTAAAAATTTTAACGATATTAATTATTCCCTTAATGATGTTTATTACAATAATTGAATTAAATAGGGATAGCATAAGTTATTATACAAATAAAAATAAATTGTATTCTTTTTTTGTTTTCTCTGTTGGTAATGGTTTATTTACATTAATTAAGCAAGATGATAAATCAATAATTTTTGATTGCGGAGTTGGAATTGGAAGCAATGATAATCGAAATGAGTTTCCGGTAAATCAATTAAGTCAAATTGGCATTAAAACAATTGAAACTGTTTTTATAAGTCATTATCACTATGATCATTATTCTTCTTTATTAAGTTTGCTAAAGAAATATAATATTAAAAATATAGGTTTACCAGTAAATAGAAAATATAAAGATATTTTGCCTAAAAACAATCACTTAAATTTATTGGATTATCAAGAAAATTATTCATTTATGGGATTAAAAATTTTTAATTTGACATATTATTCAAAAGACTTTTTTCAGATAAAGCACACGGATCAAAATGATTACTCAGCAGTATTTTTAGTCACAATGGGCAACCAAAAAATATTAATGACTTTTGATTCTTTGGATGAAGAGTTAAGAAATAATTATTATTTAAATTCTATGAAAAACAAAATGCATGTAGATATTTTTATGGCAGCTCATCATGGTAGTGATAATTCATCAAGTGAATTATTAAGCAAACACTTTAATTATTCAACTGTAATAATAAGCGGAACAAATAATTATGGCAAATGAAAAAAATATAGTGGACATCATTATTTTCCAGGGGAAAGAAGTTATGAGTTGTTTAAAAACAAAAACGTGTACCTAACTGGAGATGATAATCGTGAGTACACTAAAAAAAATTACTCTTATGAATTTTCATTATTCAACAATGGCGCAACAAAACTATATTCTTATAATAATAAAATAATAGATTATTAATGATAAAATACATTTATATAAAGGGGAGATTATTGTGGCTAGTGATAAAAAAATCATTAACAATTACACCAAAATTGCAAAACAAATTATTAATTTAGAAGATGAATATTCAAAATTAAGTGACGAACAACTATCAGCAAAAACAGAAGAATTTAAAGAAAGAGTAGAAAAAGGGGAATCGTTAGATTCTATTTTAATACCAGCATATGCAACCGTTAGAGAGGTTGCTTTTAGGGTTTTAAAATTAAAAGCATATCTTGTTCAATTAGTTGGAGCCATTATACTTCACTATGGGGATGTTGCAGAAATGAAAACGGGAGAAGGAAAAACTTTAACTGGAATTTTTCCCGCGTATTTAAATGCCTTAACTGGAAAACCAGTTCACATTGTTACAGTTAATGAATATCTTTCTCAACGTGATAGTTTAATTAATGGAAAAGTTTTTAATTTTTTAAATATTAGTGTTGGTTTAAACAGTAGAAATTTAAATAAAGATGAAAAAAGACAAGCTTATTTAAAAGACATTACTTATACAACAAACTCTGAATTAGGATTTGATTATTTAAAAGACAATTTAGTTACAAGCGCTAATCAAAAAGTTCAACGTGGTTTAAATTATGTAATTATTGATGAGGCTGACTCTGTGCTTATTGATGAAGCAAGAACACCATTAATAATTTCTGGAGGTAGTCAAAATAGAGTTCAATTCTATAAAGCTGCAGATGCTTTTGCAAAAAGTTTAAATAAAGATGTTGACTTACTTTTTGATCTTGAAACAAAACAAGTAGCCTTGCAAGATTCGGGTATTGAAAAAGCTGAAAAATACTTTTCTTTAAAAAATTTATTTGATATTAACAATGCAGAAATTTATCACTTAATTTTAAATGCATTAAAAGCAAATTATATGTTCAAAGAAGGTGTTGAATATATGGTTAATGCTCAACGTGAAATTGAGTTAATTGATCAATTTACTGGTAGGGTTTTAGAGGGTAGATCATATTCAGATGGGTTACAACAAGCTATTCAAGCAAAAGAAGGTGTTGAAGTTGAAGAAGAAACAGTTACTTTAGCTACAATTACTTATCAAAATTTTTACCGTCTATATGCAAAAATTTCAGGTATGACAGGGACAGCAAAAACTGAAGAAGAAGAATTTATTAAAATTTATAATACTAGAATTATTGTTTGTCCTACAAACAAACCCTTAATAAGAAGAGATTATCCTGATTATACATTTGGTTCAAAAAATGCAGCTCTTAAAAAAATGGTTGCAGATATTCGTGAAATAAATGAAATTGGAAGACCAATACTTATTGGAACAACATCAGTTGAGTCTTCAGAACAAGTAGCAAGATATCTTGAAAAAGAAAATTTGAAATTTGAAATGATTAATGCAAAAAACCATTTTAGAGAAGCAGATATTGTTGAAAAAGCAGGTCAGTTAAAATCAATAACTCTTGCAACAAATATGGCAGGTAGAGGAACTGATATTAAACTTACAGAAGAAACAAGAAAACTAGGAGGTTTATTTGTTTTTGGTGTTGAAAGAAATGAAGCAAGAAGAATTGATAATCAATTAAGAGGTAGATCTGGTAGACAAGGTGACCCGGGAGATTCAAGATTTTATGTTTCAATGGACGATGAATTAATGATTCGTTTTTCATCTCCCAGAATGAAAAGTATGTTTATGAAGCTTGGTGAAGATCATATTCAATCAAGATTATTTACTAAAGCTATTACTAATGCACAAAAAAAACTTGAAGGTTTAAACTTTGATCAAAGAAAAAATATTCTTGATTATGACAATATTTTGTCACAACAAAGAGAATCTATTTATTCTCAAAGAGATGTTATTTTATTCTCGCCAACTCTTGAAAATGTAATTTCAAAATTTCAATATACATTTGCATTTGAAAAAGTATCTGAAGCATCAGAAGTAACAAGGGGAGAAAAAACAGTAAACTTGCAAAAGCTATTTAATTTATTAAAGGGCACTTTTATTTCAGAAGCTGATTGAAATTTAAAAGATTTTATTGGTTTAGAAATAAATGAAATTGCAAATAAATTACAAACTTTAATGATGAAACACTATTTATCAAAAAATAGAAATATTCCAGAAGACGTAAGACAAGATATTGAAAGAAAAATAATTCTTAGAAAATTAGACCATCACTGAACAAATCATATTAATTTATCACAAAAATTAAGATCTGGTATTTATTTACAACAATATGCACAAAATAATCCACTCCACCAATATATTGAAGAATCTGCAAAACTATTTAATAATATGAAAATAAATATTACTAATGATTCAATCATTGAGTTGTATCAAATTACTAACACACAAGAAGCAGAGCCATCTATGGAAGAAAGAACAATTAATATTACAGAAAATGATATTAAATTAATTCTTGAAGAAGTCGGAATATCTCCAGAAGAGTTTAGTAGAAAAAATGTTGATGATAAATTTAAACAATTAATTGAAAACGAAAAAGATGAAGTTTTAAAAGATCAATGAAAAATGAAATTCACAATTGTTTCAGGATTTATGGATAAATTAGATGAAATGTACAATGAAAAAGTGCAAAATGTTAATTTAACAAATGAAGATTTAGATAGAATTGTTGAAAAGTTTGATTTTAAAAATATTCAAGGTGATAAAGAAAAAATAAAAGCTAAAATTACTGAGTTGTGTGAAGGTAAAACAGAGGAAGAAAAAGAAAAAATATATTTTGAAGCAATTATTTTAAGAGACATTGACAGAATATTGAAAAATAAAATTAAAGATATGTCAAAATTAGATGAAGTTGATAAACAAGAATTTAAAACAAAATTAGGCTAGAATTATTTTTTTGTATTACAATTAAATAAACTATAAATTTACTAGGAAATTTTCTTAGTATTTTTTGTATTTTAAGAGGTTGAAATGAAAAAATTTAAGTTAAAAACCACATATCAACCAAGTGGTGACCAACCAAAAGCAATTGAAAAATTAGTTATTGGTTTAAAAGAAAATAAGAAACATCAAGTATTATTGGGTGCAACTGGTACTGGAAAAACTTTTACAATTGCAAATGTTATTCAAGAGGTTCAAAAACCAACATTAGTTATCGTAAGTAATAAGACTTTAGCAATGCAATTGTATGTTGAATTTCAAGAATTATTTCCAGAAAATAAGGTTGAATATTATGTTTCACATTTTGACTTCTACCAACCAGAAGCATATGTTAGTGCCAAAGATTTATACATTAGTAAAGACGCACGTAGAAATACTGATTTAGATATGATGAGAATCAGTTCTTTAAATTCATTAATTACAAGAAATGATACAATTGTTGTTGCCTCAGTTGCTTCAATATATCCAACACAAAACCCAGATACTTATTCAAAGTTTTTTGCACAATTTAATGTAGGACAAATTATAAAATTAAAAGATATTTTATTATCTTTAATTGAAATGGGTTATGTTAGAAATGATGTTGATAATGAAATTGGTTCGTTTTCAGTGAAGGGCGATACTTTAATTATTAGACCAGGATGAACAGATTCAAAAAATTATCGAATTGAATTTTTTGGAAATGAAATTGAAAATATTTCTATTTCTGATCCTATTAATAATAATGTTTTTGAAAAGTTAAGAACATTAACAATTTATCCTGCATCAGCTTATGTTTCAGACAAAGATAAAATGAAAATAATTATTGAAAAAATCAAAAAAGAATTAAAAGAAAGAGTTGAGTTTTTTAAAAAAGAGGGATTAATAATAGAGGCTGACAGAATAGAGAAAAGAACAAATTATGATTTAGAAATGCTTGAAGAATTTGGTGTTTGTTCAGGAATTGAAAACTACTCTATGTATTTAGATTTTAGAACACCAGGAAGCACGCCATGAACTATTATTGATTATTTTGGTAAAGACTTTTTGACTATTATTGATGAGTCACATTTAACAATTCCCCAAATTAGAGGGATGTATAACACCGATAGAAGCAGAAAAGAGTCACTAGTTCAATATGGTTTTAGATTACCAACAGCAAAAGAAAACAGACCTTTAAATTTTGATGAATTTAATAGCAAGCTAAATCAAACTATATATATTTCTGCAACTCCTAGTGATTATGAGTTAGAACTTACTCATAATAAATATGCTGAACAAATTATTAGACCAACCGGTTTATTAGATCCAATTATAGAAGTAAGAAAATCTGAAAATCAAATTGAAGACATAATCAATGAAATAATAATTCGAAATAAAAAAAATGAAAAAGTTTTTATTACAACATTAACAATTAAAAGCTCTGAAAAAATTACAGATTATTTACAAGAACGAAAAATTAAAGTTGCTTATCTACATTCTGAATTAAAAACTTTTGAGAGAACACAAATTTTAAATGATTTAAGACTTGGAGTCTATGATGTTATTGTCGGAGTAAATTTACTTAGAGAGGGTTTAGATATTCCTGAAGTAAGTTTGGTTTGTATTCTTGATGCTGATAAAAATGGGTTTTTAAGAAATTCAAGAAGTTTAATTCAAACAATAGGTCGAGCAGCAAGAAATGAAAATGGAAAAGTAATTATGTATGCTGATCAAATAAGTAGTTCAATGCAAGAAGCCATTGATGAGACTTATAGAAGAAGAAAAATTCAGGAAGAATATAATCAAAAAAATGGAATTACTCCCAAAACAATTATTAAAAAAGTTAACAAAAATACAAATAATTACTTTAAAGAAGTAATGTTAAAAACTAAAAAAACAAAAGATAAAAATAATATTATTAAAGAATTAAAAGAAAAAATGTTTAAAGCATCTAAAGAAATGAATTTTGAAGAAGCAGCGCGTTTAAGAGATATTATTTTTGAATTAGAGGTAGACACAAATGGTAGATAAAATTATTGTAAAAGGTGCAAAAGAACACAACTTAAAAAATATTGATATTGAATTACCTAAAAATAAATTAATTATTTTTACAGGTTTATCAGGTAGTGGAAAATCTTCATTAGCCTTTAATACAATTTATGCTGAAGGTGAAAGAAGATATATTGAGTCTTTATCTTCATTTTCAAGACAATTTTTAAGAACGGTTGATAAACCAAACGTTAGTGAAATTGATGGTTTATCACCAGCAATTTCTATTGATCAAAAAACTACAAGTCATAACCCAAGATCAACTGTTGGAACAACAACAGAAATTCATGATCATTTAAGATTGCTGTGAGCAAACATTGGAAAAGCTTATTGTGTTAATGGTCATGGACAAATAAACTCACAATCAATTCAAGAAATTTATAACACTATAAAAGCAGAAACAAAAGAAGGCCAACAAATTTTTATTGAATCACCAATTGTTAGGGATAAAAAAGGGACTCACAAAGATTTATTTTTTAAATTAAGAAAAGAAAATTTCTTAAGAGTAGAAGTCGATGGTAATGTTCGTCTACTTGAAGAAGATATTGAACTTGAACAAAATAAAAGACACAATATTAGTATTATTGTGGATAGATTAATTTTTACAGATAATGATGATTTTAATTCTCGTCTTTATTCTGGTTTAGAAGTTTGTGCTTCATATTCAAAAGGGTTAATTAAAATTAAATATCTAAAAGAAAATACAGATAAGTTATTTTCTACTAATTTTGCATGTAAGGAATGTGGTTTTTATATTGCTGATTTAGAACCGAATTTATTTTCATTTAATAAAAAAAATGGTGCTTGTGAAGTTTGTACTGGACTTGGAATTAATCTTGAAGCAGATATGGAATTATTAGTTCCAGATAAAAAATTATCAATTAAACAAGGCGCAATAATTTATTACAAAAATTTAATTGACACAACTAATTTAGAGTGACAAAGATTTAAAGTATTACTTGATTATTATAAAATTCCTCTGGATCAACCATATGATGATCTGTCAGAAACACAAAAAAATTTAATTGCTTATGGTAGCGATGAACCAATTGAATATAGAATTGAATCTTCAAGCGGAAATATTTTAAAGGGTAGCGATTTCATTGAGGGAGTTGCAAACTTAGTTCAAAGAAGATATTTTGAAACAAAATCAGAAGAGACAAGAAAATGATATGCAAAATTCATGGTTTCAAAAGTTTGTCGCGCGTGTGGTGGAAAAAGATTAAATGAAACAGCACTAAGTGTAAAAATAAATAATAAATCGATTTCAGATTTTACAGAATTAACAATTAGAGAAGAGTTAGATTTTTTATTAAATTTAAATTTAACAAAAAAAGAAATAGAAATTTCATCTCTTGTGCTAAATCAATTAATTTCTAGAGTCAGTTTTTTAAATGAAGTAGGACTTGATTATTTAAATATTTCTAGAGCAACAATGACACTATCTGGTGGTGAAGCACAAAGAATTAGACTAGCAAAACAACTAGGATCAAAATTATCTGGAGTGCTTTATGTTTTAGATGAACCATCAATTGGATTACATCAAAAAGATAATGATAAATTAATTACTACTCTAAAAAAACTTCGAGACTTAGGGAACACATTAATTGTTGTTGAACATGATGAAGACACAATGAAAGAATCTGATTGAATTGTTGATATAGGTCCGGGTGCTGGTGAAAGTGGAGGACACGTTGTTGCTGAGGGAACATACAAACAAATTTGCGAAAACCCCCAATCACTTACAGGACAATATTTATCTAAAAAATTAAAAATAGAAATTCCTAAAAAACGTCGTGGTGGTAACGGAAAAACAATCGAATTTATTGGAGCCACAGAAAATAATTTAAAAAATATAAGTGTAACAATCCCACTTGGAAAATTTGTGACAATCACCGGAGTTAGTGGAAGTGGTAAATCAACACTGCTTGAAGAAATAATTTATAAAGGATTAAAAAAAGAAGTTAATGGAGAAATCATTAGAACTGGTAAATACAAAAAAATTATTGGTGGGAATAACATTGATAAAGTAATTTATATTTCACAAGATCCAATTGGTAAAACACCACGTTCTAATCCAGCAACATATACTTCTGTATTTAATGATATTAGAGATCTATTTGCATTAACACCCGAAGCTAAAATAAGGGGATATGCAAAAGGTAGATTTAGTTTTAATGTTCCTGGTGGCCGCTGCGAAAGTTGTCAGGGTGATGGTGTTGTAAAAGTTGATATGCAATTTTTGGGATATGTTGAAGTTATATGTGAAGTTTGTAAAGGTAAAAAATATAATGAAGAAACTTTACAAGTAAAATACAAAGGTAAAAATATTTATGATGTTTTACAAATGAATGTTGATGAAGCGTGTGAATTTTTCAAGAACATTCCAGCCATTCATGATAAATTAAACACAATGTTAGAAGTTGGATTGGGTTATATTAAACTTGGTCAAAATGCTGTAACTTTATCTGGTGGTGAAGCTCAAAGAGTTAAATTATCGACATATCTATTGAAAAAAGCAACAGGGAAAACATTGTTCTTGTTAGATGAACCAACTACTGGTTTACATATTGATGATATTAAAAGATTAATTAAGGTTTTAGATAAATTAGTTAATTTGGGAAATACAGTTTTAACAATTGAGCACAATTTAAATTTTATTAAAATGTCAGATTATATAATTGATTTAGGTCCCGATGGCGGACAAGATGGTGGAGTAGTTGTCACTAAAGGCACTCCAGAACAAGTGGTTGAATCTGGAAAGGGGTACACAGCAAAATACTTAAAGGAGTATTTAAATGATTAGTGTAAATGAAAATATTTTTCCGAAAAATAATTTATTTGCCAAAGAATATAATTTAAAAAAGTTATTAATAGAAGTTAAAAATAATTCTCAAAATAATTTTGAAGTAATAAATGTTGTTGGAACAAATGGAAAAGGTTCAACATCAACAATACTAGCAGATGCAATGCAAACCAAATATAAAAAAGTAGGATTATTTATATCACCTGCATTTTTAAACCATAATGAACGCATTTCAATTAATGGTAAGTGTATTTCTGATGAAGAATTAAAAAATACCATTAACTTAAATAAGGAATTAATAAAAACTTATAATTTAACTTTTTTTGAAATTTGAACACTTATTGCAATTGATTACTTTAATAAAAATAAAATTGATATTGCAATTATAGAAGCCGGAATCGGTGGATTGTATGATAGTACAAACGTTTTTGAAAATCAAAAATTAGTTGCCATAACTTCAATTTCATTAGATCATGTAAATGTTTTTGGTAATTCAATTGAAGAAATAATTAAACAAAAAATTGGCATTGTAAAAAATAAAAATAAAATATTTTTAGCAAATTCAAATTTAAAATATAAAGATTTTATTAAAAAAGAATTTTCTGATGAAAAAATAATTTTTTCAGAAATAGATGATTTACAAGAAAATCATTTTCAAAAAGATAATGTTGGATTAGTTAAAGCGATAGTTAAATACTTAAATATAAAATATGATTTTAAAAATATAAAATTTCCTTTAGGAAGATATAGTGTATTAAGAAAAAAACCATTTTTTGTAATCGATGGTGCTCATAATGAAGAAGCCTTTAAAATTTTAAGTTCATCTATTAAAGAAACAGGAACTATTGTTTTAGTTGGTTTGAGTGATGCCAAAAAAGTAACAATGGCACAAAAATATTTTTCAAATAATTTGTACTTTACAAATTTTGAAAATTTCAAAGCAGCAGACTTAAGTAAAATAAAAGATATTAATTTTGTAAATGATTGGAAACAATTTTTAATAAAAAATATTAATCAAAATATTTTAGTTTGTGGAAGTTTATATTTTGTTCCACAAGTTTATGAATGATTTAATAAAATAAAAGATAAAATATAAATATGAGATAAGCGAGATAAGCATGAACAAATTAACTATTAAAAAAATTGTATCTGAATTTAAATTAGATGTTTTATATGGAAATGAATATTTAGACAACATTGTTGAAATATATGGTTTGAATAGACCAGGTTTAGAATTGGCTGGATTTACAGCTAAGGGTGAAAAAATTCATAGGTTAGTTTTGCTTGCAACTAAGGAATTTAAATATTTAACAACTTTTACAAATGCGGAAAAAGAAAAAAAATATGAAGATATTTTTAAAATGAACTTACCAGCAATTATTATTACTAATAGTTTTGAAGACAAAACAATTTTTGAAGTTGCTAAAAAATACAAAACCCCAATTTTAAAATCTAATAAAAATTCAACAACATTAACTCATGATATCTTAGGATATTTAGATGACTGATTTGCACCATCTATTGAAGTTCATGGGTCACTTGTGAATATTTTTGGAACAGGTGTTATGTTAATTGGTAAATCTGGTATTGGTAAATCAGAATTAGTTTTAGATCTTGTAAAATATAACCACTTATTTGTCGCTGATGACAGAGTTGTAGTTTTTAAAAAAATGAACAAATTATATGCTAAGTCACATCCAATTTTAAAAAATTTAATTGAAGTTCGTGGTTTAGGAATAATAGATGTTACACAAACTTTTGGTCATCAAATTATACTTGACCAGACTTCGCTTGACCTTGTTATTGAATTAGAAAAATTTGAACAAGCTGATACTTTTGAAAGATTAGGATCAGATATTAAATTAACAGAATATTTAGAAACAAATATTCCATATATTAAATTACCAATATCTTCTGGTAGAAATGTTGCTAATATAATTGAAACTGCAGTTGCAAAATTAAAAATGTCACAATTAGAAAACTATAAACCAGCATTGGAAATATTACAAGAAAGAATTGATAAAAATGAATCTTAATAATATTTTAAGTAGCGTTATGCCTAATAAAATAATTGATAAAGATTTTTCAGATGATTTATCTTTTATGTATGGAATATTAATAGCAACAGGAGCATGTGTTGCTATTTTGGTATCAGTCATAAGGTTACGTCGTAAAAATATTCCAGTCTTAGACATAATTAATGTAATCTATATTTCGGTACCAATCGCTTTTTTTGGTGCATCTTTAATTGGCAAATTAGATACAGGAAAACAAGATAGTTGACACATATGAGAATATTTTTATTTTTGAGATCCGGGTATGAGCATTTTTGGGGGAATGATATGCGGTTTTGGAAGTGCATTTATTTTCTTGCAAAAAAAAGGGAGGGTAAATAAAATATCAGTTTTAGTTTATGCTGATTGTATTCTCCCTAATGTTTTATTAGCACAATCTATAGGAAGATGGGGGAACTTGTTTAATCATGAAATTTTAGGTAAATCAACCAATATTGAGAATTGAAAGTGGTTGCCAAAATTTATTTGATCACGTTTTTTTTACATTTCTAATCCAGCCACAGGGAAAAGATATGATGTTGTCGAGTATAGAGTGCCACTTTGTCTTGTTGAATCAATTTTAACTTTAACTTTATTTTTTATAATTATTTTTATAGTGCCACTTTTATTTAATTTAATTAGTTCAAAACCATGAAATGTTGATAAAAAAGCTTTTCCAATTAAAAAATATGCAATTAAAAAAGAAGAATTAAAATTTGTTCAAACGCAATTGGCTATTGATGAAATTAAATATAATGGAAAAGTTTATTATTCAAGAAAAAACGCTTGAAGAAAAGCATATTATTGATATGAACCAAATGCTATCGAAGTTAGCGATGCTCAAAAAGAATATGACAAAATAAAAAATGTTTTAGCTTCAAAAGGAAAATCAAAATGAAAATCTATTTGAATGAGTAATTCAAAAAAAATGTATAATCTAAATAATACTGGAAATTACACAATTATGCATTGTGGAGTTCAAGGCTCATTATATTTCATCGGTTATGTTTTAATTAGAATTATTTTAGATTTTTCAGAAAGATCAGAATATGAAATGACTATAAGAAACATACCAGGTAATGCCTTATTTTTAGTTGTTATGTTAATTCTCTCTATTTCATTTTTAGTTATAGTTCAATTTATTGCACCATATAAATGAAGAGAAGCAGAATGGTTATATGAAAAATCTTATTAAGGAGTAAATTATGAATACAAATTATGATGTTGTCATTGTTGGGGCTGGTCCTGCTGGATTAAGTGCGGCGATTTATACTGCAAGAGCTGATAAAAAGGTTTTGGTTATTGAAAAAGAAGCACCTGGAGGTAAAATAATTAAGACTTATAAAGTCGAAAATTATCCTGGTTTTGAAAATATAGATGGAGTTGAATTGGCAACTAAACTTTTTAATCATGCTACTAATTTTGGTGCACAATTTGAATATTCAAGTATTAAAAATTATATTAAAAATGACGATGGATTTTTAGTTACTTTAACTAACGAAAAAAGTTTTCAAACTAAAGCAATTATTTTAGCAACTGGTACTAAAGAAAATAAATTATGCATTCCGGGCGAAGATGAATTTTATGGTAAAGGTGTTTCATATTGTGCAATTTGTGATGGAGCATTCTATAAAAATAAAGAAATTGCTGTTGTCGGTGGTGGGAGATCCGCATTTGAGGAATCAGACTATTTAACAAATTTTGCAAGCAAAGTTTATCTAATTCACAGAAGTGAAAAATTTAGAGTTAATGATGACGTTTTTAATAGAATTCAAAAAAATAAAAAAATTGAATTAATTTTAAATACTGTTGTCACACAAATAAATGGAAAAGATAAAGTAGAAAGTTTAATTTTAAAAAATGATAAGGGAAAAGAAACAATATTAAAAGTTTCAGCAATTTTTCCTTTTATTGGTCAAAAACCTGTTACCGAATTTATTACTGAACCTAAATTTTTAAATGATAAAAAAAATATAATTACAAATGAAAAAATGCACACTAAAATTTCTGGAATATTTTCTGCAGGAGATGTTAGGGATACACCATTTAGACAAATAGTTACCGCAGCATCTGATGGAGCTATTGCGGCCCAAGAGGCAATTAAATATTTAGATAGGTTAGGTAAATAATATGTTAAGTTCATATAATGTTAATTGACCCGATTGGGATTCAAATTATGGAAGAATGGGTTATTGAACCATTAAGGAAAATTACGGTCCATTTCACATGTATGCAACAATTATTACTATTGGTTTTATTCTTGCAATACTTTTGTCATGTTATCAAGCAAAACTACGAAAAACAGAAGTAATGCAACTATTATTAGCAGCAACTCCTATAATTCCTTTATCGCTTATGGGTGCTAGTTTTGTAGGGAAAGTTAATACTGATCCAGACGCAAGTTTTTTTAGTTTATTTAAATTTTGAGAAGGTGGTATGGCAATTCATGGTGGTGTAATAACTGCAACAATATTTGCAATTCCAGCCCTTATTTATTTTAGTAAAAAATTTGATATTTCTGTTTGAGAGTATTTAGATTGTTTTGTTCCAAATATAATGTTGGCACAAGCAATTGGAAGATGAGGAAACTTTTTTAATCACGAATTAGTTGGACCGTGTGCAGGAATAGTTGATGAAAATAACACACCATTATCTTGACTACCTAAATTTATTCGTGTAAATACTCAATATACATTTAATGGAGCAGTTTATCAATTCCACCCAATATTCTTCTATGAATCAATTGGATTGTTTTTAGGTTGAATTTTTATTATGGTTATTCCTTTTATTGTTAAAGCAACTGGGAAAAAACCTTGAAAATTAAAATCGGATAAATATAAATTTTCATGAAAACAAACACTAATAGCACCACTTGATCTTAATAAAGAATATAAAAATTCATATATGTATATTTGGGATAAAGAATATCATTTCAAATCTAACAAAGAAAATAGAGAAAACTTTTTACAAGAATTAAAAAATATTGAAAGTTCTAATAAATCAAATTTTAAAAAACATCTTGAAAAAGGAATTTTATTAAATAAATGCAATAATCCCGAGGGTTATCATACGCTTAAATCTGGTGTAAAAGCAGGATTTTATTGAGCAATTTGAAATCTTGTAAGAGGGATACTTGAAACAATGAAAACCGATAATATTTTGTTTATTAAATACCACAAAGAATTATCAGTAAGTTTAATATTTACAATGATGGTTATAGGAATTATAATTGTATTATTATGTCAATTTGTATTCCCGTACGTTTTTAGAAAACCGGGAATGCGCTATGAAAAACAATATTTTTATACAAAGGATGTATTAGAAAAAAAATATAAATAAAAGGTGGTTTAAATATGTCGTTTTCAATAGAAGTAAAAGAAGAAATTGTTTTACATACTTTTAATGAAGATCAAACCACAGCTTTTTTATCAGGTTTTATAAAGCATAATGGAGAAATTTTATTTACAAGTGATGGCCTTGAATTAAAAATAAGTTCTTCAAGTAATCAAACAATAAGAGAATTTTATAAGAAAATTAAAAATGTTTTTGATGGTAAAATTAATATTCGTATTGTTCAATATCAAAAACTTAAAAAAAACAAAGTATATGAACTAATATTGTCAAACAATGTTAAAAGCTTTTTAGAAAAATATGAAGTCTTAGAGCCAGACACGTTGCAAAAAAAAATTACTCTTAAAAAAGAATGGGTTCAAACAGAAGAAATTTTAAGAGCATATATAGCCGGAACATTCATTGCAACAGGAAGTGTTAATTCTCCCAAAACTTCTAATTATCATTTAGAGATACAATTAGATAACAAAAAGGAAGCAATTTATTTAAGTAAAATTTTAAAAAACTTTAATTTTAAAATTATTCAGCGAAAAAATAAATGAGTAATGTATATTAAAAAATCACTTTTAATTTCTGATTTTTTAAAGTTTATTGATGTTCCTAAATCAGTTATTTATTTTGAAAATACCAGAATTAAAAGAGATTATTCAAACAATATAAATAGAATGATCAATATTGATATTTATAATCAGCAAAAATCAATTCAAGTAAGTGAAAAACAAACTGAATTAATTAAAAATATTTCAGAAAAAAAATACAAAAATTTATCTTATAAAGCAAAAAAACTTTGTGAGTTGCGAATAGAAAATCCCGATTCATCATTTGCGGAGTTAGAAGTTTTAATGAATGAAGCAGGAATTAAAATAACTAAATCTGGAATTAGCAATTTATTTAAAATAATAGCTAAAGCTTCAAGAGAGGAATAATTTTATGAAAAAAAGTGAAGACATAATAAGTATTTTTACTAAAAATATGAGAAATATTAGAATTGCAAAAGAACTTACTCAAGAAGAATTAAGTTTTAATTCAGGTTTACATAAAAATTATATTTCAGATACAGAAAGAGGAGTTAGAAACATTTCTCTAAAAACAGTCGAAAAAATTGCTAAAGGGTTAGGTGTAGAGATTCAAGAGTTGTTTAAATAATGTTAACTTTTGTTAAATTATCAAAATTACTATTATTTCTAATTTCTTTATAACCAGCATATAAAACATATGGGTTATATCTTTTTTTCTTTAGAGAATTATAGATGTTTAAATTGCTTCTATAATCATTACTAATTAAAAGAATTTTCATTCTAGGTTTTAAATGTTTATAATATTTTCTAAAAAAATCTAGTGCAGGAATATTAACAGTACCTTGAAGATGATGTTCATAATAGGCAGCTTGATTTCTTAGATCAATTACAATCCAGCTATTTGATTTTAAAATATCTTTTAAGTTTTTTAATTTTTTATGTTTGTATTTTGTTTTTCAACCATAATCTTTTAAAAAGTATGAAAATATTTTTATCATTTTTTCAATAAATTGCATATAAAAGACCACCAACGAATATAATATATTATAATTTTATAGTATCATATCATTGTGGAGGAATAAAAAAGTGTTTGAGTTATTACTAGTAGCAGCTTCAGATAAAAAAACAGTTAATGTTGTGGTATTTGCATTAGAAGTTTTTTGTTTAATAATTTCTATTATTATAATTGGAATCGGAATGATTCAAAATAAAAAATCACAAACTGGTCTAAGCGCACTTAATGGTGGTAATGATGAATTATTCTCAAATTCTAAAGAAAGAGGATTAGACAAAACACTTTCTACTTGAATGATGGTTATAGGAATTGTGCTTGCTGTGATTGCGATAACTTCTGCGATTTTAACTAATATTTACTTAAAATAATTTTATGAAAGAACAAATAATTAATATTCTTGAAAAAGAAAAAATAACAAGCATCGATAATTTAAAGAATTTATTAAACATTGAAAAAAATAAATTCTTTAAATTAATAGATGAATTAATAGAAGAAAAAAAGATATATAAAACTATCGAATCTAATATTATATTAAATAATAAAAGTTTGAAAAAAGGAACAATAAGAATTAATTCAAAATGTTTTGGTTTTATAAAACCACTAGAAGAATACAATGAATTTAATCAAGATTTTTTTGTGCCCAAATTTGGTTTAAATAATAGTATTTCAAATGATGAAGTAATATTTTCATATATTGAAGAAGACGATGGAAGATATCGTGGTAATGTTGAAGGAATTATAAAAAGAGATAAAAAAACTTTAGTGGGAATTATGTCTTATAGTCAAGACAAAAGATTTTTAGATTTCATTCCCTCAGATCCTGCATTTATTAACTACCGAATTGTTTTGGTAAATAAAAATAAATATAAATTAAAAGAAGATTTGATAGTTAAAGTTTCTATTTCTAATGTAAAACAAAACAAAATGTTTGTGTATATTGATGAAATTATTGGTGATGCTAATAAGGCTGTTGATAGAATTATTTCAATTGCCTATGAAAATGAAATTGAACCAGGATTTTCTAGTGAGTCTTTAAAAGAAGCGGAAGAAGTTGCAAAACCAATAAATAAAAATGATATTAAATTTAAAAAAAGATTAGAGAAAAATTTATTTAATAAACCTATTGTAACAATAGATGGTGCTGATTCTAAAGATTTAGATGATGCTGTATGTGTTGAAAAAGTAAATGATAATTATGTATTAACAGTTGCGATTGCTGATGTAAGTTATTATGTTAGACCAAGAACTAAATTAGATTATGTGGCTTTATATAAAGGAAATTCTACTTATTTAGCTAACAAAGTTTTACCAATGCTTCCTGAAGTTCTTTCAAATGGAGTTTGTTCATTAAATCCTAATGAAGAAAAGCTGTGTATGGTTTGTGAAATGACAATAAATAAAAATGGAGAAATTATTGATTCTAATATTTATGAATCAATAATGATTTCAAAAGCACGTTTAACATATGGGGGAGTAAATGATTTATTTGAAACAAAAAAATCAAAATATCCCGATGAAGTTAATGCAATGTTGTGAGATGCTTTAGAGTTACATAATATTATTGAAAAAAGAAAAGATAAGTTAGGAACAATTGATTTTGATATTCCAGAACCAAAAGCAATTTTAAATGCTAATTCTGATGTTGTTGATATAGTTGCTCGTGAAAGAGGAATTGCTGAACGATTAATTGAAAATTTCATGGTTAGCGCCAATGTTACAGTTGCTCTAGAAATGGAAAAAATTAAAATGCCTTTTCTTTACAGAAACCATGAAAGTCCAAAAAAAGAAAACATGGGTGAATGAGTAAATAGTTTAAAACTTTTAGGTATTAATGTTCCTTTTAATTTAGAAAAAGATATAACACCCTTAGATGTAAAACAAGCACTAGAAAAAATTGCAAATGAAGTAACTGATGTTAATGAAAAAACAGTGATCAACATAACACTTTTAAGATATATGGAAAAAGCTAGATATGAATCAGAAAACATTGGTCATTTTGGTTTAGCGGCAAACACATATACCCATTTCACTTCACCGATAAGAAGATACTCAGACTTAATGGTACACCGATATCTAAAAAAATATTTAATAAATAAAGAAGATGATTATCAAAATGAAAATATTTCTTTTATTGATAAAGCATGTGAAATCATTAATGAAACGGAAAAAAAATCTCTTAATGCAGAGCGTGAAGTTAATAAAGTTTGTATGGCTGAATTTATGAAAGATAAGGTTGGCCAAGAATACAATGGAATCATCTCTGCAATTTTAAAATTTGGAATATTTGTTCAATTAGAAAATTGTGTTGAGGGATTAGTACATATAACTAATTTAAAAAATGCCACATTTGATGAAAAGAGAAATATTTATACAACTGATGATAAAAAAACATACAAATTAGGACAAAAAGTTAAAATCAAAGTGATAGCAGCTGATGTTAAAAGAAGAATTATAGATTTTGAATTTTGTTAATTAAGGCAGGTGATTAAAATGGGTATAAAAATAATTATTAAAAATAAAAAAGCCCGTTTTAATTATGAGATTTTAGAAACTATTGAAGCAGGAATTGTTTTGAATGGAGATGAAATAAAATCGATAAGAAATAATGATGTCTCAATTAATGAATCATTTATACTAATTAAAGAAAAAGAAGCATATATTTTAAATATGAGTATTAAAAAATATGAATTTTCTACTCAAAAAACTTCTGAACCAACTAGAAACCGTAAGTTGTTATTACACAAAAAACAAATTATGAAACTGTTAAAAAGAGTTAAACTTGAAAAATTAACAATTGTGCCAATAATGTTATATTTTTCAAATGGTTTAGTTAAACTTGAAATTGGATTAGGAAGAGGAAAAAATTTAATTGATAAAAGAGAAACAATTAAAGAGCGTGACTCAAACAGAAAATTAAACAAAATTAGAAAGGTATAATATGAAATTTTTATTACAAACAGCAAATTTAAATAAAACATCAACACCCGTTGTTTGTGGGATCATTATTTTAATTTCAATTTTGGTATTTCTTATAACTTTGTTTGCTTTTATTAAATACTTAAAACAAAGAAATTTAAAACAAAAAAATTTTGGAGAAACAACAAAGCACCAAGACTTATTTAAATTTTGAACATTTTATGCATTTATAATTGTAATGTTTTCAGCGGTCTTAATATTTTTAATTTCATTTTCAATTATGATTGGCAGTTTTTAAAAAAAATTATAAACAAATTTAAATTAAATACAACATCATTTGTCAAAAAAAATGATGTTTTTTTGTAGTAAAAATTTAACAAAATAATACATAAACTTTTTCAAAATCATTGCTTATTTTTTTATAAAAAAAACATAAAAAATCCTTGCTTTTGTTTTTTAGTTTAATATCATAAGGGCAAGAACTAAATATTAAACTTATATAGTTTGGCATAACGGGCCATTGATTCCACCCCAGGACCTATCTTGGGACTATAAGTATTAATAATTTAAAAAAGGGTTTAGGATTTAGTTTGAATATAATTATAAATTAAAAACAAAAAAAAGAATTATATGAACGAGATTGTTAAATCAATATTTAAATTTGAAACCATTATTATTTTGAGACATGTATTACCTGATGGTGATGCATATGGCTCTCAGTTGGGTTTAAAAAGTCTAATTTTAGATAATTTTAAGCATAAAAAAGTTTACGCCTTTGGTAAAGAAATTTCCTACTTAAATTTTGTTGGGAATATGGATGTTTTTCAAAAACAAGTTTTTAAAAATGCATTGGTTATAGTAACTGATTGCGGAAACATAGAACGAATTGACATAGAAGACAAACAACTTTTGCAGCAAGCTAAAAAGGTTATTAAAATTGATCATCATCCAGATGTTGAACCATATGGTGATATTTCATGAGTAGATACATCATTTACAAGTGCAAGTGAAATGGTTGGTTATCTAAGTTTAAAAAATAATTGATATGTAAACAAAAAATGCGCACAAATTATTTATCATGGAATTTGTACAGATAGCGGAAGATTTTTATATGAAGGGACAACTTCAAGAACATTTGATGTTGCTAGTTATTTATTTAAAACAAATTTTGACTTTAAAAAACTTTATAAAAATATGTATGAAAAAACATGAAATGATGTTTTGTTAAATACAAGATTAATTAATCAAGCTCATATAACTTCTAAGGGAGTTGGTTATTTAATAATAAACAAAGATATTTATAAAGAATTCAATATTGATCCGTCAACAAGCGGTAAATTTTCAAATATTTTAAGTAATATTAAGGAAATTAAAATTTGAATTACCTTTTCCTGAAGAACCGACAATAAGTGACGTGTAGAGTTCAGATCTAAAGATGTTTCAATTAATAATTTAGCTATAAAGTTAGGTGGTGGAGGACATCGATTAGCTAGCGGAGCTATTATTGAAAACTTGAATGATATTAAAAAAATAATTAAAGAAGCAGACTCCTTATTATAAAAAATAAAGGAGCAAAAATGAAAAAATTATTATCCGTATTAACAGGAATATCACTTATTATTGCACCAGCCGTAACATTAGTTTCATGTGGAGATAATTCAAAACCAGAAAACGATGTTGAGTTTCTTTTACAAGGTAGAACAATGGCAAAAGGTTCAAAAATTGAAAAAGCTTATGAAAAAATAGCGCAAGACTTTAATTCAACATTACCAGAAGGAGATGTAAAAATTGATGTTGAATGAGAAGCAAATGATGCTGTTCAAAATAGAATTAGTGCTAAAAGAGCATTACCCGATTTGTATATTTCTTATCCTGGGGATGTTGCTAAAAATATTTACGCATCAATTTCTGATCAAAAAGTAAGAGACATGGATAAAGTGTTACCTCAAAATGCCAAGTTTTGAGATAATGCTCTAAAAAATGAAGGACTTATTTCCAAAATGGGAGAAGGTGGCAAAGACTTACAAGCTGTTTTACCACTTAATAAATCTTTAGATGTTCAAGTGATTAATGTAAAAATCTTTGCAGAATTAAAGTGATTGGCCGAACAACATAAAGCTTCATCAACTTATAGTGCAGTTGAACCAAAAAAAGAAGAATTCTTAAAAGTTTATAAACAAATAACTGGAGATAAATTTTTTACAACAGCAGATTTATTTAAAGATGAAAAACTTAAATTTGATACAACAAATGATGATGTTAAAAAAGCAATAAAAAACATTTCAGAAATTGTTGTAACCGATGAGGATTCAATAAGAAATGCAATGGAAAAAACATCGAACGTTGAAGATTTTATGACACTATATTCATTTTGTTATAATCAAGCGTATCCAAAAAATGATTTAAAAAACAATATGTTTTCTGTTGGTCTTGATGATATCCCAAACGCAATATTTGAAAATTATGCTTCTGCAGCTAAACAATATACATTTGATACTGTTTCGGCAAAAGATGATAACAACAACAATAATAAGTTTTTTTATAACATGACAAAACCAGAAAATCTAAGCACAAAACTTTATTTAAATAAAAAAGGTGCTATTGAAAATGTAAATAATTTTTTTGCCAAAGCTCAAAAATTAGCAATTCATAAAGAAGAAAAACAGTCATTAGCAAATAATTGAAATGGTTCAATGTATCTAGGAAAAATGGATGGAAAAACTTATACAAGTAATTTCTTCGATGCAGGAACAATGCTATCTTCAATTAATTGTTCATCAGCAGGTCTAGGATATTTCACACACAGCAGCTCAGTTAAAGAAAATAAATATAATTCCTTTTATGACTTAATTGTGGCTGGAAGTCCTACAAAAGAAGGAGGGTTTAATGCTATTTCACAAGGACCTGGTTTAGCTGGATTTACTTCAAAAGGAGGTAATCAAGAGATTAAAGAAAAAACAGTTAAAGATTTTGTAACATTTTTATATGATAAAAAAAACATTTCTAAATTAGCTGCTAGTTCGGGGTATTTACCTTCAACAACAGAAGCTATAAAAGATTATGATCAATATTTAAGTGACGATTATAATGCAAGTCACCCTAAAAGTCCAAAAAAAACATTAGAAGAATTGAAACATAGTCTTGTATATCAATTAATTAGATATGTAAAAAATAATATTGATAAAACTGGTGATAAGAAAATATTTAATTTAGTTTCAACAACACCAGATCCTTTATCAAACACTCTTCGTAGTGCTTTAAAAAATTCTTATCAAAATACTATTTTTACAGAAAATAAAAATATTAGTGAAGTATTATTTAATAAAGATGCAGGACATTCTTTAATAAATGAAATGAATAAAATCTTACCAGGAGGTTTTGATGATATAGAATTTAAATTCATGGTTTAAGAGAAGTTATTGTATGAGCATAAAGTTAAAAAATATTGTTATTGATTATGGCAATTATATTGCAGTTAATGATTTTAATGTTGAAATTAAAACTGGCGAATTAGTATCCTTATTGGGTCCAAGTGGTTGTGGAAAATCTACAACCTTAAATGCAATCGCAGGTTTAATAAATATTACTAAAGGTCAAATTGTATTTGATGATATTGATGTTACTAACAAAAGTTCCCAAAAGCGTAATATTGGTTTAGTTTTTCAAAATTACGCTTTATATCCCCATTTAAGTGTTTACAAAAACATTTCCTTTCCATTAGTACAATCAAAAACATTTCGATTTAACCTTAAAAAAGAAAATTTTCAATACCAATCAGAAATTAAAATTTTAAAAAAAATTAAAAACAATAAACGAGCATATTTAATTTTAATAAAAATTTTAAAAAACATTGATTCAATAATAAATTATATTTATGAACAATATGATAAATATGAAAATGAATATTATGATATTCAAAAACAAGAAATTAATATTTACTTACAAAAACTTTTAAGTAATGTTAATTCAAAATTATTTTATGAAAAGATGGTTACTTATTTATTTGATAGGGTGAGATACTCATATTATTATTCTAAAAAAAAGTCTTTAATAAATTTAAAAACTTTTTTAAAATCTAATCTTCAAGATCAAACAATTAGTTTTGAAATTCGAGATGTAATTGTTAATAGAATTAAATACATTAATAAGTATCGAATTAAAAAAACTAACATAATTTTACTCGATGTTAGAGGAACAAGAAATATTAGTAAAAAAAATATAAAAAAAGAACAAGCTTTTTACAACAAAACAAACACTAATAAATTAGAGATTTTTAATATTGAAAAGAACAAACAAATTTATAATGACTATGCTAATAAGCGTGACAGTTTATTTAAAGGTGTTATTAAAGATTTAAATAATAAAATTAATAACAAAATTGACAATCTTAAAGAGTTATTTAAAACTCTAAGCAATGATTTTAATGAATTGCTTGAAAAACAAGATTTAAATTTTAACTTTAAAAAGCAAATAATTGAATTAAAAAAACAAATTTTTTCTCATTCTAGAAAAATTAGAGAATTAGTTTTAGAAGTGGCAAATAAAGTTGACATTACATCACAATTGCATAAAAAACCAGGAGAATTGTCAGGAGGTCAACAACAGCGTGTTGCAATTGCAAGAGCAATAATAAAAAAACCCCACATTTTATTGCTTGATGAACCTTTGTCAAATTTAGATGCTAAATTAAGATTATCCACTCGTGAGTGGATAAAAAAATTTCAAACAGAAATGGGAATTACAACAATTTTCGTTACTCATGATCAAGAGGAGGCGATGAGTATTAGCGATAAAATTGTTGTAATGAATAAGGGATGTTTACAACAATGTGGAACACCCCATGAAATTTATAATAACCCAGTTAACACATTTGTAGCTAATTTTATTGGAACACCAAATATTAATTTGATAAGTGTTGAAATAAAGAATAAATTAGTTATTTTAAATCAAGAAATAATATTTAAAACCGAAACTGATGTGAGAGATGGTAATTATTTTATTGGTATTCGCCCAGAACATTTTAGTCTAGAAAAAAGTATTAGCAATTTTGTGTCATTAAAAGGAGGACGCTTAATACATTGTGAAATGCTTGGAAAAGTAAATAATTTAAAAATTCAGTTTTCAAATTATGAAATTTGTTTAATTGTTAATCCAGAAGAGATGACAAAACTTAATCAAAATGAAAGTGTAATTTATTTTGCACCACAAAAAGTTCATTTCTTTAATAAAGATGGGAGGTCAATTTTGTAATGAAATGGACATTTGTTTTAAGGGTTGATCGCAATAAGTCTCTAAAACCAGATAATAAGAAACACCGAAATAAAAATAAAAATATGCAGAAAGGAAAGTTTGATTTAATTAATCAATTAATTTGAATAACACCAGCTTTGTTTCTACTATTTTTATTTGCTTATTATTCTATATATATTTTGTTTAAACGTGGATTTGATCAACATGGTGGATATAGTAAAAATTTTACCTTTTCTTGAAGATATTTAAAGATGGTTTGAAATGATGCCGATTTTATTATAGGTATTAAAAACTCATTTATTTATGTTGTTATAGCTATCCCAATTTCCTTATTAATTTCTCTATTAATTGCTAAATGTCTAGCAGATATTGTAAACAAAAAAATATTTGCTTTTTTACAATCATTATTTTTTATGCCGTTTGTTACTACAGCTTTAGCAATCACAATGGCATTTTCTGCAATATTTTCTAGTACAGATCAGTCACTTTTAGAGCAACTACTTAAAAAATTAGGTGTCGGGTTCGTGGATTTTAGAAAGCCTGTAAATGCTAAAATGATTTTAATATTTTATGGAATATGAAAAATGATGCCATTTAAAATTATTATGTTTACAGTTGCTCTTAGCGCCGTTGATAAAAAACTATATAGTGCAGCATCTATTGATGGAATGGCTAAATGAAAACAGTTTTGAGCAATTTCAATACCACAAATTATTCCAATAATCATTTATATGATTACCACTAGCATGATTGGTGCATTTAAATATATGCCCCTAGGATTGTTTGGTGATTATAATGCTGTAATGCAGTCAAAAGCACAAACAATGGTTTATTATATTTTCGAAAATATGGTGCAAACCCAAAATTATGGTAAGGCAAGCGCCGCTTCAATTATTTTAATGATAATTATCGGAATAATGACAATTGTAAATCGCTTTATTACAAAAACATTAAGTAAAAAATATAAAAGCGAGGCAATTTAAAATGGAGATTAATAAATTCAATAAACTTAAATTTGCTTATGAAAAACGTAAAACAAATTTAACAAATTTAAAAAACAAACATCGAAATGAAGAGTTTGAAACTTTAAACATTTTTAAAAAACAAATTTTAAAATTTAAACATTTTTTAATTGAAATTTGAAATTTAAAAATAATGAACTTTTTATCAAGAAATCTTAATCGAGAAATTGAACGTAAAAAATTAATTACGTTATCATTAGCAGGTGAAAACATTTGAATAAAATGATTTAAAAAACTTATACAAGCAACTACATTACTATTTTTTTCAATTCTTTTAATTTTTCCCTTTTACTGAATGCTTATGAGTTCTTTTAAACATCCAGATGATATTAATCCAACCTTTAACGAAACGTTGTGACCCAAACATTGAACATTAAACGCTTACAAAGAATTGTTTAATTATGTAAATGGTGATGGTCAAAGGAGTTCAATTTCTATTAAAACTTTTCTATTAAATTCGTTTTACATTTCTGGAATTTCGACATTTTTTCAAGTAATAATCTCTTTAATAGGCGGGTTTGCAATTTATAATTGAAAAACTAAATTTAATAAAATTTTTCTAATGATAATGTTCTCATTATTAATGATTCCTGGTGAAGCATTAATGATTGGTAGATATATTTTCATTGTTTCACTTGGATGAAACAACATGATGATCGCTTTAATTGCACCATTTGTTGCCAACGTATATACAATTTATTTAATGTCTAACGCATTTTCAACATTGCCAAAAGATTTAAAAAATGCTTGCAAAATTGATGGCCTATCGACATTTAAATACTTTTTTAAAATAGCTATTCCTAGCATTAAATCAACAATTGTTACTTCAGTAATTATTTCTTTTATTGAAGGTTGAAACTCAACGCTATGACCAGTAACGGTAATTAGGGCAGATGGGCAATCATCAACAATTCCAATGCTTTTGTATCAAATAATTTCTTTGACGGGAGTTGATCTTTCAGACGAATATCATTCCCTAATTGATCCTTATAATGTCAAAATGGCAGGTTGTGTAATTACAATTATGCCGATGATTATTATTTTTATTGTTTTCAACAAGTGAATTATTAAGGGAGTTTCAAATCGTAAAGCAACATCAAGCACGAAAGGATAAGATGATTAGAATTAAAAAAATATTGCTGATGTTATTGCTAATTATTGGTATATTCCCACTAGTTTTTGCCACATCATGTAAAAAAGATCCAATTGTTAAAGCAGATTTTTCTTATCATGTTTTAGCTGTTGGAAATGGAAATTTTACTTTTTTAGAAAATAACAACACAGGACATATAGTTATTTTAGATTGTGGTAATGGCTTAAAAGCTAAACAAACCGATGATTTGGAAAGTAGTCCTATATCAAATCGTAAATGAGGATTTGAAAGACGTACTAATGTTAAAAAGTATTTTGTTGATTATTTAAACCACTTTCATGTAACTGAAATTGAAGCAATCTTTGTTTCACACAATCATGCAGATCATTTTAATGAAATCGAAAATATGCTTAGTAATTTTAAAGTAGATAATCTAATTATGCCAATTGTTTATGATAGTGCCAAAACACAAATCGAAACATATGTCAAAAAAACACAAAATGAAAGTTTAAATATTGATACAACCTTTTCGTATAAATACAGTTTTATGGGAATCGAATTTCACAATATTACTGCCAAATTAGATCACCAAGCACTAATAGATGCAGATTATAAAGCTAGCGAAGGACCCAATGCAACTTCAATGGTTATTGACTTCACAGTTAATGGACAAACGGTTTTATTCACAGGAGATGCAATAGAAATGACTGTGAGCCCTAAAAAATTTGATCCCAATGGAATATTTAAATCTTTAATTAGTAAAATGAATATCAATACATTTTTATTAGCTCATCATGGCTCAACAAACAGTTCAACCGATAAATTATTAGAATATATGGGTAAAAATGCCTCAAGCATTAAATACTCTTTGATTAGTGGTACTAATCATTATTCTGGTAATTGATGAAATGCCTCTGGTAATCATTCCTTAGCTTCTATCCAAGAAGTGGGATATACCAAACAATGTGCTAAAAATACAAAAATTTTTATTACCGGAACAATGACCGATGACAATAGTGGAACCTATGATGTAACCCCAGATGGAGAAAATAAATCTTATGAGATTGAATACAAAGAAAGTGGAGAAACTTTAGTGATTCCCAATAATTCAACCGTTATTCACCCCGAGTTTTAAAATTAAAATGGCCAATGGCCATTTTTTTATTTTTTAAACAAATATTTGTACTTGCTTTTTTCCATATTTTCCATTAAATTATTAAAGTTAGGAGAAAAAATGGAAAATATAAAAATAAAACAGAGGACCAATTGGAAATCTAGAATTTTAAACACATTACAAGAAATTGGTAAATCATTGCAATTCCCAATTGCAATCTTACCGTTCGCGGCAATATTAAACCGATTCGGAGCATTGGGTTTATCATATACATCAAATACAACACCTGATGGTGTATTACATATAACAAATCACATTGGTTATTGAATATCATTTATTATTCAAAAACCAGGTGGTGTAATTTTTGATAACTTACCCTTAATCTTTGCAATCGGTATTGCATTTGGTCTTGCAAAAGACCACCGTGGAGAAGTGGCATTAGTTGGTGCAGCTATTTATTTAGTTATCAGCGCAATGTTGGGTGAACACGGTATTGGTAACATGATTTATGATAAGGTACTTACGTTTAAGGCCGCCGATGGTAATTTTTCAAAATTACTATATGTAGAAAATTACAAAGGCGACGTTTTACAAAATGGTAAGTTTGTCTTATCTATTGGTGTTCTTGGAGGGATTGTTTCAGGAATATTAGCATCAGTGTTATATAACAAATATAAAGAAATTAAATTACCAAAAGCATTATCATTCTTCGGGGGAAGAAGATTTGTTCCAATGATTGGATTAGCATGTGCAGTTCCTGTAGCATTAGCATTTGCAATTATTTGACCATGATTACAATATGTTTTAATGTTAATGGGAAAACAAGTGGCAGATCCTTCAAAAGCATCTGTGGCGATTCCTGGAACAATGTTATATGGATTCTTAAATAGATTGCTATTACCATTTGGATTACACCAAATATTAAATACATTCTTTTGATTCCAATTACCAATTCAAGGAAATCATATTGATCCAATCTCAGGTAGTTCAGATGGAATTATTCACTGAGATTATGGAGATATAAATGCATTTACAGCGAAAAATGAAAATGCAGGATTATTCCAATCAGGATTCTTCCCAGTAATGATGGGTGGAATTCCCGCAATTGCATTAGCAATGATTATGAGTGCTAAAAAAGAAAAAAGAAATGAAGTAGCAGGGTTCTTAGGTGGAGTTGCAGTCGTTGCAATTGTATCTGGTATTACAGAACCAATTGAATTCTCATTTGTATTCTTAGCGCCAGCATTATTATTAGTTCATGCATCATTAACTGCAATATTTGTTGGAATAACAACAGCTATGCGTATTCAAGTTGGATTTGGATTCTCAGCAGGAATTATTGATTATCTAGTTTCATTCCCACAAGCATGAGGATTCTCTCAACACCATGGTGGAATTTGAAAAGTAATTAGTAATCCGTTAATGATAATACCATTGACAGCAATATGTGCATTTGTTTATTACTCAGTATTCATGATATTAATTAAAAAATTAAATGTTATGACACCAGGTAGAGAAGAAGAAGGTGTAGAAGTAGAAGAACAAACATCATCTTCAAAACAAAACTCAACTTCTTATGATCAATCAAATAAATATGCTAAACAAGCAAAAATGATATTTGATGCAATTGGTGCAGATAACTTGGTTTCAATTGATAACTGTGCAACTAGATTAAGATTAATTGTTAAAGATAATCAAAATATTGATAAAGCATTAATTAAACAATCAGGAGCATTTGGAATAAAACAATTAGGTACAGAAGCATTACAAATTGTAATTGGACCAGACGTTGAACATGTAGTAAACGAATTAAAAAAAATTAGTAACTAAACAACATATAAATAAAAAAAGCAAACTTTTAAGTTTGTTTTTTTTATGACTCTACGTGTAAAATAATTTTTTGTATTATAATAATATTTGGAAAAGGAAAAAAATGATAACATCACTTAAAAAAGAATTGCTAAAAGCAAAAAAAGAACACTATGCAGTGCCAGCATTTAATTTTGACAATCTTGAAATGTTAAAAGGAATAATTGCTGCTGCGGAAGATCAAAAATCACCAGTAATCTTAATGGTTACTGAATCTGCTGCAAAATATATGGGAATCGAATATGTTTTTGCATTTGGAAAAAAAGCAGTTGAAACATCAAAAGTGCCAGTTATATTACATTGAGATCATGGTTTTGATATTGATTTAATTAAAAGGGCATGTGATAACAAATTTACATCAGTTATGTTAGATGCTTCAACAAAAGAGTTTAATGAGAATGTTAAACTAACTCAGGAAGTTGTGGAATATGCACACGCAAGAGGGGTAGAAGTAGAATCTGAAATTGGTCACGTTGGAGGAAAAGAAGATGACAGAAATTCAGCAGGTGGAGGATACACTAATGTTGATGAAGCATTTGAATTTAACAAATTAACAAATGTTGATGCACTAGCAATTGCTGTTGGTACAAGTCATGGTATTTTTAAAAGTGCTCCAAAATTACAGTTTGAAATTATCAAATCTGTAGTAGCTAAAATTGATACTCCAATAGTTTTACACGGTTCAAGTGGAGTTCCCTTAGAAGATCTGCAACAAGCTATTAAATGTGGGGTTACAAAAATTAATATTGGAACTGATTTAAAAATAAAAAATGCTCAAGCATTAAGACAATGGTTAAATGAAAATCCTGATGGATATGACGCAAGAAAATTTGGTGAAGCAGCAATAGAAGCTGTTAAACTTGAAGCAATCAAAAAAATAAAAGCTTTTGGTTCAAATGGAAAAGCATAATTTTATTTTATTAGGAGTACAGTTAAATCAATTCCCAATGTGAGGATTGTTTTTAATTTTATTTTCAGTAACTTTAGTTATTACTATTGCCCCTTGAACATTGGTAAAAAATAAACGTGAAATAAAAAAACAAGTAAAAAAAGAAATTATAAATAAAAAAATAGAAGAAGAATTGAAAGAGAAAAAAATGATATTTAATTATACAGAACAAGAATTAGAACAAAAAAAAGGAATACATACTTTAAAAGAAATTGAACAACAACCAGTTATTTGAAACAACATAATTGATTTAATTCAAAAAGATTATGAAAAAATAGATAATTTTTTAAATAAAAATTTAACAAAAGACACTAGAATAATTTTTTCTGGTGCCGGAACTAGTGAATTTATTGGTAATACACTATATCCATATTTTATTGAACAAGGGTTTGATGTTCAATCAGTGTCAACAACAGACATAGTTTTACAACCAAAAAAATTTTTATCAACAACCAAAAGAACTTTATTAGTTTCATTTGCAAGAAGTGGTAATTCTCCAGAATCTGTTGCAACGTTTAATTTAGCAAATCAATGCTTAGAAAATGTTTCACACTTGATTATCACTTGTAATAAAGAAGGTAAATTGGCAAATATTAAATCAAAAGATAATGTCTTTATTTTTTTATTACCAGAAGAATCAAATGATGTTTCATTTGCAATGACTTCAAGTTTTACGGGAATGCTTTGCACAGCTTTATTGATTTTAGATAAAAAAAATTATAAAAAAAATCTTGAAGAATTAAAAATAATTTCTAAGCAAACAAAAGAAGATATGCAAAAAAATCATTTAGAAATTAAAAAGATAGCCAATATAGATAACAAAAGAATAACTTATTTGGGTTCAAATAGTTTAAAAGGAATTGCTCAAGAAGCACATTTAAAAGTCTTAGAATTATCAGCAGGAGATGTCACAGCATTTTTTAATTCACCAACAGGTTTTAGACACGGTCCCAAATCAATACTAAATAAAGATTCTATTGTTTTGTTGTTTATGAGCAATGATGAATATACAAGAAACTATGATAAGGATATGATTAATGAATTATATTTGCAAAAGCAAATAAATAAATTGGTTGTGTTTGATTATTTAGAAGAAAAATTTATTTTGGATAGAGCGGATGTTTTAATTAAAACTGGAACACAAAAAGTTAAAAATGATATTTTGCAAGCAATTAATTATATTGCAATGGCACAATTATATGGTTTTTATAAATCACTATTCTTAAATAAAACACCCGACAACCCTTGTCCAACAGGAGAGGTTAATCGTGTTGTTAAAGGAGTAATCATTCACGATTACAAAGGATAAAAATGGAATTTAAAATATTATTATGCATAATAGTTTCAATTATTTCTTCGGTTTCTTTGGTTGCGTTAACTATGTTTTTAATTTGAAAAATTAAACATTATAAATTAATGAAATATAATTCTTTTAATAATGTAAATTCTTCATTTGGTTTTAAAAAATGATCTAAACCAGTTTCATTTTATGCACTGTCTATATTATGGCTAACATTATTATTAATTTTTTTGGTATCGGTAGCTTATGCAATTACATATAGTTAGTTTTCTAGCAATGTTTGATAATCAAAAACTTGCAATTTCAGTAATAGTTATCTTAAGTTTTTTGACAATAATTTTATTAGCAACATGAATTTTATTTGTTAATAAAAGAAAAAATGCTCTTGAAAATTTTATAAATTTTAAAACACAATTTAAGCAACACCAAAAACCAATTGACTATTTTGGAGGAGATGTTGAATTAGCAGCTCATTTTTATGAAACAACTTTTAGTAAAAAAAATACAATAAACAACATGTTTTTTGAAGAAAAGCGAATTCATAATTCTAAAATTATTGTTGAAAATTTTTTGGATTTAAAAAAAATAATCGAAATTAATGAGCAAATAAATTTTATAGAAGGCAAAATAATAATAAATGCTAAAAATATGACTTTTAATTTTAAGGATAAACAAATTGTAGTTAATTTAGAAGACGTGTTTTATTATTCAGGGTTTTATGAACCAAAAAATAACGTTTTGTTTTTAAAACTTAATTTTTTCGATCAAAATAATGATTTAAACATAATATTTCAAATGAAGTATTATGAAGATTTAAACACCTTTATTCAAATAAATAATTTAGTCAATTAAATTAATTTCCAAAAATAAAAAAACTTCCAATTATTTTGGAATTTTTTTTATTTTTTGTTGTTTAATAATATTGGAAAGGATTATAAAAAAATATGAAAACAAAAATAGAAACTTTAAACGTAAGCGAATCTAGTTTTAAATCAAAGCGTTCAAACGACGTTAACTTTGGTGCAAGACTAATGGTTAATTTACAAAAAATTGGTAAAGCTCTATTATATCCTATTGCTGTGTTGCCTTTTGCTGCGCTGCTAAATAGGTTTGGAGCTTTAGCTACAGGTTATTCACACTTTGGAACAACCGGTGAATATGATGTATTGTATTGAATTGGACTAATAATTGGTACTCCAGGTGCCATTGTTTTTAATAACATTGCATTAATATTTGCGATTGGTGTAGGATTTGGTTTATCTAAAGATAATAGAGGTGAATCAGCACTTGTAGCAGCCGTTTTATTTTTAGCTATTACAACATATCTAAAAGAAAATGGAATTCAAGATTTATTTTATAAAAATGTATTACCATTTACATATAATGATGATAAAGGCGTCGCACACAGTGCTTCACAACTATTCTATGTACCATCTTATTCTGTAAAACCAGATGGTTCAACATTTGTATCAGGACAAACATTTATTCTTGATATCGGTGTTCTTGGGGGGATTGTTTCTGGTGGAGTAACAGCGATGCTTTATAATAAATATTCAACCATTAAACTACCACAAACTTTATCATTCTTTGGTGGAAGAAGATTTATACCAATGTTAGCATTAAGTGTATCATTACCATTAGCATTAGCATTTGCAATTATTTGACCATGATTACAATTTATTTTAATTAAATTTGGTACTTTAATATCTTCATCAGATGCATGAGCAATTCCTGGTGCAATGCTATATGCACTTGTTAATAGAGCGGTGCAACCATTTGGAATTCACCACATTATTAATACATTCTTATGATTCCAATTACCAATTGAAGGAGATATGATTAATAGTTCAGGAAAAATTGGATTAGAAGGCTCAAATTTTGCTAATAATTTACCAACATCTGATGGTTTAGCATTAATGAAAAACATAGCACATCATTGAGCAAGTCATCCAGATATTAATAGTGATAACTGACAAAATTATTTCTTTAATTATGGTAGTCAACCAAAAGATGTACACCCAGGAAAAGATGGATCACAAATTGTATTTGGAGATATTAATGCATTCCAAAAAGGAATAATATCTGGTAACTTCCAAACCGGTTACTTCCCAATGTATTGAGGAGGACTACCAGCAGCAGCGTTAGCAATGATAATGACTGCTAAACCTGAAAATAGACGAGAAGTTTCTACTTTCTTAGGGGGGGTTGCCCTTGTTGCTGCCTTAACTGGAATTGATGAACCTATAGTATTTGCATTTATCTTTGTAGGACCAATCTTATGAGCTTATAATGCAATATTTACAGCAATCTTTGCAGGTATCGCTATTGCAATGCATATGCATATTGGATTTGGATTCTCAGCCGGATTCATTGATTATGTTATTTCATTTGCAAACTCATGAGGAATGAGTAAATGAGAAGGAAATGTTAATGGATCATTGTATGGAGTTTTATCTAACCCACTATGAATGTTGGTATTAGCTGCATGTATTGCGCCAGTTTATTACTTTGCATTCTACTTCACTATTAAAAAATTTGATATCAAAACACCAGGTAGAGAAGATATGGATGTTGCCATTAAACCAATGGCTTCAAAATCAGCTTCTTTAAAAGGTGATAAATATGTTATTCTTGCAGAAAACATTGTTGATATTATTGGTGAAGACAATATTGTTAAAGTAGATAATTGTGCAACTAGATTAAGACTAATTGTTAAAGACAATTCAATTGGTACCGATCAAGAATTTAAAGCTTTAGGAATATTTGGAACAAAACGTTTAGGTAAAGAAGGATTACAACTAATTATTGGAACGGATGTCGAGCATGTTGCAAACGCAATGCATGACATAACAAATAAATAAAAAACAAAAATAGACAGTTGTCTATTTTTATTTTTTTTGAATATCTTGCTTTATAATAGTATTATGTTTAAAAAGATATTCTCATTAAAAACATTAATTGTTTTAATAGTTATATTTCCTTCACTGTTGGGGTTTGTTATGATGACTCCTGGTGTTGGTTTTCAGTCATTAAGATTTATAAATTCTGTTAAAAAACAAATTAAAAAAGTAATGCCAAAAGGAAAGTATGTTCTTGATGGTAAACACCCAATGTATAATGCTGCAGCTGGAAGTATTATTAAAAAAACTTATGTTGCTGATATTTTATCTGTTACAGATTGAAGAAACCCAGAAGAATCGGGTTCTGAAGCTAATAGAAAAAAATATGTAGAATATGCTGAAAAATGATATGAAAAAACTTATGCAGAAAAAGTAAAAAATCATCAAGATATTGATATTAATTCTGTTTGTTTAGACATGGTTAAGTTTGATGAAAAAGCAGTCGCTGATTTATTTAAACCAACTTATGTAAAAACTGGAATTGAATGATTTTTTAGAGACGGTTTAGAATACTTGTTTTCTAGTAAAGGAAATGATTTGGTTAAAGAAGCAAGATTAAAGCAAACAGTTATTGATCAAGGACAATTTATTAATGCATTAAATTATTCTAATCACACACTAGATGGACCTGAAGTAAAATTTTCAATTGGTAATTATGTTGTGAATGCAAAGGTTTGATTATTAAATATTCAGCAAGAATCAATGCGAGCTGCTGCAAGTTTGGGTTTATTAAAAGATCACAATATTAAAGCATCAGATATTTTTTGAAATGTTAAACCTTCAGATTTAACAGCACCAAATTATGTATTAGCAATATATGCAACATTTATTGGTTATGTTTTATTCTTAATAATTGGTCCTATATCAATTTTAAGTTATATTACATTTTTATTAATCGTAAGAATAAGGAGAAAATATCATGCGTAAATTATTGACACCATTATTGGGAATAATAATAATTTCTGCTTCTGTTTCAACAGTTGTCGCTTGTGGTAATAATAAAACAAGTCAAAAAGAATTAGATAAAGTTGTTGGCATGGATATTGATAAAAGTAGTGCTAGTGATGAAAAACCTAAAAATTTACAATATGGAATCACTGATTTTTATACAATTGGTGATTCATTAAGCGATGGTGGAGCCTTGTTTCATGCTTTGGGGTTCAAAGCAAAAGCTTTACTTGATATTATTGCAAGTGATCCTAAAACCTTAGATCCTATTGTTAAAAATATTTTAGTGAATTATTTACATTTTAATGTATCTGATTTTCAATTAAAAAATTTAATTACTTTAGCAAAAGCGATTATTGGCTATGATTCATGAAAAATCAATATAAATTTAGTTAATGAAAAAAATGAATCAAGAAATTATTACAATGATAATGGAGCAGCAGCTATATGATTAGCTAATAAATTGGGATTCAATATAGATGACACAATAAATGGGGCTGAAAAACCTCAAGGCGGATTAAAATTTGATTATGGTTTTGAGGTTAACATTAATGGAAAACTAAAACATAAATATGGAAGAAATTATGCAATAGCTGGTTCCACAGCTCAAGAACAAAGTGGTATTTCTGGAATTCTTTTAAATGATTGAAGAATTAGCGAACAAGCAAGAGTAGTTGTAATGCAACATAAAATTTTACCTAATGACTTAGTTATGATGGAAATTGGGGGAAATGATTTATATAATTTAGCTGCAACAAATAATGACAAAGAAAAAAATGCATTAATGAATAGTTCAATAAATGATATTAGAAGAGCAATTTTAACATTAGTAAACAATGGTGTTAAAAAAATTATGTTTTTAAATGCACCAGATATTAGTTTAACACCCAATATAATTAATTTAACTAGCGACAAAAAAAGAGCAAGTGAAATTACTAAAGAATTTAATAATAAAGTTTCTGCAACAATTAACGACATTGAGAATGAGTATGAAGAAAGTAATTTAAATATTCAAAAATATAATTTATTTTCTAAATTTAATTCAATCATTGAAAATTCTCAAAAAGAAGATGTGAAGACAAATATAACAGATTCTACTGTTAAATTTGATTTTTCAAAAGAAACAAAAACAAATTTAGAAAATCTAAAAAACTTAATTGAAAATATAATCAAAGAACAAAAAGAAGGTAAATTTCCACTTGATGCCTTAGCAATAGGTTCAAAAATTGAAACCTTTTTAAAAAGTATAAATATATTAGTTTCTGATAATGAATCAATTAATAAAGATAATCCCGCTGATCCAAAGGATGGCAAAGGTGGATATGTATTTTGAGATAAAATTCACCCAAGAACTTGGGTTCATAAAGAAATAGCTCAAGATATGTTTGATATGTTAAAAAAATAAAATAGAACCGTAATTTTGCAAAATTTAGTTTTCAGCAGTTTAATTATTGGTTAATTAAATTTAGAAAAAAAAGAATTATATATTCATTTTTTTATTTTTTTATAAGAAAACTCAAAATAATACTATGAATATTTTATTTAAAAAATAAATAAAATATATTAAAATTATTAAGGGGGAAAAAGAAATGGATATTATAAAAAAAGATTATATATTTCTAGATTTAGAAATTCAAAATCAGCAACAACTTTTTGAAAAAGTTGCAGAAATATCATTTGAAAATAACTTAATTAAAAATAAAGAAAATTTAATTAACGCTTTTTTGGAAAGAGAAAAAATTGATTCTACATATCTAGAAGATGGATTTGCAATTCCTCACGCAAGGGATAAATCCGTTTTAGAGTCTGCAGTATTCTTTATTAGAACTAATAAGGAAATCCAATGAACAGATAAAGAAGCAACAAAACAATTTATTCTTTTAGTTATACCAGAAGGAAATGGTGAATATTTAGACATTTTAAGTGGCATTGCTACCAAATTAATGGATAAAGAATTTAAAAATAAATTAAAAGTTTCTACTAATATAGAAGAAATTTTAGAATTACTAAAAGAAAAAAATAAACAAAAAACAAGTAACATTGTTGGTGATGATGCACTAACAATTGTTGGTGTAAGCGCTTGTGCAACCGGAGTTGCTCACACATACATGGCAAGAGATGCAATATTAGCAGCTGGTAAAGAATTAAATTGAAATGTTTATTGTGAAACACAAGGACAAAAAGGAATTGAATTCAAACTAACAGATCAACAAATTAAAGACGCAGATGCAGTTATTTTGGCAACAGACATTTCTGTTGATCTAGAAAGATTTGCCAATAAAAAAATATATAAAGTAGGAACAAAGGCTTTAATTGCTGATCCAGTTAATCATTTAAGAAGCGCTGTCTCAAAAGGTAAAAAAATGCAAATAGGAAATGATGGTAAAGGTGTCTTTGATGTTAAAACTGATAAAGCCTGAATTGGTCATATAATGAGTGGTATTTCATATATGATTCCATTTATTGTATTTGCTGGAATTATATTTGCTGTAGGAACTGGTATCGGAAAAATTGTATATGGAAAATGATTAGACTATAACGGAGATTTAAATGGTCTAAATTATGTGCAAAAAAATATTCACATTAATAGTGATTGATCAAAAGATTACTTAACACCAAATGGTGATGGAACATATACTGCGCATATCAATGGTTATTGTATTGCAATATTTTATTTATTAAATAAATTTGCGAATGTGGGATTTACAGTTATGATTCCAGTGATGGGAGCATACATTGCAAATTCAATTGCTGGTAGATCTGCAATTGCTCCAGCATTTGTTTTAACATGAGCAGGAGCAAATACAAACTTATGATTACACTGAAGTTTTATTTCAGATAAATTAGTCAACAACTATCCAAGTAATGGTGGAGGTATTTTTGCGGCATTATTCTTCGGATTTGTAATAGGATATACAATAAAATGAATAAATACCAAATGAAAAATTCATAGAATAATTCAACCAATCATGCCAATAATTATTATTCCTGTTTTTGTATCATTAATTTATGGTCTAATAACAATATTATTTTTAGGAAATATTTTTGGGATATTAATTGGTTATGTAAACCAAGGATTACAAGATCTAGAAGCTACTCAATTTGGAATGGCAGGTCTAGGATTAATCTTAGGATTGTTAGCCGGAGTTGATATGGGGGGACCAATTAACAAAATTGCTTCTTTTGGAGCAACAGCCTTAATCTTTACTGATGGAGGTAAAGCTATGGGTTGTGCAGCAGCAGCTTTTGCAGTTGCACCAATCGGTTGTGGTTTATCAACATATATCTTTAAAAAACGTTTAAAAAATGATAAACCTTTAGGAATCAATGCCTTAATCTTGGGATTTATGGGAATTTCTGAGGGAGCAATTCCCTTTGCAGTTAAATATACTTGAGCAGTAATTTTTGCCAATATTATTGGTTCTGGGGTTGCTGGAATGATGGCTGGTTTATTACATGTTTCTGGATGAGTTGGTGCCTGAGGGGGACCTATAATCGCCTTATTTGGTGGTGTAACAAGTTGAGATATGTCATACATTGGAATTCTTTGATATTTATTAGCAATATTTGCAGGTGTTGTTTTCCAAATTATTATTTTTAGATTTTTATTGGTTGTTAAAGATAATGGGGGATTTAGAGGATTAAAAATTAAAAATGTTTTATCTGATAAAATAGAAACCGAAAATTTTGTGACAAATAAATAAAATATTCATATTTAGGCGTTAGTTATTTATAATATTTAAGAGGAATAAAAACATGATCTTAGACAATATAAAAATTTACGCAAGTGATAAAAAAAATAGTTATTCAAATATAGCAAAAAAAATTATTGAAATTATAAATGAAACCAAAGCATTTCATATTTCTGTTAGTGAATTAGCCAAACGAGTTGGTTGTAGTCAACCGACAGTGACTAGATTTATTAATATCGTTAGTAACAAAGAAGGATATAGAATATTTTCTATAAAAATTAACAAAGAAATAAAACTTTATTTTGAGGGCGAACTAGTTAATGGTGATTATGTTGAAGATCAAAATTCTATTGTAGAAGATATTAAAAATACTTTTGCTGGAATCACAAAAGAAAACATTGAAGGTATAGTCGAAACAATTAAGGGTGCTAATAAAATAAATGTTGTTTCAATCGGTGGCAATAACTCAATTAAATTTGAAATTGAACATACACTTGCCAAAATAGGTAAGTTTGTTATGATTGGTTATGATTGACATCAACAATTAATAAACATTAAATATATGCAAGAAAATGATATAGTTATTGCAATTTCTTATTCAGGATCAAAGGGCGAGATAATATCAATAATTAATGAAGCTAAAAGGAAGAATATTAAAATCATTTTAATAACAGGTTATTTTGAAAGTGAATCAAAAAAATTAGCCGATTATGTTTTAAATGTTTATTCAAAAGACGCAAAGTTTAGAGCTTTTTCTTACTCATCTAGAGTATGTGCACTTGCATTATGAAATGTTATTTTTAAATACTTATTGATGAAAGAAGAACTGAGTCAAGATATAATTGAAGCTTGACAATGAAAAAAATAAATTTTTATTTTGAGTGTTATAATCAAAATATGTTTTCTGATCACGTTATGGAAAAGATTGATTTGGCGGGAATGTTATTGTTTAATATAACATTTTTTTTGCCTCTAATGACTTTGGCATTTTATATATCAATATTGCTTGTTATATGAATTTCAACAATAAAATACACTAAGAAAAAAATTATTTTTCACCACTCTTTGAATAATCATATTTCAACAATTTTGATAAATTGTGTTTCTATTTTTGCAAACATTTTAATTGTTTGTTTACTATTTTTCACGAATGTTTTATTTTTTGGTTCTAAAAACATTGATACAAAAGCATTCATAAAAATTAGTTTTATAATTGCAATGCTAATAATAAATTCAATAACATTTGTTGTCATATTTTTTAAAATTAAATATCTTTTATATTATGTTAAAGATGAAAAAGTATATTATTTTTTATTTAATAAAAAAGCTAAATTACCTAAAACAAAACTTGTGAAACTTTTGGCAGGAAAAGATTTTTTATTATATTTTAAAAACAACGATAAACAATTTTCAAAAACTAATGAAACTTGAACAGAAAATTTAAAATTTAAATCATATTCATGTGGTTTGAGTTTGATTTACATTATTTCATTTTTATTACTTGCAGTTTCTAGTTTTTTTCTTACATACAGATTGGGAGAGTTAAAAAATAATCCTACCAATGCTGCCGAAAAAATGAAAGTAATCCCCCCAAAATTTAAACTTAAAAAATCAGTAAATTATAATAATTACATACACAGTTTTTTTGGAACCAAATATGACAACTATGCAGTTTACTTGGAACACAAAGCTCAAGAAGATGTTTCAAAAAATGAACGTAAATTAGCTTCTGGTTCTTTTTGGGGTAATTATAAAGATTTATTTAATGTTACAAATGATAATTCTAAAACAACTTTATGAGAACACGATTTTAATTCAATGCAATTTGTAGTAATTCCCAAAGATTCTATTTCTTCAATGAGTTTAAGTATTGTGCCTAAAAATAATATAGAAGATAACAACATTTCTGTTAGTTATGGTTGATCAAAATATGTTTATGCATCTAATAATTGAGATTGAGATGGAAACCAAATTGCTAGTGTGCCAAATAAACCATTATGAATACCAGAAAATGTTACCCAAAATCACACTCTAAAAAATATTGATAATCAAAAAGATGTTAATGGAAATTATATTGTTTATGTAGCATGGATTAATTTTTATTCAAATTATGATAACTTAGACAAACCAGTTTCTAAAGAATATACATTAAAGCTTGATGTAAATAGAAGTAGTTATAATTTTCAAGAGTCTTTATGACAACAAGAAAATAATATTAATGTAAAAATTATTAATCATAATTATAATGAAGCAAAACAAACTGCTAATAATAATTTAACATTATTAACCAATGATTCTTTTTTAGCATATAACTCTAGATACATTAATAGAAATAAATTAAATGTTCCTTGAAAAAATGAAGAAGACAAAAATGATTATAATAAATATCTTGATTGAATTTGAAATGAAGGAAAATTAACGCAATTTTACTCATATGCACACAAATATTTAAATTTAAATAATTATACAATGTTTTTTTCAAAACACATGGATAACTATGATAATGGTGATTATCAAACAACAAATTTTGATCAATCTTGAAATTATTCTAAAAACAATTATTCTTTTGTAACATGACATATAGGTACTGATGAAATAACCAAAAAAAGAGAGTTATATATTCCTGAATCAAACAAAGAACTCATTAATAAAAATTTAGATTATGTTTCCAAAACCGGAATTAATAAAATTTATGTTAGGGGATTAATGGATGCTTCAAGAAGATATGGTGGCAAATTTAATAGCAAAAATTTATACTATGATGATAATACAAAACACATGGTACAAATTAATTCATCTGATGAAAACACTGGTGATGAATTTGGTTTTACAGGTCATAAATATAAAATGGAATTTGTTGAAAACATTTTAAATATATTTAAAGAATGAAATAAAAATAATAAAAACAAGTTAACACCAGTATTTTATTTTGATGAAAGAGATAAAGAAGATATTCATGGATTAATTGATGATATAAATATTGATAAACAAGCATGAAAATCAATGGATGAAGATTTTCCAGAACTTGATCCCTTTAAACAACCATATAAAATTGCATGATCAGAATCAATATATAATATGGATTTTAATGATAATGTAATTTTTGCAAAAGATCAACCAATAGATGAACTTTATTTTTATGTAGACTCTTTAAATGAAGTTGGGCCAAATTTAGAAAAAATATCTAATGAAAGAAGTGAAAAAAATAAAAGTACTGGAGTTTATACGGTTGCGACAAATAAATTTAATTTACTTTCAAGATCAGAACCAGGAAACAGTGCATTTTTCTTAAATGCAGAATATAACAAACAATTAAATTCATTTTTAAAATATGCTATAAGTTCTTGGACATATTATAATCAAAAAGATAAAAATCAATTAGTTGAATCAGATAGTGTTTGAACGAGTAATTATGAAAAAAAATATAAACATGAATGAAGTAATGCCGATGTTTCAGGTGATACTGTTTTAACTTTCCCTTTAGAAGATAGTGATGAATCGGCTTTAAAAGAAAATATAAATAGCCAAAATCCTTATTTCAATATTTCTAATAGATATTATATGCTTTCATATGGTTTAAATAATGTTAAAAAACTTGAATGATTAAAAGAAAAAAATAACCCAGATTATAATAATTATTTAGATTATGCAATTAATTTTAATGAATATGCGCAACAACAAAGCAGTTCAAGTTTTAATAAATTTCATTTTAATACAAAAAATTGATTTAAAGATCCATCTAATTGATTTAGAGCAAACTTTTACATTTATAACATAAAAAACATCGCAGAAGATCCAATAAGTATTTCAAGAAAACTTGAAAATATTTTAAACAAATAAAATACTTTATCACCAATAGAATAATTTATTCATTTAATAAATAAAAAATAGTATAATATTTTATTGAGGAGAAGATTTGTAATGGATATTATAAAAAAAGAATACATTTTCTTAGATATAGAAGTTAACAATCAAAAAGAAGCGTTTAGTTTTTTTGCAAAAAAAGCTGCCGAATTTGGAATTGTTAATGATGAAAAATCTTTAATAAAAGGTTTTGAAGATAGAGAGCAGGAATCATCTACAGGTTTTGAGGAGGGTTTCGCAATCCCACACGCAAGAATTCCAGAAGTTAAAAAAGCCGCTGTTTTTTTTGCTAGATTCAAAAAAGGAATTGATTGAAAATCAATGGATGGTAATCCAACAAACGTCGCAATTGCACTTATAGTTCCTAAAGGTCCATCAGGAGATGAACATATTAGTATATTAAGCAATGTGGCAACAAAATTAATGGATAAAAAATTTAAAAATATTGCAAAAACAAGTAATAATGAGCAAGAAATTGTAGAGCAATTAGTTGAGGAACAACAACCACAAAAAATTACTAATAATAATGACGACAAGAAATTAAACATTGTTGGTATTACAGCATGTGTTGTAGGAATTGCTCACACTTATATGGCAGAACAAAAGTTATTAGAAATGGGGCAAAAATTAGGTCACAACATTAGAGTTGAAACACAAGGTTCTAAAGGTGTTGGAAATAAACTAACAAGCAAAGAAATCGATGAAGCTGATGTTGTTATTTTAGCAACAGACACAGCTGTTGATACATCTAGATTTGTTGGTAAAAAAGTTTACTCAGTTAAAGTTGCTGAAGCTATTAAGGATCCAGCTAAAATTATTAACCAGTCAATGAAACTAGGTTCTATATTAGTTGGAAATAACAAAAACAATTCATTTAATACAAAAAATGTAAATAATGAAAAAAATGGAGTTATGCAACACATTTTATCTGGTATCTCATATATGATTCCAGTTATCATCATGGGGGGTATTTGTCTTGCCTTTTCATTAGGGGTAGCAAAAGCTGTTTGAGGACCGGGTGCATCACCTGATCACGACGGTCTTGCAAAATGAGGTCCCTTAAATATTTTAAATATTATTGGAGGAGCCGCATTTGGATTAATGATTCCAGTTCTTGCTGGATTTATTGCAAATTCAGTTGCTGGTAGATCGGCCATAGCCCCTGCAATGGTTTCTGCCTGAATAGCAAACCAAGCAGGCACAATGAATGCTGATGGAAAAATTGAAAATCTAGGAAACTTAATGCCTTGAATTAGCGGTATGGACGTTGTTCAAACACCGCTAGGATTTATTGGAGCAATAATTGCTGGGCTTGGAGTTGGATATTTTGTAAAATGAATTAACACCTGAAGAGTACCAAAAGCATTAGCACCAGCAATGCCAATATTTTTTGTACCACTAGTTGCTGGTATAGGAATGTCATTAATATTTATTTATATAATTGGTGCGCCAATTGGATGAGTAATGCAACAAGTTCAAGACGGAATTAAAAAGGCTTATTCAGGAGATATTGGATTTGGTGTTGGTATTGGACTTGGATTTATATTAGGGGCAATGGCTGGATTTGATATGGGTGGACCCGTTAATAAAATCGCTTTTGTTACATGTTCAATGTTAGTAACAATGAAAATTTATGAACCAATGGGAGCAATGGCTGCAGGTATTCCTGTTGCACCATTAGGAATGGGACTAACAACAATATTCTTTCCAAGATTCTTTAACAAAGATGAAAAAGGTGTTGGAGTTGCGGCAATTATTATGGGATCAATCGGTATTTCAGAAGGAGCTATTCCTTTTGCTATAAGAGATCCTAAAAGAGCTATTGTTTGTAATGTTGCCGGTTCTGCTGTTGCATCTGCAATTGCAGGAGCATTAATGGTAACAAATAGTGCTGCTCATGGGGGACCAATTGTTGCAATATTAGGAGCAGTTCCTTATGGAAAAGAAACCGCATACTTTTTTCTAGCTATTTTCTGTGGGGTAGTAGTAAATACTTTAATGTATGGACTATGATTAACAAAAGATGCTGGAGCTTATGGTTCAATTAAAGAAGCTCATGTTGCTAAAATTAATGAATATATAAGCGACAGAAATGAAAAAATTGACGAATTAAAAACTCAAATTAAATTAGCAAAACAAGAAAAAAATACATTAAAAGCAAATTCACTAAAAGAACAAATTTACAAAGAGAAACACATTTGTAAATCACTAATTAGTGAAGCAAAAAATGCTTATAAATCAACTTATAAATTAGAATCACAATTAATTAAAGAAAATAAAACTAATATTAAAAATGAAATTTCTAAAATTAATTTTGAATATAAACAAAAAATTGCAGAAGCAAAAATTGAACTTAAAAAAGCACAAAATAAAAAAGATACTTCTAAAATTCAAGAAAAAGAAAATATTATTAATGAAATATTTGAAGATAAACAAAGTGCAATTATTAAATATAATCAACAACTAAGAAAAGATTGTCGTGAAAAATATTTAAGCTTAATTAAATAAAACCACATTTAAAAAAGAGTTAAACTCTTTTTTTGTTTATAATCAAACATAGGTGAAAACATGAAAAATAATGTAGCAATATCATCAGAACAACTAAATAAATTATTTAAGTCAGGATATGGTGTTTTTGATGCTAATTTTGATGTTGAATACGGAAAAGTATTTGGTTATTTGGGGCCTAATGGTGCAGGTAAATCTACTACTATTAGAATGATTATGGGATTTATTAAAGCCCAAAGTGGGAATGTAACAATTAATAAAAAAGATGAAGATTTAGAACAGTATGTTCAATATGATTCATGAAAAGATGCAAATATGATTCAAAGAAATATTGGTTATGTTCCAGGTGAAATTTCTTTTCCAAATTATATGACTGGTGTCGAATTAATTAAACAAGTTTGTAAATTAAGAAACATGAATAATTGAGAAGATGCTAAAAAATGAATTGATTATTGAGAATTTAATCCCAATATGAAAATTAAAAAAATGTCTAAAGGGATGAAACAAAAAGTTGCTTTAGTTTTAGCGTGAATGCATAATCCAGATATTATTATTTTGGATGAACCAACAACAGGTTTAGATCCATTAATGCAAGAAAAGTTTTGCAAACTTGTTCTACAATCAAAAAAAGAAGGAAAAGCAGTTATTCTTTCATCGCATATTTTTTCAGAAATTGAAAAAGTTTGTGACAAGATTGCAATTATTAAAAGAGGAAAAATAATTTCTAATATAGACATTGATGAAATTAAATATCATGAAGAAAAAACTTATGAAATAAAATTTCTTGATAAAGTTGAAATGAATCAACTTAAAAATGATGACAAATGAATAATTGAAAATTATGACAATGATTCATATGTTATAAAAGTAAACAATAAATTTGTTAATGAATTCATTTCAAAAATATCTAAATTTAAAGTGGAATATTTAAAAGAACATGCATTAAGTTTGGAAGAATATTTTATGAAATATTATCAAAACGAAATTGAGTCAGATGTTACTGATTCTGTTGCAAGGGTAGAAATATCAGGTTCTCATAAAAGGGGAAAATATTCTTTTGAATTGATTAGAGATACAACAAGAAAAACATGAAAACTTTGAGCATTTTTAACTTTTTTACCAATTTTAATTGAAGTTTTATTAATTATAATTTTTAAAAAAGACAAAGGTACGGGTGTTACTATTGAAGATTCACTATTAAAAATGTTTTTCACAAGTACTGGAACACCATTTTTAGTAATGTTAATTTATATTATTATTGTTAATAATTCTTTAGTAGTTGGTGAGGTTGATAAAGGTACAATGGTGAACTTGTTAACAACAGATCAATCAAGAAAAAGAGTTATTATTTCTAAAATGGCTGTGACTTATGGTTCTGTTGTGTTAAGTATTTTATTGTTTTATTTAACCCAATTATTAGTATTTTCAATGCTAGGAATAATAAGTCAAACAAATCAAGTAACTTTATTTATAAACTTAGTTGGTCTATTATTACTACTACTAACATTTAGCACTTTAACTTTTTGATCAAGTGCGTATTTTAATAAATCAGCGATTTCATTATCTATTTGTGGAGCAGTTTCAATAATATTTTACGTATTTGCTTTAACCGCTAAAATTGGTGAAATGGAACATAATAAAGCGATTGAGAATTTAAAATATATCACAATTTGTACATTGTTCGAACATATAAAAAATATTTCTAAAGTTCAAACATGAATGCCAGAATTTCTAGTTATGGGGGGAATAATTTGTGGATCAACGTTTGCTGCATATCAAACTTTCTTAAGAAAAGATTTACCATTATAAAATAAATATTAAAAAACCTTTTTATATTAGGTTTTTTTTTTTTTTTTATTATTAATGTAAAATTAAATTAGAAAAGAAAATATTAAATAATTAAATTAAAAATCAACAATACAAAATTATACAAAATTCAATTTATTATAAAGTTTAAAATATAAATTTAAACTTTTAAACAAACTAAATAAGGATTTAAATAAAGTAATGAATTCAATAAAAATAATTAATGTTACAAAAGATTATGGAAATAATCGAGGAAATTTTAATATTAATTTAGATGTTAATGAATCTGAAGCATATGCAATCTTAGGACCAAATGGTGCTGGTAAAACCACATTAGTTAGTCAAGTAATGGGTTTTATAAAACCTACATCAGGACAAATTAAAATTAATGAAATAGATTCTTTAATTGAACCAGAAAAAATAATGGAATTTGTTGGTTATATACCAGGAGATTTTTTGTTATATAAAAATATTAAAGGAAAAGATTATTTTGATATCATATCTAGTTTTAGAAAAAATATTGATAAAAAATATTTAGATTATCTAATTCAATATTTTGAATTAGACCCTAACATAAAAATTAAAAAAATGTCTAAAGGAACAAAACAAAAAGTTGCAATAATAAATGCTCTCATGTTTAAACCAAAAATTTTAGTTTTAGATGAACCAACAAGCGGGTTAGACCCATTAATGATGGAAAAATTTAATAATATAATTATGAATTTAAAAAAACAAGGTTGCACAATTTTTGTGTGTTCGCATATATTTCAAGAAGTTGCAAAGTTTTGTGATAAAGCAGCATTTTTAAAAAATGGAAAAATTATAAAAGAAATAAATATAAAAAATAACAATGTTGATTTAATTGAAAAAGAATTTTTAAATATTTTTAAAGAAAAAATGGAATTTAATTATGAATAGTAAAAGTAATTTAGCGATATTTAAAATACATAAGTTTGAGTTTAAGCGCTCATGAATTTTACTTTTATTTTTTACAATTATTTATTTTTTAATTACTGCACTTTTTATTTTACAAATCACAAACTATACCTTTAAAACAGTTAATAGTATTACTAAAATATCTTTTTTAAATCCATATGTTAAGTTAAAGGGTTCTGATCACGGTTTTTTTTATGGTATGGAAGATAATGGTTATGCCTTTAGAAACATTTTACTTAATGCGCCAGCTATTGTGTTGTTTTTAATTTTTTCACAAATTATGATTAATAAAGTTTTATTAGTAGAAATTAATCATGGAGAAATTTACACATGATTAACACTGCCAATAAATAGAAAAAAAATAATTTTAGGAAAAATGAGTTCAATATTTTTAATGAATATAATAATATTTCTTCCGTCTTTTTTATATGGGGTTTTAATGACTTGTTTTTATGGAGTGAGTTCTGAATGAGCAAGGATGTTATTATTTTATTTAGAATTCTTAGTTTTTATATTTTTAATGATTTCAATTTTTATAATTGTTTCATTGGCACTTTCAAATAATAGTTTTTTAACTAATTTTATATGTTCCATAATAACAACATGAATAATTCTTAGTTTTGCCATGACACAAGTTTATGAGGCACAAAAAAGTGCAAATAACGAAGTTCATGGATTTATTGCAAACTTTAAATACATAAAATATTTTTCATTTCAATCACTAATTATTTCAACAATAGATTATGATAATGAAATTCTAACAAAGACAATTAATCAAACTTATTTACCCAATGGTAAGTTAAAACATTATTATGTTTTAACTTATGTATTAATTAAAAAAGTTAATTGAAAATTATTAATTCCATTTACATTATTAACTACGTTAATTACATTTATAAATAGTTTTATAAACATAAAATTATTTAAAACAAAAAACTTCTTATTATAAACCACAAATAGTGGTTTTTTATTTTGATATAATAACTTTATGGGGATGTTTTGGATTCGACAAGATATTTCTGATTTTTAACTGCAGTGGTGTGGTAGACCATAATTACTACTAGGTTTGATTAAACGCAAACGAAGAAAAAAACGAAACTGAAATGCCAGCATTTATGATCAACAATGCATCAGCTGGAGCAGCATACGCTGCTTTCTAATCTTTTAGATTAAAGCATTCAAGCTATTTTATGTTGTGTGTTGAATAAGATAGTTATAATAAACACAATCGAATTAATGATGGTAATAAATTAGTTCAAAATTATATTACCAAGGTCATCGAGTTAAGCTTGTTAGTTTCTTAATTGGTGATCACGTTTTAGAATTAACTAAACTGTAGATGTTATTAATTGGTGTATTTTGGACGCGGGTTCAACTCCCGCCATCTCCACCATTTTTTTATTGTTTTTTAAGAAAGGGTATTGAAAATATGCAATTATTTCAGTTATTAGTATTCAATGGACTTTCTTACATAGCAATAATTTTATTGTTTTATATTATCGTGTGAGGTTTTACAAGACACATTTTTGATAGTGTAAAAATTTATTATGAAATCATTTTGGGAATTTTATTTTCCCTTTTTTCAATTGTATTTAATATTTTTTTACAAGGTACACTTAAGGGTAATGAATTATTAAATAACAACTATGAAATTATTTATTTATTGCCCATATTAGTTTTTTGAACCGTAACAGTGTTTATTTCTTTATGATCATCAGCAATAGTGTTAGCAACAAATTTATTAGTTATCTTTTCGTTTTATAAAATATTGCCAGAATTTTTTAAACAGATTGAAAATCAAGAAATTTTAATTTTAATAATGATTTCTTATTTTTTAATATTGTTTTTAATGATATTAAAAACATTTGTTTACCGAAAAATAAACACAGTGGTTATTTGATCATCAACAACACTAGCATGTTTAATGTACATATTTATTAGAATTATTCCTCATTTATCTGCAGAAAATAATTGAAACACTTTGTTAATATTGTCGGTTTGATTAGTTCTTGGTTATATATTGTATGGTTTTGTTGTAATAGTTGAAAAAATTTATAATCATGCGCTAAGACTTAAAAATATTGTTAAATTTGAAAATGATTATTATTTAAATTACAGCTCAAAAAACTCTTTTTTACTCGAACAAATATTTGATAAAAATATTAAATATGGAATATACATACACTTCTTTGTTTCTAACTATGAGTTATTCGAAAAAAATTTAAATTCAGCTACTCGTGAATCAATAATGAAAAATATAACTGATCAAATCTATCAATTATTTGTACAAAAATTTCCTAATGCAGTTTTCTTTAAAGAAAATTATAAAACTTATGGATTATTTTTGCCCTTAGAAACATATGGAAAGATTATTAAAAATCCTACAAAATTTATTGGAGAAAGTATTCCACAACTAGAAGAACTTATTTGTAAACTAAAATTAGATTTTTTTTATAACAGTTACAAAATTTCTTTGCAAATAAAAAATTCAGTTGCATTTTTTGGAGTTGATTCAAATGACTTTAAAGAATTAAGTTATTTTAATCAATATAACGAAAGATTTAATAAATCATTAAGAGCAGATAAATTAAACGTTATTAATGTTGCAAAAATTCACCAACATGAAAATATTAAGCACCAAATAAATGCACTTTCATCATCAATTGATTTAAATTTATTTACTCCTGTTTACAAACCAATTTATTCTTGTGAAGCAAGCGATTATATTGGTTATGAAATTGATTATGCATTTGAGGGGTATTTAATTACCGAAAAAGTTTTTGAAGAAAATATGAGGAATATTCAAAAATTAGAATTAAATTCTTTATTTACACGTTACATTTCTTTAATAGGGGTTAAGCGTTATAAAAAAGATGTTGAAAAACTAAAAAACAAAAAAGTGTTTATTAAGTACGATTTAAATACATTTTGTGAAAAAACATTTGATGTAGAAGAATTTATTTTAAAACTAGAAGAAAATGATGTTAATTTTCAAAATTTGTATTTAGGATTTGATTACTTGTTTGAAATAAAAAACGTTGAAGTCTTTCAAAAAAATATTGAAAAAATATTACAATGCGGAATTAAAACTTTTATTTTTAATTACGAATTTGATAAAGAAAAAATCCAATATGTATTGTTGACAAAACCATCATATGTTTGAATTAATAATGAAAATTGAGCTAAGTATTTAGAATTAAAAGTTTATGTTGATTTTATAGAAAGCACAAAAAATATTTTTGAAAAATTAGGAATTGAAGTTATTTTTACCAACGTAAGGACATACAATGATTTTAAAAAAATTAAAGAAAAAGGTGTAAAATTAGTTCAAGGTGAATTATTTGAGAAATTCTATACACCAAGTAACATTGGTAAAGAACTTAAATATCTGTTAAATAAATAGGGAGAACATCGTGGAATTAAACGATTCGAAAAAGTTAGAAGAAATAAAGACGAAAATTAAACTTGCTTATTTAAACAATAGCAAAAGCGACTTAGAAAAATTGGCAGAGGAATATTATTTTATTGATATCGCCGAAGCAATTAATGATTTTGATGATATTAATTATACATTTAATGTATTCATGTTTTTTGATATTGAAGCACAAGCGGAGATGTTTGAACATTTAAAAAACGAATTAAAAGAAAAAATTGTTAGTAGTTTATCCTCAATAAAACTTAAAGAAATTTTTTCAGAAATAGATACAGATGAAATTGTAGAAATTTTAGAAGACGTCGATAAAGAAACAGCAATTAAGATTTTAAAATCAATGGATAGAGAACTTCGTAGTGAAGTAAATCAAATATTAAAACATGATGATGATAGTGTGGGAAGCATTATGTCTACAGAATTCATTTCTTTAAATGAAAATTTAGATGTCAAAGAATGTAAAAAAATTTTAAAAATTAAGTTAAAAGAATTTAATGAAGTTAAAGAGTTTTATGTTGTTAATGACTATAACATGTTGATTGGAACAATTACTTTAAAAGAAATTTTCTTTGAAAGCGATTCAACTAAAATTAAAGACATTATGGAAACAAGAATAATTTCTTTAAAAACAAATCAAGATCAAGAAGAAATTGTTGAGTTATTTAAAAAATATGAAGTTACTGCTATGCCAATCGTAGACGAAAAAAATGTACTTGTTGGTGTAATAACTGTTGATGATGTTTTAGATGTTATTGAAGAAGAGATTAATGAAGATATTTATAAAATTGGGGGAGTCGTTCCACACAATGATGATTATTTTGAAACATCAATTTTTAGCTTGTTAAAGAATAGGTTTTTAATGATGTTTTGTATAGGTGTTATAGGTATGATAATTCAGTTTACAATTTTTGCAACTATTAAATTAGTTGATGTTGATGCATTTAATCAATTTCAAAAAACAAGAATGTTTTTGATAATCCCAGCATTAACTTATTTCTTTTTATTAATATCTACAAAATTTACACAAACTTATATTGTGGTAAATCGATGTGTATCATTAAGAGAAGTTGATAGAGATGAAATTTATAAAATATATGGCAAAGAACTGTTGGTTTGTTTGGGGATTTCGGGACTGGTATTTTTATTATCAATAATTAATTTTATTTTATTAAAATTATTATTTGTTGATTTAAATAGCATTAACAAATTTATTGAGTATTCACTAGCACTTTCATTATTGGTAGTTTTCTTGTCATTTGTTTTTACAATAATTGCGGTTGCAATACCAACTTATTCTTTTAAATATAAAAAATCTGATTCAAAAATTTCGTTGCCCATATTAACTGGTTTTGTACAATTAATAACAATTGTTTTAGAATGTTTATTTATTTACTTAATAAAATTTTAGAAATGAGGCTTTATGAGACTTAGAAATAAGCAATGAACAAAAGAATATATAGAACAAAATCAACAACATTTTATTAATTCTCAAGATGATGTTAAGAATTTTGCAAAAGACTCCCATCTTCATATTGAAATTGGTTGCGGTAAGGGGAAATTTATAACTGAATTAAAATACAAAAACCCAACTATTAAATACATTGCAATTGAAAGAGAGGCAACAGTTATTGGTGTTGCATTAAAGAAAGCTTTAGTTTACTTTGACAATAAATTAGAAAATTTAAAATTCTGAAACGGAAATGCAAAACAACTTGGAGAATATTTTGAAAAGTCATCAGTTGATAAAATTTATTTAAATTTTTCAGATCCATGACCTAAAAAAAGACACTCTAAAAATAGATTAACCCATATTAATTTTTTAAATATTTATCTTGATATATTGAGGGCTGGCGGTGTTATTGAAATTAAAACAGATAATGAAAATCTATATAACTTTACTTTAGAAGAAATAACAAAATCAAAATTTACCTTAGTTTATAAAACAACTAATTTATATCAAGATATTGAAAATAATTTAGAAAATATTGCAACTGAATATGAACAAAAATTTGTTGAACAAAACAAAAATATTTATAAAATTTGTCTAGTAAAAAATTAATTTTTATTTAAATAATAAGTGTTTAATTTAACAAACAACGTGCAACATAAAAAGTTTGATAATAAAATAACTAATATTGGAATTAAAATTTTATGAGTCATAATTTGAAAATCAACACCTTTAAATGAAATAAAAAAACTTACAAATTGTAAAAATGTTATAAAAATACAAAAAGCAATTATTCATATTAATCCAAAACTTGAAATCTTATATTTTCTTTCATCATTATTAACAACAAAAATTTTTAAATAAACTATTTCTTTATAATTTAAAACAGCAAAGAAAACAGAAAATAATATTGGATTAATACCAATAATTAATAATTTATATTTCTTGTAAGTGTCATCATTTAACGAATTGAATAATGCAAACAAGATGATTGCAATTAAAAACAAAACAGACAGCGTGATTAAAAATATTTTATTTTTTGAATTAAGCATTATTTTCTCCATATTTACATATATTATATATTTAAAATTGTAAAATATATTCATATAAGAAAGGGTAATAAAATGACACCACATATTAAAGCTGAAAAACACGAAATATCAAAAAAAGTTATTATGCCTGGAGATCCACTAAGGGCAAAATTTATCGCAGAAAAATTTTTAAAAAATATTAAACAAGTAAACACAATTAGAAATATGTTTTTCTATACAGGAGAATACAAGGGAGAACAAATAACTATTGCAAGTAGTGGAATGGGAATCCCAAGTATGGGAATTTATTCATATGAATTGTATAAATTTTATGATGTTGAAAAAATTATTAGAGTTGGAAGTTGCGGAACTTACACAAAAGATTTAAATTTATATGATATTTATAATATAAAACAATCTTTTACAGAAAGTGCGTATCCAATAACTGCTGGGGGTTTTGAAACTAGTACAACTGGGTCAACTGAAAATTTATTTAATGAAGTAGAAATAACAGCAAAAAAATTAGGTATTAAATTACATTCTGGTAATGCACATTGTTCAGAGGTATTTTATGGAAAAGATCCTAAATTTACTTTTGCTAAAACACATAATTTAGATGTTGTTGAAATGGAATCAACCGCTTTATTTGCAAATGCAAAAATATTAAATAAAGAAGCTGCATGTTTATTAACTATTTCTGATAGTTTAATTGAAAAAAATCAATCAACAACACCAGAAGAAAGAGAAAAAAATTTCATGCAAATGGTTGAAATTGCACTTGAAACACTTACTAAAAAATAATGAATATATTAGCAATTGAATCTAGTTGTGATGAATTTTCAGTAGCAATTTTGAAAAATGAAAAAATTGTTGCTAACATTATTTCATCACAAATAAAAGATCATAAAAAATTTGGTGGTGTTGTTCCCGAACTTGCATCCCGACTTCATGTGGAAAATTTTTATTGAGTTTTAGAAACCGCTTTGTTAGAATCAAAAACCAAAATTGAAGAATTAGATTGTATTGCATATACTGCAAAACCAGGATTAATTGGTAGTTTAATAGTTGGCAAAATTGTTGCTGAAACACTTGCAAATTATTTAAATATAAAATTATATCCACTTGATCACTTAGAAGGACATATATATAGTTCTTTAATTGAAACAAAAGTTCAATTTCCAGCACTTGCTTTAATTACAAGTGGTGGACACACAGAACTATATTTAATGAAAAAAGATTTAGATTTTTGCTTACTTGGTTCAACACAAGATGATGCTGTTGGTGAGTGTTATGATAAAGTAGCCCGTAAATTAAATTTGGAATATCCTGGCGGACCCAAAATTGATATGTTAAGTAAACAATCTAAAGAAGAAAAATATATGCTGCCAACACCAAAAGATAAAGAAAAGTATGATTTTTCTTTTTCGGGTATTAAAACTGCTTCAATTAATTTAATAAATAAATTAGGAGCTGAAATTGATACAAAAAGTTTTGCATTAACATTTCAAAAAACATGTATTAACTATATACTTAATAAAGTAAAACTAGCAATCAAAGAGTATCCTGAAATTAAATCGCTATTATTAGGTGGAGGAACATCAGCAAACTCACTTTTACGAGAAGAAATCAAAAAACTTGAAAATAAAAATTTAAAAGTTTATGTTCCTAAAATGGAATATTGCACCGATAACGCTGCAATGATTGCAAGGCTTTGTTTAAGCTATTTAAAGGAAGGTAATTAAAATGACATCATTTTTTGCAAGATTAGCCAAAATAAATTCAAATGAATTTACAAAAAAAGAACAGGTATTAATTGAATATATCAAACTTAATGCTGTTCAAATAGTTACTTTAAATATGAGAATCGAAAACCTTGCTCAAGAAACTAATACAGGTTTTAGTGCAATTTATGGAATAATAAAAAAGTTAAAATTAACTGGTTATAAAGAATTATTATCATGTTTAGAATATGATGTTGAGTCTGGAACTTCTGAAAAAACTATACTTAAAAATGAAGAAATCAAAAATATTTACATTAAAGCAATTAATGAAAATTTTAATTCTCTTAACAATAAAGAAACACTAGAAATTGTTCACTTAATTGAAAAAAGCAAAAAAGTTGTTGTTGTTATTTGAGAAAGAGAATTAGAAGATATTTCAAAGCAATTATGAAGATGTTTGTGAGAAAAAAATATAAGTGCTTTTTTAATTGATAAAGGTGATTGTGTTTTTGATCATATTATTAACAATGCAAATCATGATTGAACATTTATTTTTTATGCTCGTGATACATATAAATCTAATTCAATTAATTCAGTATTAGGGGAAATAAGCCGAAGAAATTCTAATATTATTTATTTAAGTGGAACCGATCCTAAAAAAAATATTGATAAATATATTACTTTAAAACACATAATTAGTTTGCCATCAGGGTTAAATTTAAAAATATCAGATTTAGCATTCTACTCTTTTTTTAATGATATTTTAATTTCACAAATTAGTAAAGCAAAAGGTTAGCATATGAAAAAAAACAAAAAAAACCTAATTAATACTACAAGAAATTCATTAAAGTTATTTTATGGTTCTTTAGAGAATTATTTTAGTGTTAGAGGTGTTCTTAAAAGGCAACTAGAAGAATTTAATGATGACAATGCAACATATAAACAAATTATTAAATTTAATAATATTATGTTGAAGTTTTATAAAAGAAAAGAATTAATCATTGAAGATATTGAAAATTTAAAAGATGTTGTTTTTGAAACTCAGGACGGGAAAAAATTAAAAGGTTTATTTTATATTCCAAACCGCGATTCAAATAAATGATTAATTGCTTGTCATTGATTTTCTGGTCACAAGTATTGAGCATTGTATCATGCAAAGGTTTTTGCAAAGATGGGATACAATATTTTTGTTTTTGATTTTAGGGGACATGGTGAATCTCAAGAAGCTACAAGCACATTGGGTTTAACAGAATCTTTTGATTTATTAGCAGCGATAAAATTTGTAAATGAAAAATATTCAGTTGATGAAATTGCATTAATGGGAACAAGCGTTGGTGCATTTATTGTCAACTTTGCTAGCATCAAATATAATCAATTTTTTTTAGAAAATAATGTTAAGCTAATTGTTTCAGATTCTGCTTTTACTAATATTGAAACTGTTTTAGCATTTTTTACTAAAAAACTTATTTGAGTTGTTCCTAAAACAAAAAGAAAAGAATTAGTGAACAAGTTTGTGGAATCACAAAATAAAATGTTAAAAAGTGAAGGTTATGAAAATCTAGATTTTTATGAAATGAATATTATGAAATTAATTACAAAACAAAAAGATTTAAAATTAATTCCAACATTATTTATTCATTCTAAAGATGATAAACAAACTCCGACTTCTGATACTTATGATCTCGCTATTGCAAGAAAAAAATTTGATTCTGAAATAAGGGATGAAATTTTAAACTTTAATCACGCAATGCACACACAAGCAATAAAAACACATTTTAAAATTTATAACAATAAAATAGCAGATTTTATTGTTGAAGAAGCTAAACATAATAAATCAAAAGAACTAGAAAATATAATTAAATTGTATAATAAACTTATTAGTGAATGAAAATTAGATGATTTAAATGTTGAAGATAAAAGAGACAAAAAATCACTTTCACTTTATTAGGGGGACAAATGTTAGTAAGAGAATTATTAAAAAACTTTCAAGAATTAGCGAATAAAGAAGTTGAATTTACTGGAAGAATTAGATCAAATAGACAAGGTAAAAATGTGTCTTTTTTAGTTTTAAATGATGGCTCTGTAATTGACGATGTCCAAGTTGTGTATAAAAATGAAACTAAAAATTTTGAACAACTTTCCAAACAAAGACTAGGAGCGGTGGTTTATATTCAAGGTAAATTAGTACCCACCCCTAATAGACCACAACCTTTTGAAATTCAAGCAAAAATTTCAGAAATAATAAGTGAATGTGCTGAAGAATATCCATTACAAAAAAAAGAACAATCTCTTGAATTTTTAAGAGAAATTCCGCAATTAAGACCAAGAACTAAAACTTTTCAAGCTGTATTTAAAATAAGATCTTTATTGTCTTTTGCAATCCATAAGTTTTTTAATGAAAAAGATTTTGTTTATGTAAATACTCCAATAATTACAGAAAATGATGCCGAAGGAGCGGGGGAAGCATTTGTTGTAACTACCAGAAATGATGGTAAATATGAAGATGATTTTTTTGGTAAAAAAGCAAACTTAACTGTTTCAGGTCAATTAAATGCTGAAGCATATGCTCAATCATTAAACTCAGTTTATACTTTTGGACCAACATTTAGAGCCGAAAATTCTAACACATCAAGACACGCAGCTGAGTTTTGAATGATTGAACCAGAAGTTGCTCTAAATTCTTTAAAAGAGAATATTGATTTAATTGAAGAGTTAATTAAATCTGTGCTTTCATATGTTCTAGAAAATGGTAGAAAAGAGCTTGAGGCTTGTCAAAACTTTTTTGATGATAAGTTAATTTCAAGATTAGAATCTGCCAAAGATTCAAAATTTAAAGTTTTAGATTATGCTGAAGCCATAAACATTTTAAAAGAAGCTGTTAAAAAAAATAAAAATGAGTTTGAAGAAAAAAATATTAAATTTGGTTTAGATTTAGGTTCAGAGCATGAAAAATATCTTTGTGAAAAACACTTTGGAAGTCCAGTTTTTTTAATTAATTATCCAAAGGAAATTAAAGCATTTTACATGAAATTAAATGATGACAAAAAAACTGTTGCAGCAGTCGATTTATTAGTTCCCGGAATTGGTGAATTAGTTGGTGGTAGTCAAAGAGAAGATAATTTTGACAAGTTAATCCTTCGTTCAAAAGAATTGGGTATTAATTTTGATGATCTAAGTTGATACTTTAACTTAAGAAAATTCGGTTATTACAAATCTTCAGGATTTGGACTTGGATTCGAAAGACTAGTGATGTATGTAACTGGAGCAACCAACATTAGGGATGTGATTTCTTTCCCAAGAACACCCAACAATTTATTATTTTAGTTTATAATATTTAGTATATATAGGAGACCTTAATATATGGTAGTAAGTTTTATATGTGTTACAAATCTAACAAAATATGATTTTAATAGAACAATTAATTCAATAAAAAAACAAACAAGCACAAACTATGAAGTGATTATTATAGTTGATTCTTTTGATGGTGCTCAAGAAGAAGTAAGTTTTAATAATGTAAGAAAACTTATGATTGAAAATGACAACATTAAAGTAATTCATGCTTTAAAACCACAAGGTAGATCTTCAAGTTGAAATGATTCAATTAAATTGGCCGAAGGACAATACATTAAATTTATAAATGATGGTGAAGAATTAGATCCTAATTTTGTAGAACGTGTTGAAAAAATTGTTGCCGAAAAAAATGCTCCTGATATAATTGAATATTCATTAGTAATGAATCTAAAAACACAACCGCTTCCAGTTGATGTTTTAGTTAAACCAAATAAAGTATTTGATTTAACAACTGATTTTAATCCCTTGGCATATACTGGAGAAATTGTTTTTAATAAATTATTTAAATTAGATATTATTAACGAATTTACATTTAGATTTAATAGAAAACAAAGATTTGATTTATTGTTTGTTTACAAAGTATTCTCAGAAGCTAAAACATACATTTGGGTTGAAAAAGGTTTAGCTTCTTCATACACAATTAGACCAGTTGATTATTCTGCTTTTGATACAATTAATCAATGAACACACATTTTTAATTATTTTAGAAGAGTTGGAAAATATAGAGAAGTCGAACACTATATTAAATATGCTTATTTTAGACTTTTAATTTTAAAATGATTAAGAACCCTAAAATGAGAAGGTAATAAAAATTTAATTAGAAAAGGTGTTGAATTTGCTAAAGTTAAATTTAGAAAAGAAAAACGTGAAAAATTTATCAAAGATAACATTATTCTTGCTAGAAAAAAAGATCTTGATTTTAATGATTGAGTTGAAAACTTTGAGTCAAACATTAAACAACAAATTTTAAAATAATTTATGAATAAAAAAAATTTCTTATTTAAAGATAATGAAAAATTTGAATATAAAACACCACACTGAGGAAGAATATTAGCAGCAAGATTTTTTGATGTGTTAATAATGCTTCCTTTCTTATTGATAATTTATTATTTTTCATGAAAAAATTTACCTGAAAAAAATATAGATATTATTTTAAGGGCAATGCTTGTTTTTCTTTCGCAAGTTTTACTAATTATTTATTTTTTTGTACTTATTCCATGAGTATTAAAAGGACGAACATTAAGCAAAGTAATTTTTAAATTATATTTGATTCAAGAAAACGTTTTTTATCCAACTTTTAAAAATCTCTTAATAAGAGAAAGTTATTTTTTAATAATCCCAGCATTTGTAGAATTTTTATGCAAAATAATTGGATTAGAATTAAATTTATTTTCTAAAGACCCGATTGTTTTTATAATTTATAACTTTGGTCAAATGTTGTCAAGTGCTTGATACATTGTTTTATTAATTTCAATTTGAGCACAACCAAATAAACTTTCTTGAATTGACATTAAATTAAAAAACAAAGTTTTACACGTTATTAAAATAGAGATAATGATTAAAGATTTTGATGATAAAGTGAAGATTGACGAAATGCCCTTTGTTGTAAGCAAAGAAAATTTAAAAGAAATTATGGAAGAAGAAAATGATTAAAGAACTATTAGCAAAACTTAATAATGATCAATTAGAAGCTGTCCTTGAAATTAAGAGGCCTTTAAGAATAGTAGCTGGAGCGGGTTCTGGTAAAACCAGAGTAATAGCAACAAAAATTGCTTATTTGATTGATGTTGAAAAAATTAATCCTAATAAAATTTTAGCTATAACTTTTACAAACAAAGCAGCAAAAGAAATGAAGAATAGAGTTTATGATTATTCGGGTTTTGAAACTAAAAATATATCAACTTTTCATTCTTTGTGTGTAAGGGTTTTAAGGGAAGAGTTTGCACATGCTAATTTAAAAAAAGATTTTTTAATTTTAGATTCATCTGATCAAGTTTCGATTGTAAAAGAATTAATAAAAACTAACAAAATTGATGATGTCAAAAAAGAAAGGGCTATTGTTTCCAAAATAAGCCATTGAAAAAATAATGGAACATCTCCAGAGTCAGCTGCCAAAGATAATTTTAAATACGCAGATATTCAGATTGTTAAAATTTATAAATTATACAATCAATATTTAAATGAAAATAACTATTTAGATTTTGATGATTTAATTATTAAAACTGAAAAATTATTTTCTAATAACAAAGACGTTGTACAAAAATGATCTGAAAGATATGATTATATTTTGGTTGATGAATTTCAAGATACTAGCTTAAACCAATATAACTTAGTTAAAATGCTAGTTAATAATAGAAATAATCTAACAGTTGTTGGTGATCCAGACCAAAACATTTATACATGAAGGGGTTCAAAAATTGAAATAATTTTAAATTTTGAAAAAAATTTTAAAAATGCAAAAACAATATTTTTAAATAAAAATTATCGTTCAACACAACCCATTTTAAACATTGCAAATGATTTAATTTCTAAAAATAAAAATAGAGAAGAAAAAAGTATTTTTTCTGATATAAAAGTCGGTGAAAAAGTTTTAGTAACGGGCGCTGCTAACAAAATGTTTGAGGCAAAATATGTTGCTAAAAAAATTGCCAAATATGTAAAAGATGGTAAATATAATTATTCTGATTTTTTCATTATCTATAGAATAAATGCATGATCACAAAATTTTGAAAATGAATTACAATATAACAAAATTCCATTTGATGTGTATGGTGGAATGGCATTTAGGGATAGAGCAGTTGTTAAAGATATGACAGCAATTCTTAAAGCTGTTGTATTTGGCGATAAAAACTCTTTTAAAAGAGTTTTTAGATTTATTCCAAGAGTTGGTGAAAAAACAGCTGAAAAAATTTTTTTAGCAGCGTCAATTGAAAACTTAAGCATTTTAGATATATTTTTACATCGTTTTGAAGTTGTTGAAACAATATCAAAAAATTTAAAATTTTTAAGAGATGCTTTTGTTGCAGCAACTAAGTCAATGGATGAAAATAAATCAATGGTGGAAATTGCTAAACAATTAATTACAGATCTTGAATATGCTAAAAAATTTGATCCGAAGGATGAAGAAGATGCAGATTCATTAAGATACATTAAATCATATTATGATTTAATTTCTAGCTTTCAAGAATATTCAAATGAATCAAATACCAAAGATATGTTTATTGAGTTTTTACAAAATGAAACCTTAAGTGATTCTTCTAGCAAAGAAGACACTAAAAATAAAGTTATACTTTCAACTATTCATGGTGTAAAAGGTCTTGAAGCAAAATGTGTTTTTGTTGTTGGAGTAAATAGAGGAATATTTCCACTATCAAAAATTTGAAGAGAAGAAGAATTAGAAGAAGAACGCAGAGCATTTTATGTTGCAATTACTCGTGCAAAAGAAGAACTTGAAATTACTTATGTTGATGGTGATTTCTCATATATCACTAATGAAAAATTACAACCCTCACAATTTATAAGTCAGATTGATAAAAACTTATATGTATCTCAAGAAAATCTAACATTTAATTCACCTAGTGAAGCAACATTTTTTAAACCACAAATGCAATCACCAATTCCTAAATTTCAAACAAATAAAAAAGAACCACCAAAAACTAATCAAAAAATAACACATATTAATTTTGGAGAAGGTGTTGTGATTGATATTGTCGGTAACTTTATTAAGGTTGCTTTTGCAGATTCAAAAATAGGAATAAAAATGGTGCCATTAAATTCAAATTCTTGAAAAATAGCATAACAAAATGATAAAATAATATAGAACACACATAGGGGGAATTATGACTTCATTAAAAGTAACAATCATCGATCCAGTTGGATTACACGCAAGACCAGCTTCTATACTAACAAAAGAAGCTTCAAAATTTTCTTCAGAAATAAAAATTAAATCTGGAGAAAAAGAAGGAAACTTGAAATCAATTATGAATATCATGGCTTTAGCAATCAAAACAAACACTGAGGTTACTATTATGGCAACAGGTAGTGATGAAAAAGAAGCTATCGTATCAATTGAAAAAGCAATGAAAGATAACTCACTAATTTAATTTTTGAGTTAAAAAAACGCTTCGGCGTTTTTTTGTTTAAACAATCTATCAAACAATATAAATATAAGATAAAATTATAAACAAAGGAAATTAATAATTATGGAGATTTTTAAAATAAAACCACATTTTTCTGAAAAGCTATGGGGATCAGATAAATTAAAAACAATGGGATTTAATATTGGTGATGCTAAAAATATTGGTGAAGCATGAGTTATATCTGCTCATGAAAATGGAATGGGGTATATTGAAAATGGGAGATTTAGAAACAAATCTTTAAAAGAAGTTTTTGACAACAACAAAGATTTATTTGGTAATTATCAAGGAGAATATCCCTTATTAGCAAAAATAATTACTGCTAAAGATTTTCTTTCAGTTCAAGTGCATCCCGATGATAAATACGCCTTAAAAAACCACAAACAACTTGGAAAGCCAGAGTCATGAATAATTTTAGATTGTCCCGACAGCGCACAATTAATTTATGGTCATAATGCACAAAACAAAAAAGATTTAGAATCAATGATCGATAACGGTGAATGAGATAAATTATTAAAAAAAGTTAATGTTGAAAAAGATGACTTTGTTTATGTTCAACCAGGAAAAATTCACGCAATAACACCGAATGTAGTTGTATATGAATTACAAAGATCAAGTGATGTTACATATAGATTATATGATTATGATCGTGTTGATAAAGATGGTCAAAAAAGAGCTCTAGATATTCAAAAATCTTTAGATGTTACATTGGTGCCAGATATTCAACCTGAAATAATTCAAGAAGCAAAAGAAAAAGTATTTAGCTCTGAAGTATTTTCTATTTATATCTTAGATTCAAAAATAACAACTAAATTTAGAATGTATGAAGAAGCAAGTTGATTACAATTTACTGTTATTGATGGTGAATTTGAAGTTTTAGAATTAGGATTTAAAAAAGGTGAATCAGGAATTATTTGCGATTTAGAAAAAGCGAAATTTAATTTTAAGGGTGAAGGTAAAGTAATAATTTCATGAATTAAAAAATAGCAACGCTATTTTTTTGTTATTTTAAATCCATTTTTTGTGTTTTCAAATAATAATTAAGTATAATTAATAAATATAAACGGAGGACAATTATGTCAAAAACATTTAAAGGTATTGGTTCTTCAGAGGGTATTGCAATAGCAAAAGCATATATTCTAAATGAACAACCTGTTGAAGATTTTATCAAAAATGATAAAATTTCTGATCCAGAAAAAGAGATTGAAAAAGTCAATAAAGCAATTGAAGAAACAAAAACAGATTTAAAAAAATTGCAAGTTATTGCATTAGAAAAATTAGGAAAAGAAAAAGCCGAAATTTTTGAAGCGCATTTGTCTATTTTAGAAGATCCAGCAATTATTGATGACATTAAACAATTAATTAAAAATGATAAATTAAATGTATCAAAAGCTATGTTTGATGTTTCAAAAAAATATATTGAAATGTTTGAAATGATGGAAGATGCTTATTTTAAAGAAAGAGCAGCTGATGTTAGAGACGTTTCAGAAAGAATGTTAAAACATTCACTAGGACTAAGAATCATTGATTTGGCAAATATTTCTGAAGAAGTAATTATAGTTGCTGAAGATTTAACTCCTTCACAAACTGCACAACTAAATCCCAAAATGGTTAAAGGGTTTTTATGTAACATGGGAGGAAGAACTTCACATGCAGCAATCATGGCAAGAAGTTTAGAAATTCCAGCCGTGCTTGGATTAAAAACTATTTTATCTGATGTTAAAGAAGGACAATTAATTGCTATCGATGGATTAACTGGTGATGTAGAAGTTGAACCAAAAGATAAAAAAACTTGATTAAAAAAACAAGAAGAATTTAATGTAACAAAAGAAGAACTAAAAAAATTCATTAATAAAGGAACTGTTACAAAAGATGGTTATGAAGATTTTGTATTAGAGTCAAATATTGGTAGTACAAATGACATTGAGAGTGTTTTAGAAAATGGCTCAGAAGGAATTGGATTGTTTAGATCAGAATTCTTATATATGAACAACACACACTTCCCAACAGAAGAAGAACAATTTACTGCATACAAAAAAGTTATTGAAAAAATGGCTGGTAAAATTACAATTATTCGTACATTAGATATTGGTGGAGATAAAAAATTATCATACTTCGAATTCCCACATGAAATGAATCCATTTTTAGGATATAGAGCTATTAGATTTACACTAGATAGAAAAGATATTTTTAAAACACAAATTAGAGCATTATTAAAAGCTTCAGCCTTTGGACCATTAGGAATTATGTTTCCTATGATTGCAACAGTTGATGAATTTAAACAAGCAAAAGAATTCACTTTAGAAACTAAAAAAGAATTAGAAAAAGAAGGAATTAAAGTTGGTAAGGATTTACAAATCGGAATGATGGTTGAAATTCCTGCCGCTGCTGTTAATGCAGATAAATTTGCTAAATACTCAGATTTTTTCTCAGTTGGAACAAATGACTTAATTCAATACTCAATGGCTGCTGATAGAATGAGTGAAAATGTTGCTTATCTATATCAACCATATAACCCTTCAATTTTAAAATTATTAAAATTAACAATTGATGGTGCACACAAGCACAAAAAATGAGTTGGAATGTGTGGAGAAATGGCTGGAGAACCTAATGCAATTCCATTGTTAATGGGATTGGGATTAGATGCATTTTCAATGTCAGCAACAAGTATTCCAAGAGCAAGAAGTATTATTTCAAAATTAACTTTAAAAGAAACACAAGAATTAGCTGAAAAAGCATTGGAATGTGAAACTACAAAAGAAGTATTAGACTTAGTAAAAAAAGTTATCAAATTATAGTAGAATAAATTAGAGGAGATATAAAATGGGTTTATTTTCAAAAAAACCAAAAATGGTTGAAATATTTGCACCAGTAGATGGTGAATTAATTGAACTTTCAAAAGTTAATGATGAAGTGTTCGCAGAAAAAATGTTAGGAGACGGATTAGCTGTTATTCCAGCAAATGGTGATTTCATTTCACCAGCAGATGGTGAATTAGTTACCGTTTTCCCTTCAGGACATGCATTTGGATTAAGAACATCTTTAGGTGCAGAAATTTTATTACATATTGGAATGGATACAGTTTCATTAAACGGAGACGGATTTGATGTTAAAGTTAGTCAAGGTCAAAAAGTTAAAAAAGGTGAACATTTAGTTAAAGTTGATTTAGAAAAAATTAAATCAAAAGATTTATCAATTCAAACACCAATTGTTTTTACCACAGAATCAATGGATGGTAAAAAAATGGAAATTATCAAAGGAACAGGAAATGTTAAAAAAGGCGATTTAATTGCTAAAATAATTTCAAAATAATTTATATTTTAAAAAAGAGTCGCAAGATTCTTTTTTTATTTTCACTTAAATATATAATTAAGTCATGAATAAATTTAAATTAGCTATTAAAAAAAGTAACGAAAAATATAATAATACTTTTAACTTAACCGACTTTCGAAGAGATGGACTTTTATTTATACTTTTTGTTTTAGTAATTCCAATGATAAGTTGCTTTTTATTATTTGCTGTGTTTAATAATTTTAAAGCTTTTTCAACAGATCAAAAAAATATTAGTTCCATTAACATAATGATTCAATTATTTTCACCACTAATAGGAATATATATTTTTTACATTAGACAAAAAGAAATTTTTTATAAAGAAGGATTTTTTATGTTTTTGTTTTATTCAATTATGCCAATTGTTTTATCGATTTGTTTAATGATGTTTGCAGCTGAAAAATCAAATGATAGCATTACTACTTCAAACTATAAAAATTCTGCCCAAATCCTTGGTCAAGCAATTTATGAATTTATTTTCATTCTTGTTGCTTTTAAACAAATAAAATCAATAAGAGAAATTTTTATTGAAACATTTAAAAAAAGTTGAAAACTTATTTTAATCACTACATTCTTTGGTGTTTTGCTAACATTATTTTCTACATTTATTGTTAATCTTATTCATAGTAGTCAATCAGTTAACCAAGAATCATTAACACGTGGATTAAAATCTGCAGCTTCACCTTCAAAAACATTATTAATTATTTCACTATTTCTTTTTACTGTTTTGGTTGCTCCATTATTTGAAGAAATAATATGTAGACATTTAATTAATATGTTTGTTTCTAATCAAACATGAGGTTTTATTTTTAGTGCATTATTTTTTGCGGCAATTCACATTATGCAATCTGGAGATTTTGAAAATATTTTAAGTTATCTTGCACCCGCAATTGTTTTAACAGCGTTCTTTTCTCTAAGTGGGGGAAATATCGCATATTCATGACCAATTCACTCAATATATAACATGGTTGTTTTAATTATTGAAATAACAAATCCCGGGGGTACAAAATAGTGGTTAAATACATTGCTAACAAAAATGATGAAGGTCAAACACTTTTTAAGTTTGTTAAAAAAACCCAAAAAGATACTAAATTATCAATTATTTATAAGTGATTTAGAATTGGTAATATTAAGGTTAATAATAAAAGAATTAAAAATAATAATTACATAATAAAAGAAAATGATGAAATTATTATTTATGACACATCAGCAAAAAAAGAATTAAGAGATAAGGTTGAAACAGTAGATTTTTCAACATTAAAAGTTATTTATGAAGATAAAAATATTTTAATTGCTGATAAAGATGCAAATGTAGAAATGCATTCTCAGTATAATATTTCACTTGATCAAATAATTAAATCTTATTTAATATCTAAAAATGATTATAAAATTGAAAATGAAAATAGTTTTGTAATTAGTCATATAAATAGAATTGATAAGTTAACCTCAGGTCTAGTTATTTATGCTAAAAATAAAGAAGCACAAGCTTATTTTTTACAAGCTATCAAAAATAAAAATCAAATTCAAAAGACTTATATTGCAAAAATTGAAGGTGTTTACCAAGGTCCATTAGTTGTAAAGGGATATTTAAAATATGATGAAGACAAAAAACAATCACTTTTTTCTTTAGAAGAAAAAAAAGATTATAAAAAATGCTCAATGGAAGTTAAGCAAATCTCGAAAGAAGTAATTGAAATAAAATTACACACCGGAAGAAAACACCAAATTAGAGCAGTTCTTGCTTATTATAAAAGTCCGATTGTTGGTGATTTCCGATATGGAGCAAAAAAAACATTCGATAAAAAAATTGATTTAATATCTAAAAAACTTGAATTTAATAACATGGAAAAATTTGAATACTTAAATAAACAAAGTTTTGAAAGCGATAGACATTTTTAATTAGCTAAAAATGATAAAATAAATAAAATGGAGTCAATGATGAATTTATCTAAAGCACAAGGTTTATATAATTTAATTTTATCTGTTCTATTTTCTATATTTACAGCCACAGTGCAACTTTTATTAATTTACTTTATTATGAATAATTATGGCACTAAATTTAATGGTTTCATAAGAATGCTTATGGCTTTTTCAACATTTATCATTACAGCCGAAAGTGCATTGGGAATAGCGACAATTATTTTGTTGGTTAAACCTATAAAAAATCATGATTGAATAACTTGTAATGAAATCTATTCTTCATCTAAACGAAATTATCGTAAGTCTGCAATAATACAACTAGCTGTGGGAATTATTATTTCTATTATTATTCCATTATTTATGAATGCAAATGGTCTTGACTCAATATTTGAATCAAAATCTTTTGGTAAAGGTATTGAAATAAAGGATAATGGATCAATATCTTATTTTGGAATGGCAGCACTTGCCTTAATATTTCTTTTTAAAAATTTTATTAACACTTGATTTTTTGCTGCAGAAGAAAATATTTTGGCAGCTGATGAAAAAAATTCAATTAGAAGATCAATAATAATTTTTTCTGAGATTACTATTTATTCAATTATTATATTGTTAATTTCTTTAGAAAAAATTTCTCCCTTAATTGTATTTAATTTTATTTTATTAACTGGTCCAATTAAATGCGTTTTATTATATTTTTTTGTTAAAAAAAGATACATATGATTGAAGTACAAAAAAAATGTTGTTAATTTAAGACTAAGCACAATGACTGCTCAAATTAATAAATCATCATATGGGACTTATTTATTAATATCAACTGATGTAATTGTTGTTTTCGTTTTATTTGGACTTAACATTTCATCAGCTTTTTCACTATATATGGTTATTGCGTTTAACATTCAACTAATTATGTTAAATTTTATTACGTCATTTAGAGAATATTTCACACACATCATTGCTCAAAAGGGAAGGGTGTATTGAGAAAGTTACTCTCGATATGAAATGTATACATATATGATTGCTGCATTTACATTCATTAATATGTCAATTTTGTCACCTTACTTTGTGTCTGCGATTTATTGAAAACAGTTTGAAGATTTATTTAATAATACTGATCCAACAAAAATACCATTTGGAGAAAAAGAATTAATTACGTACATTTTCAAAAAACCAATGTTTTCTACTCTTGTTGCTCTTTCTACCTCATTAATAATTTTATGCGAAACACAAAGTATTTTAATTTATGCTAAAGGACGTAATTCTGAAATTTCTAGATTTCAAAATTATTTAGGTGCGGCTTATATAGTAATTGTATTAATTATTGGATTTACTTCAAAACAAGCATTAAATAGATTAGATGTAAATAAAAATGATTTTATGATTAAGGCGATTGTCTTGATGTATGTTACAAAGTGCATTGCTTTATATATAAAACGTTTATATTTATGAATTTATTGTTATAAATATTTAACATATGACTCTTCTACAAAATTTGTTTTTCGAAATCTTTTAATTTTATTAATTCCAATTTCACTATCTATATTTATTAACTTTACAGTAATGAAAAATCATTATGACGTTGATTCATTTAAAAGCGCAAGGGAATTATTTGAATTAATGGTATTTTGTGGATTGACATCTATTGGAGTTATTTTAATTGTCACAGTATTGCTGTTGCCAAAATTATTTCTTTCTGTTATTGGTAAAATACCAATTGTTTCAAAAGTTGTTGATAATAAACTAGTAGAAAAAATTAATTCTTTAACTAGCAAGTTTGACGAAACAGAAATTTATATTAAAAATGATAAAAATTTAGAAGAAGTTTTAAAAGACACTAAAAAAGTAAATATAATGACTTCTAATGCAACTGTTGGTGGTAACACACTTGCTATTGATGGATTAAATTTAGATGAAGACAAAAATGTCGAACTAATTTATAAAATTCAGCCAGAAGAATAATTGATAATAAAATAGGAGGTAAATATGATGCCATTATTTAGTTTAGGTTTAATATTTGGGTTGTTATCTTGTGCATCATTTTATGCTTTTGGTTCAGCTATAACAAACATGTTTAAGATAAATATAAAAAATAATTTTGCCAACTTAGCAATTGGGGCATTTTTATATTTTTCATTAATTTTCATGTTCTTTATGCCAATATTGTTATTAAAAAACATCCCTTATTTTATTTTGATATATTATTTTTTAATATTAAATATTGCTTACTTATTAACTGTTTTAGTATTTATTAAGTTTTGATTTCAATCCATTAAAATATCTTGGGAAACATTTACATTAGCAATATTATTTTTACTTACAATACTATTTTTTTACTTAACAAAAGAAATAAAACTTTCTAATAATGTTAATAAAGAATTTCACAATATTATTAATGCTTTCAGAAAGAAAGATGACAAAATAATTAATTTTTTTATTCTTGCCAAAACTAAACATAATGTCAAAAATTTTCCAATATGATATATATTTTTGATGCTACCATTTTATTTTGAAAGAATTGTGCCTATTAATAATGAAAGTTTTAACTTAATTAACTATTTAGAGGGGTTTTCCTTAATTTTTAATGCATGTATATTATTTTCGATTTTTGCTATTGTTTATCCTTTATTAAAAATAAATTCATATAAATGATTTAATCTTTTATCCCTAGTAGTATTTTGGGTTGTTGCAATGTTATTTTTCGTTTTTGTTTTAGACATAAAACACCCACAATTTGTAAACAATAATTTAATGAAATATTATTTGGTTTTTTTAGTAACATTATTTATAGCGTATGTAAACGAAAATTATCGTATGAAGTCTATGCCATTATTGATTGGAATGGTTTTACCAGCTTATATAGTATTTAATTGAAATATAACATTTCAATTTCTGTTTTTATTTTACACAATGCTATTTATTATACAGATTCGTTACTTTAATATTTTTGTTAAAGATTTTACAAAAATGGCTTTATTTATTTTTTCTTCAGCATTGTTTTATTGTTTTAAACAAGAGCTATATTTTCAAGTAATAGCAGTCACAATTTTAATTGTAATTACTTTTATATTTATTGTTTGAATTAATACAAACTATCATAAAATAAATTTATTTGAAGTTTATGTTAATAGAAACATTTCTTTTTTCATTTTAATAGCTCCATTTATTTTAATAGTAATGGGGGGAATTTATTTTATTAAAAGAGACAATGATTTTAATAACATTAAATTTTTAGAAAATTTTTTATCTTATCATATGCTCTTTTTTATTAAAGAAGATCTAACATTAAAAACCAATTTAACTTTGGCTATATCGGGATTAGAAATTATTTTAGCAATCTGTTGATTTATTAAAAGGAAATCTATTAAAAACAATTATCTAACTTTTGCAATAGATTTATTATTAATTCAATTTATGACATTTTACAATTCTTTTTCATTTATTATAATATTTAAAAGTTTTAAAAATAATAATTTGTTTTATGAAGACATAATTTATAAAACGTCGCTATTTTATTTAATTTTTGCATTTTTATTATATTTACTAAAATATATTGAAAAAGTAATGTTAAAAAAATTTCCCGTAAGTGATGAAATAGAATTGATTTATATAAAATCAACAAAAGAAAAAATTGAGGATAGAGTTTATGACTGAAAAAATTGAACGCAAAATAAATCAATTAAAAGAAAAGCTTAATAAGTGAAATAATGATTATTATGTTTTAAATCAACCAAGTGTTGATGATTTAGAGTTTGATTCAACAATGAAAGAATTAATCGATCTTGAAACTCAGTACCCTCAATTTAAAACGCCTGATTCACCAACCCAAAAAGTTGGAGGTTCAGTTGAAAATATTTTTACAAAACATAAACATAAATATCAAATGTTAAGTTTAGCAAATGCTTTTAATTTTGATGATTTAGAAGCATTTGATACAAAAATAAAAAAAGAGCTAGAAGAAAAACCTTATAGTTATTTTGTCGAGCCCAAAATTGATGGTTTATCAATTTCACTAATTTATGAAAATGGCAAATTAGTTAAAGGTGTTACAAGGGGTGATGGTATAGTTGGTGAAGATGTTACAAACAATATTTTCACAATTAAGAGCATTCCCAAAACAATTAATAATAATGATAAATATTTTGAAGTTAGGGGAGAAGTTTATTTATCAAAAAAAGAGTTTGATAAAATTAATGCAAAAAAATTTGAAAATGGCGAAATGTTATTTGCAAATCCAAGAAATGCGGCTTCTGGTACATTGCGTCAATTAGATTCTGAAATTGTTAAAAAAAGAAATTTAGATATCTGAACATATTTTTTAATGAACAAAGAACATATAGAAACACATGAAGAATCTTTAAAGTTTTTAAATGATTTAGGCTTTCAAATAAACCCTTTATCTAAGCACTGTCAAAATATTAATAATGTTAAAGAACAAATTGGTTATTTAAATGAGATTAGAGACTCATTAGAATATGAAATTGATGGAATTGTTATAAAAGTAAATGAATTTGAATATTATGACATTTTAGGGAATACTTCTAAATTTCCCAAATGAGCAATAGCTTATAAATTTCCAGCAGAAATAAAAGAAACTAAACTATTGGATATTTTTCCAACAGTTGGAAGAACTGGGAGAATAACTTATAACGCAAAACTTAAACCGGTTAAATTGGCTGGTTCAAATGTAAAAGCGGCAACCTTACATAATTCATATTTTATAAGAGATAAAGATATTAGAATTGGTTCCACTGTTAAAATTAAAAAAGCGGGAGATATTATTCCCGAAGTGCTCGACTCAATTAAAGATACAAACTACGAATCACTTCCAATATGAACAGAATCAAATTTATGTCCATCGTGTCAAAATAAGTTGGAAAGATTTGAGGGTGAAGTTGATCAATATTGTGTAAATATTGAATGTCCACGAAAAATAATTAGATCACTAGAACACTTTGCAAGTAGAGATGCTATGAACATTGAAGGTTTAAGCATTAAGATTATCGAAAAATTATTTGCAAATAAATACATTGTTAAAATATCAGATATTTATAAATTAACTAATTTTAAAAATGAATTAATAATGCTTGATAAGTTTGGCGAAAAATCAGTTAATAATCTTTTGAAATCAGTCGAAAGATCAAAAACTAATTTATTTGAAAAATTAATTTTTGGATTAGGAATTCGTCACATTGGTAAAAAAACAGCCTATATTATTGCTAAAAATTTTAAAAATATTGACAACATCATAAATGCAAATTTTGAAGATTTATCAAAGATTAGGGATGTCGGACCAATTGTTGCAAAATCTATAAAAGATTGATTTGAAATTGACCAAAATATAAATTTAATAAATGATTTAAAAAGTTTAAATATTAATATGAACTTTAGTGGAACTGATGTTATTGAAAATAATAATATTACTTCAAAAAACTTTGTGATTACAGGAACACTTTCAAAACCAAGAAATCATTTTAAAGATTTATTGGCGAAATATGGGGCAAATATTTCTGAATCCGTATCTAAAAATACTGATTATGTTTTAGCTGGTGAAGAAGCTGGAAGTAAACTGGAAAAAGCTAAAAAATTAAATGTTAAAATATTAAGTGAAACTGAATTAGAAAAACTAATAAAAGAGGAAAACAATGACTAAAGAACAAATTAAGGAATTAGCTGAAGATCTTTTGATAGATTTAAGTGAAGATGAAATAAAGGATATTTTATTAACAGATGAAAATGTTGAAAAAAGATTTGAAAAAATAATTAATTATCAAGTTGCAGATGTTGAACCTTTAGATTTTCCTTTTGAAATAAATAACACTTTTTTGAGAGAAGATGATCAAATAGAAGCAATTGAAAAAGAAACAATTTTAAATTTAGCGCCAGAAAAGAATGCAGATTATATAATTGTTAAAAAGGTAATTTAAATGAACAAAACTATTAAAGATTATTTGAAAACAAATAATAAAAAAATTTTAACTGATAAAATTGTAGAATCTCAAAAACTAAAAGATTCTAATTTTTTTGTGTCATTAAATAAAGACTCTAATTTTAAAATGATTGATGGACCATTAACGGGGGTTCCATTTTTTGAAAAAGACAATATTTCAACTAAGGGAATTTTAACTACAGCAGGAACAAATATTTTAAAAAATTATATTCCGCCTTTTGATGCAACAGTTCACAAAGAATTAATTGATAATGGTGCAGTTTTAGTTGGAAAAGCAACATTGGATGAACTTGGAATGGGCGGAACTGGATTATTTGCAGCTAATGGAATTGTTCACAATTTCTATGATAAAAAAAGAATAATTGGTGGAAGTTCATCTGGAAGTGCATTTGCTGTTAGTTCTGGAATTGTGCCATTTGCTACAGGCACAGATACCGGAGATTCAATTAGAAAGCCAGCTTCTTATGCAGGGATTGTTGGATTCAAACCAACATATGGTTCAATTTCAAGATATGGTGTAATTCCATATGCCCCAAGTTTAGATACAGTTGGTTTATTTGCAAATAATGTTGAAGATGTTTCATATGTTTCTAAATTAATTTTTAAACAAGATTTAAATGATTTCACTTCAATTTCAAATGAATTAAAATTTGAAAATTTAGATTTTACCAAAAAAGCAAGCATTGCATATATTAAAGAAGTATATGATTGAATGCCTAATGATGTTAAAGAAAAATATAACTTATTGAATGAAAAATTAAAAGAAGTAGGACATAAAATTAATTTTATTAGTTTTGATACAGAGTTATTATTTCTAATACAAGAGTTGTATATGATTATTTCTTATTGTGAAGCATCTTCAACACATGCCAATTTAGATGGTATTAATTTTGGCGCAAGAATAAATGGCAAAGATTATCGTGAAATTATGTCAAAGTCTAGAGGAATGGGGTTTGGAAGAGTTGTTAAAAGAAGATTTGTAATTGGTAGTTATAATTTAAAAAAAGAAAATCAAGAAAAATTATTTTTAAAAGCTAAAAAAATTAGAAGAATTTTAAACGACAAAATTCAAAAGATTTATGCAAAAAACGATTTTTTAATTTTACCCCCAGCAGTTGATATTGCCCCTCTTATAAGCGATGTTCTAAATAAAGATATTGTTACTGTTGTTGATGAAAAACAAAACGCGCTAGATACAATTTTAGTGTTGGCAAATTTTAATGGTATGCCTTCAATCACATTGCCATTTTATAAAAAAAATAATTTACCAATAGGAATCAATATAAATGCCAACATCAGAGAAGATTCAGAATTATTAATATTTTCTCAATATCTAGAAAATATTTTGAAAGGATTTTATGAATAATTTAGAAATAATTATTGGTATTGAAAATCATGTTGAATTAAAGACAAAATCTAAAATGTTTTCAAAGTCTGCCGCAGAATTTAATGTTGCTCCGAACACAAGTGTTGATGAAAGAGTATTTGGATTACCAGGAGCTTTACCGAGTGTTAATAAAAAAGGTGTTGAATTAGCATTATTGGCATGTAATGGATTAAACATGGAAATTGATACACTGCTTAGATTTGATCGTAAAAATTACTTTTATCCTGATTTAGCGAAAGGCTTTCAAATAACACAAAACTTTTTTCCTATTGGTAAAAATGGCTATTTAGAAATTGAAGTAAATGGTAAAAACAAAAAAATTGATATTGAAAGATTGCACATTGAAGAAGACACAGCTAAACAAATTCACAAAGATGATAAAACATACTTAGATTACAATAGAAGTGGTGTCGGATTAGTTGAAATTGTTACAAGACCAGTTTTAAGAGGGGCAGATGAAGCTGTTGCTTATCTTGAAAAATTAAGAGAAACCCTTTTATATCTTGGAATTAGTGATGTAAAAATGAATGAAGGTTCATTGCGTTGTGATATAAATATTTCTTTAAGACCATATGGTGTTGATAAGTTTGGATCAAAAGTGGAAATCAAAAATTTAAATTCATTTAATAATGTTAAAAAAGCTATTGATTTTGAAATTAAAAGACAGACTGAAATGATTTTAAATAATGAAATTATTTCTCAAGAAACAAGAAGATTTGATGAAAAAACTCAAGAGACAATTTTAATGAGAAGTAAGGGTGATGCACTTGATTACAAATATTTTGCTGAACCAAATATATTTCCAATTCAACTTGATAAAAATTGAGTAAATAATGTTATTAAAAATTCGCCTGAATTACCTTCGGTCAAAAGAAATAAATATTTAAATAAATTTGGTTTAAATAAAAAAGAGATTGATTATATTTTGGCAGATTATGATTTTAATAATATTTTTGAATCATTGGTTCAAAACACTAAAACTGAACCAAAAAAAGTATTTAATTTATTATCATCTGATATTCAATCAATTTTAAATTTAAAAGGGATTAGTTTTAAGGAATCAAATTTTAATGTTGAAAACATTTCTAAAATTTTAAATCTTTTAAATGAAGAAAAAATTTCTTCTAAACATGTTAAAGTGATTTTACAAATTTTAAGTGAAAAAAAAGATACAGTAGAAAACATTATTGATAAAAATAATTTGAAACTGATAAGTGATGAAAAAAGTATTATTAATATTTTAGAGCCAATAATTTTAAAAAATACTGAGTTAATTAAAAATGAATTCAATAATAGACCAGAGCGTGTTTTGAAAACAATAATGGGATCATTAATGAAAGAAACGCAAGGTAATGTGTCACCATCAATTGCTCAAAAAATCATTGATATTAAAATCAAAGAAATTGTTAAATAAAATTAATAACAAATAATAAAAAAAATACGCACTGCGTATTTTTTTTATTATTCATTAATACCACTTATTTTTAAAACTAAATCATTAACAATGTTGTTTCTAGCGAAAATATATAAAAGATCTCTTTCTTTAATTATTGTATATTCATCAGGAATTAAAATTTTTCCTTCTCTTCGAATTTGCACAATTGTAAAGTCTTTATTTGTTACTAAATTATTTTCTGCTATTGATCTATCAAAGTGTGATTCTTCTTTAACTTCAACTTTAGTAAATACAAATTCATTATCAATTGGTTGAACATCAATATCAATATCAAATAACACTTTTGTTGCAACTAATTTTCCTGAAATTTTGTTTGGTACAATGATTTGTTCTTCTGTTAATCCTAAGGCAATCAGAATTCTTTCATGTTTGTTTTCAATTCCTTGAACAATAAAGTTAGAAACATTTAAGTCAATAATATTTAAAGTAACCATTATGTTTGCTTCAATATTTTTACTAATACATACAATGACACTGTCAAATTGGTCAATTCCATTTTTTTCTAAAACTTTTTTTAAAGTACAATCAGCAACAATTCCTTCAACTGATTCAAAGTCATCAATATGAGCATTTAATTTTTCTTCAGAAATATCAAACAATTTAACAATTTGCTTTTTCTTATCTAATTCTCTAGCGACAGACAATCCAAGTGGACTTGCCCCAATAACGGCAAAGGTTTTTTTTCTAGCCATACATATGCCTCCATTGACTTTAATTATAACAATTATTAATAAAATAGTATAATATTTAAAATAGTAAAAATACAAATATTAAATTTGTAATAACATATATTAATATTGAAAAATTCTGGGGAAATAATAAATGATTGATAAAGATTTTGATAAAACAAATTCTTATAGTAAAAAAGATTTTAGTGAAAACTCAACAATTCGTGAAGAGACTAAAGATTTAAAAAGCGAAAAGAAGTTGTATAAAAAGCGAAAATTAAAAGAGAATGTAAAGAAGTCTAAAAAATATAGAATACAAAAAACGTTTTTTAGTCGCTTAAAACAAGCTGTGCCATTTTCAAGAGTTATGGGTAAAATTATTATTCTTTATTTTATTGCGGTTGTTTTTGCTGGCTTCTTGTTAATGATTCCTGGAATAGTTGACACTACAAGGGGAAATAAAAAATTATCTTGAAATTTAATGTCAGGAATTTTTAATGCAGCGAGTGCGCTTTCTGATACTGGAATTACAACTTCTTTAATTCCTGCGTCGTATACATTTTGAGGTCATTTGATTATTTTAATTTTAATTCAATTGGGTGGAATCGGGGTTCTAACATTTAAAATTACATTTATGATTTTATTAAATAAAAAAGTGTCTATTAATGATCAAATAGTTGCCCAAACCGAAAGGGGTGGTATTGCGCTTGCAAACACTACCGAGATGATTAAGGATGCATTTATTTTTTTAGTATTTGTTGAACTTATCGGAGCGCTTTTGTTATTTTTTGGTTTTTACTTTATTCCTGTAGAAAATAGTAATGATTGAAATCCAAATCACAACTTTATAAGATCTTTTTGATATGGAATTTTCCACTCAATCAGTGCAACAAATAATGCAGGAATCGATATATTTTCTAATTCATCATTAAAAATTTATAATGAAAATAATTATGGTTATTTTATTCAAGTAATATTTTTATTTCAATGAGTTATTGGTGGATTAGGATATCCAACATATCACGATATTAAGAAAAAATGAAGAGCAAGAGCAACTGGCTCTGCTGCCCACTTTTCATTATTTACTAAATTAAACTTTATTGTTTATACAACATTATTTATTTTAGGACCGATTCTAGTGTTTGGGTGTGAACTAACTTTATCACACGAATCCAAAATTCTTTACAACCCCGATGGAACCAATAAGGTTTGATATAAATCTTTTATGGATATTGTAATCAATTCATCGGCTGCCAGAAACTCAGGATTTTCAACTATTGATGTTAATGATTTTTCATCCGGTTCTAAACTTGTTTTAATAAACTTAATGTTTATTGGTGCGGCGCCATCATCAACGGCTGGGGGGATTCGTACAACAACATTGGCAGTTTTATTACTATCTATTTGAAGTGCTGTACGTAATAAACAAACGGTTGATGCATTTGGTAAAAAAATTCCTAATGAAACAGTTAAAAAAGCAAACGCAGTTTTCTTTATGTCAATTTTCCTTGTAATGGTAGTGCTTTTCATAATTTATATTGATAGTTATGATGTTTTAAAAAATCAACATAAAAATGTGCTTAATGGATCAGATTCGGGAATATTTGTAAATTTATTATTAATAGTTGGTAGTGCCTTTGGTACCGTTGGGTTCTCTCCATATGATAATGAAACAATTACATCTCTTGGAACACTTTCAAAAATAACATTAATTTTAACAATGTTCATCGGACAATTAGGGATTTCAAATACTTTATTAGCATTTGTTAAACCTTCAAATAAACAAAATCACAGAAACCTTGAAGAAGATTTAATGATTGGATAAAAAATTTACTTGTGTAAAAAAACTATTGATATTAAAAAATAAAATATGTTATTATCAATAAGTAAGTTTTACTTATGGCTTTTTAGCTCAGTTGGTAGAGCAACCGGCTGTTAACCGGTTTGTCACAGGTTCAAGTCCTGTAAAAGCCGCCATTTTTATGGCCTGTTGGTGAAGTGGTCAACACACACGGTTTTCATCCGTGCATTCACGGGTTCGAACCCCGTACAGGCTACCATATTATTTCTGGAGTACTAGCTCAGTTGGGAGAGCTCCTGCCTTACAAGCAGGTGGTCGGCGGTTCGAGCCCGTCGTACTCCACCATTTTTTATGCTGATGTGGCTCAACGGTAGAGCAACTGACTTGTAATCAGTAGGTTGTAGGTTCGATTCCTATCATCAGCACCATTAGGAAAATTAGAAAACTATTTAAAACAATTAGCCAAATTGTTTTTTATTTTTTTCTTTTATGTTTTAATAAAATTATCAACCGGAATTGGCGGAATGGCAGACGCACCAGACTTAGGATCTGGCGTGGTAACACGTGGGGGTTCAAGTCCCTTATTCCGGACCAAATATGATATTAAAGCTTCTCATTAGAGAAGCTTTTTTGTTGTATAATATATAAAATAAAGGTGGCTTATGAATAAAAATAAAAAAATAAATTTAGTTTTTTCTGATCTTGATGGTACTGCTTTAAATGAAAAATTTGAATTCTCTCCTGAAACAAAAGATGTAATTAAAAAATTATTTGCACAAGGTGATGTATTTATACCAATTACAGGGAGAAATATTACCAACACAGTAAGTTTAATTAAAACTTTAAATAACCATGAAGAAATTAAGTTTATTATCGGTCACAATGGCGCACAAATTTTAGATTTTAGCAAAAAAGAGTTTTATAAAAACAATGTTATAGATAGGGAAACTATTAAAAAAATCTTTAAAAGTACTTATGGGAGAGTTGGTGAAGTAAAAATTCATTTTATTGGTGATAAAACAACCTTTTCGTATGGCAAATCAGACGACACTGAATTTTGAACAAAAGTAATGAATAAAAAATATAAAATAATTTCTGATGCACAAGAAATTCATGAAGATATAAATATTTTGATGATAATTTTAAATGAAAATGCAAATGAAGAAGATGCAAAATATATGTATGAATTATTTAGTAATCATAATGGTTATAAAGTTCACCAATATACAAATAGAGTTTTTGAAATGTCACATTGTAATTCTACAAAAGGAGCAGCAGCTCTAGAAGTTATTGGTGAATATGAAAAAGCAGGTTTTGAAGTAGAATCTTGGTGTTTTGGAGACGGGATGAACGATGTAACAATGTTTAAGGTTATTGATAACCCAGTAGCAATGGCAAATGCAAATGATAATTTAAAAGTATTTGCAAAATTTATTACTACAACAAACAAAGAAAACGGAATTGCCAAATTTATTGAAGAAAATATATTAAATTAAATATGATAAAATATTATTAATAGGAGACAAAAATGGCAAAAATTGTTGAAAACATGCAAGAATTTAATCAAATATTAAATCTTGACAAAGTTGTAGTTGATTTTTATGCAGATTGATGTGGACCATGTAAAATGATGGCACCTTTTTTCGAAAAGGTTTCAGAAGAATTTCCTGAAATAAATTTTATTAAAGTTAATGTCGATGTCGCAAGAGAAATTTCTGACAAGTATTCAATTATGTCTATTCCTACTACGATAGTTTTTGTAAATGGTGAAGTTTACAAAAAACATACGGGATTTTTAAATAAAGAAGGACTTGAAGAGTTAATAAAATAGGAGAACACAATGATTAAATTATTATTTTTAGATTTAGATGGAACACTTTTAAATAAAAGTGGAGAAGTCACAAAAGAAACATTAGAAGCAATTAGAAAGGGAAGAAGATACGGAATAAAAGTTTGTATAGCAACTGGAAGATCAATTAGCAGAACAAAACCATTAGCAAAATTTATTGACGGTTTCAAGTTTGATGACTACGTTATTTGTTTAAACGGATCAAAAATTTATAAATTTACAAACGACATTTTAAATCAAGTGGAGTCACACCCAATTATTGAAGAAGATGCACAAATGATATTTAAAAAAGCTAATGACTTAGGTTTAACAGTTTTAGGGTATGGTGAAAAAGATACAAAATACTACACAAACAAAAGATTTTCACTACTTTCAATGTTTGTTAAAAGAACAAGTGGATTACAACCAATTAAATATAAAGGTGAGAAGTTGCTTGATGAATCAATTTCTAAATTTTTAATTAAGGGAAATAATGAAAAATTAAACAAAATGAAAAAATTCTTAACTAAAAAAGAATTTGAATGATGTGGTTCTTCATATGCTTCAGATAAATCAATTGAAGTTAGCAAAAAAAATATTAACAAATTAACAGGTGTTAAATTTGTTGCAAAAGAATTAGGAATAGAAGCTAAAGATATTGCATATTTCGGAGATGGCGCAAATGATATCAAAGCATTAAAATGAGTAGGTCATTCATATGCAATGGGTAACGCAATTGATGAAGTTAAAGAAGTTGCTAAATTTAGAGCTCTTTCAAATAATGAAAATGGGATTATTGAACCACTAGAAAAATATGCAGCACAATTAGAATCAACTACTGTTTCTTCAAATACAGTATTAAGTGATTTTGCTGAACCACAAAATGAAAAAAAATAAATTTTCTTAATCGGTGCAAGCCGATTTTTTTATCTTTAAATATTAAAAAAACTTTAAAAAATAGCAAAAGTGTTTATAATAAATTTATCTTTAAAAACAGGGGGTTACTATGAAAAAATTAATAAATTGTATAAATATAAAACAATATTTAATTTATGAATGATTCATGGTTGTTATAACCCGTGTTGAATGATTTGAAAAAGTTCTTGAGACCCAAACACTTTCCCGTTAATTTAAAATAATTAGCAATTTTAAATTAAATAGGAGAATTAAAGAAATGACAAAAAAACCAATATTGGAAATTCGTAATTTGACAAAGCAATATGAAGGTAAAGTTATTTTAAAAGGAGTCAGTTTTAATGTTCATGAAGGAGAATTTGTTACAATTCTTGGACCATCTGGTTGTGGTAAATCTACAACACTAAATATTATTGCTGGACGTGAAAAACAAAATAGCGGAGATCTTTTATTTGAAGGAAAAGACTTGTCAAGAATACCAACTAACAAAAGACAAATTAATACAATTTTTCAAAGTTATGCATTATTTCCACATTATAATGTTTTTGAAAATATTGCTTTTGGCTTAAGAGTTAAAAAAACAAAAGAACACATAGTTAGAAAGCTTGTGGGCGAATACATTAAAAAGTTCGATTTAATCGGACTAGAAGAAAAAAATATTAATGATTTAAGTGGTGGACAAAAACAAAGGGTTGCAGTTGCAAGAGCACTAGTTTTAAAACCCAGAATTTTATTGTTGGATGAACCACTTTCAGCATTGGATGTTCAAATTAGAAAAAAAATGCAAGATGAATTAAAACAACTTCAAGAAGAAATTGGGATAACATTTATTCTTGTTACCCATGATCAAGAAGAAGCTTTAACACTAAGTGATAGAGTTATTATTTTGAATCAAGGTGTTGTTCAACAAATCGGAACACCACAAGAAATTTATAATGAACCAGAAAACAAATGAGTAGCAAGTTTTATTGGGAAATCAAACGTTATTGAAAATGGAATTTTTATTGATGATGAAAAAGTAAAATTTGATGATGTTGAATTTGCATGTAATGATAAAGGTTTTGGAAAAAATGAAACAAATATTGATATTGTTTTAAGACCAGAAGATATTCAAATACTTCCTAAAAATCAAGGCTTTTTTAATGCAACTGTTGAAGACGTAGTTTTTAAAGGTGTATTTTATGAATATTTATTAAAAACAAAATTTAGAAAATTTTTAGTTCAATCAACTGCTTTTCATGATTTTGATAAAGAAGTATCAATTAAATGAGATAAAGATGAAATTCATGTAATGTGAAAAGAAATTGATGATTAGTGAGAGGTATTGTGGATATGGAAAAAGTTTCAAAAAGTAGTACAAATTCTTCAAACCAAAGCATGAACATCACAGAAGAAATTTCAAAAAAAATTCAAGATATTGAAGTTAATATTTTGGAAGAAATTGATGAACCCAAAGCACCCAAAAAAACTAATAAGATTATAAAATTTGTTGATAAAAACTTTATTAGTAAGTCATGAGCTATATTAGCACCATTCTTTTTTGTTATGATATTTTTAATCATTTTACCAATTATTGCAATCGTTGTTTATTCAATTGTAAAACCAACAAACGATGCTACAATGTTTAAAATCAGATTTGATCATTTCACTAGTTTAATGAAGGATGGTTCTTTTATATGGGTATTATTCAAATCATTATTTTTAGCCTTTATTGCAAGTATGGTTTCTGTAGTATTTGCTTATCCAATTGCTTTAATATTAGCTTCATTAAAATCAAAAACAGCAACAAGAAATATTTGAATTCTTGTAACATTACCAATTTGAATTAATATGATTTTAAAAACAATTGGATTGAAAACATTATTTTTATTGCTAATGCCTTCAGTTTTTGGAACCCCAGTAGCAATTGTTATTGGAATGGTATATATGTTTTTACCATTTGCAATTGCTCCAATTTACAATGCATTAGAAAAACAAGATAAGTTATTAGTACAAGCTGCATATGATTTAAAAGCAAGTCGTTTAAAAACATTTTGAGAGATTATATTTAGATATTCTATTCCGGGAGTGATAACTGCCTTTTCACTTGTTTTAATTCAAGCATCAACAACACTTTTAGTTGTTTCTTATTTAGGTGATGGAAGAGTGACATTTATTACTTCAATTATTGAATCATATTTCTTACAAGGAAGTGACTTTGGACAGGGGTCTGCAATTGCAGTTGTTTTAGCAATCGTTGTTTTATTCTTAATTTTAGTTTTAAATCTACTATCAAAAACATTTGAGTCAGGAAGGGGTAAAAAATGAAAAAATTTATCAGATCTAGCTATCTAGCAATTATTTTGTTGGCGCTTTATTTACCGATTGCAATTATGATGTTTTATTCTTTCAATAGTAAGGATGGCTCAGAATATACTTTTAATTCGTTTTCATTTTATTGATATGATAATTTAATTAAAAATTCACCATTTTTAAAATCAATTACAACATCTTTATTTGTGGCAATTACTTCAACAATCATATCAATTGTTATTGGAGTTATGGCTGTTATCGGGTTATCAAAAATTAGTCCCAAAAAATCTAGAAGATATTATGCAATTGCTAATATTCCATTAGTAAATGCAGATATTATTACAGCAGTTAGTTTAATGGTTGTATTTATTATAATGGGGATAAAGTTTGGAATACTAACATTAATTGCATCCCACGTTTCTTTTAATGTTCCATATGTAATTATTACCGTAATGCCATTTTTAAAAAGAATTGATAAAAATATTATTGCTGCTAGTGAAGATTTAGGTTCAACTCAAAGACAAACAATATTTAAAGTAATCTTGCCTTCACTTTTACCATCAATTATTACAGCAGCAGCAATTTGTTTTTCAATGTCATTTGATGATTTTATAATTTCATATTTTAATGGTGGAGATCAAACTAACGTCTCAACATTTATTTATACCGCTAAAAAAATTGAACCATACATTAATGCCTTTGGAACATTGCTTGTTTCTTCAATTTTTGCAATTATTATTTTGTTTAACATATATAAATCAATCGTCAATAAAAAAGCGGCTGAAAAAAATCAATTAAAAAACAATGAGTATAAAATTAAAAAAATTAATAAATTTGAGAAAAAAATTGCTTATTATCAAGGAATTATTGATTACAAAACTTTTACTAAAAAAACAAAAAATATATTTTTATTAATTAAATATAGATATTTATTTTTATGTTTAAAAATAAATCAAATAAGAAACTATGATTCTAAAATTTCTAAACTAGAATGAAAAAAAGAAGTTTTAAATAAAAAAATCAAAAATCAAATTCTTTTGCAAGAAAAATATCAAAATGCGATTTTTAAAAAAGAGGATTTGTTAAAACAACTAGATAGTCTAGATAGCAAATCTAAAATTGAAAAAATTAATTCTATAATTGAAAAACTAAATAAAAAAATTAAACATTGAGAATATGAAATTGAGTGACAAAAAGAACATGAAAGTTATGTCCTTAAAAAAGTTACTGACATTCAAAATACCATTGATGAATTTAAAGATGAACTAGCACAAGTTGAAAACAAAAAAGAAAAACAATGATATTTAAATCATATTGAAAAACTAGAAGTTAGAAAATTTGAAATCATTGAAGGTAAATCTAAAGTTAAACTTAAAAAAACAATTGCTAAGTTAGCTCTTTTAAAACAAGCACAAAGTAAAAAAATTCAAAATGTTTATGCAAAATTAAGTGTTATTAAAAACCTTGTATTTGTTTCATTTTTAATAAAAGATGATAAAAAAACAAAAATTATTACTAAAGCAAAAAACAAAGTTATTAAACTTCAAGCTAAAATTGCTGATATTAATAATAAAAAAGAAAAATTATATATAAAATATTACCCCGACTATATAAATGTAGAAGGTCATGAAATTAATGTAAATAAATGAAGATTTAAAAACTTGAAAGTATTTATGGTAATTATTTTATTTGGAACTTCATTTATTATTTTGGCAGTAACATATGCTTTAAATAATGTTTATGACATTGTAATTGGTAATTGAGGAAGTTATATAAGAATGTCTTTGGTTACTGATTTTGAAAAAAAATACAACGTTAAAGTTAATTATCAACAATATGATTCTAATGAAATTTTATATAACAAAAATATCACATATAATTATGATGTTATGGTTCCTAGTGATTATATGGTAAAGAAAATGGCTGAAGAAAGTTACTTACAACCAATAGATTGAAATAAAATTACAATTGGTGGAAAAAAGGGAACTGATGGTGTTAATAAAACACTACTTTCTCAATTGAACAAAACTAAAATAGATAGAGATAAAATCACAAAAGACTTATTACCAGTTAATTCACAAACAAGTGAATTAACATTAAAAGATTATTGTGCTCCTTATTTTTGGGGTGATGTAAGAGTTGTCTTTAATATGCAACATAAAAATGTTGTTAAATTTTTAAAAGATAATGACATTAAATATAACGCAAAAACCGGTGCAATTACAAATCAACAAAAATTATCTTGAGATATTTTATGAAGGGCGGCAGACAATAATTTAAATCTTTGTTTAAATGATGACGATAAAAATTTATTTATGTACGCATTAGAAAAAGACTTTCAAATAGCAACTCCTGGAAAAAAATATGAGAATGGTGAATTCAAAGATTTTGGAGATGCTTCAGATCAAATAACAAAAGCTACTAGTGATTTAATAAATTTAATTAAAGGTCGAAAAAATGTTGGTCTATACACAGATGATTTAATGACTAAAGTGCAACTTGGTGATTTTGATGTGGCCACTTTATATAATGGTGATAGTGTTTCAGCAACAGATGATTATATGAATGCTCATAAAAATTGGGATTCATCAATTGCTCCGTTTGTTCAAGGTTCACCACAACGTAATGGAGAAACCACAAATGCGTGAACCGACAATATGGTTATTTCTAAAAATGCAAAAAATACAGATTTATGTTATAAATTTATTTCATTTATTTATGAACAAAATACTCAAGATCAACTTGTTGATGAAACTGGATATTTAGTACCAACATATGCTGAAAATAAAACATATTTTGATAATTTTTTAAATGATTGATATAAACCAATACCTGAACAAAACGCAGTTCCATTCCAAATGTTAAGTAAGGAATTAGAAAAACAATTGGTTGATTCTTATAATAAAATAAGAATGCAAAAATAATTAATATAAAACAACAATCACTGTTTTTTATATTTTACAAAATTAATTATCAATTTTAGTATAATTAATTTTGTAATGGTACCATGGCCAAGCTGGTCTAAGGCACGAGTCTGCAACACTCTGATCGTCGGTTCGAATCCGACTGGTACCTCCATTTTAGAAATTTCTGCTAAATTAGCAGATTTTTTATTTCTTTAATAATTATTTGATATAATAAAAAATGTCTTTTATTTATATAAAAGAGTGTAAATGTAATATATAATATTGTTGTGTTTTTTTATGCGCCATTAGATCAATTGGATAGATCGTTTGACTACGGATCAAAAGGTTAGGGGTTCGAGTCCCTTATGGCGCGCCAGATAAAAACCAATGAATATTGAAAAATATTCGTTTAATCGGGAAGTGGCTCAGCTTGGTAGAGCATTCGGTTTGGGACCGAAGGGTCGCAGGTTCGAATCCTGTCTTCCCGACCATTAATTTGGGCCCGTAGCTCAGCTGGGAGAGCACCTGCCTTGCACGCAGGGGGTCGTCGGTTCGATCCCGATCGGGTCCACCAATATGGCGGGGTAGCTCAGCTGGTCTAGAGCGCTCGGCTCATACCCGGGAGGTCAAGGGTTCAAGTCCCTTCCCCGCTACCATATTATTTTATTATTGGACCTTTAGCTCAGTTGGTTAGAGCATCCGGCTCATAACCGGACGGTCATTGGTTCGAGTCCAATAAGGTCCACCATAATTTGAAAATTAAAAATGACGAATTGTGAGGGACCAAAAAACAAGGAAGATTACCCAAGTCCGGTTGAAGGGGTCGGTCTTGAAAACCGAGAGTCGGGGAAACCCGAGCGGGGGTTCGAATCCCTCATCTTCCGCCATTTTTTTATCGCGGGGTAGAGCAGTTGGTAGCTCGTCGGGCTCATAACCCGGAGGTCGTAGGTTCAAGTCCTGCCCCCGCAACCAATGGCTCCATAGCGAAGTTGGTTATCGCGCCTCCCTGTCACGGAGGAGATCACGGGTTCGAGTCCCGTTGGAGTCGCCAGATGGTTTTGTAGCTCAGTTGGTAGAGCAATTGATTGAAGCTCAATGTGTCGGCGGTTCAATTCCGTCCAAAACCACCATTTAGAAACTAAATTTTTAGTTATTAAAAGTGTGACCCATCACACTATTCCGGAGCATAGCTCAGCTGGTTAGAGCGCACCCCTGATAAGGGTGAGGTCGGTGGTTCGAGTCCACTTGTTCCGACCATTTTAGAAATTTTACAAGCGGGACATTTAATGTCCTATTTTATTTGTTTAGAGAGGAGAAAGAATATTTATGTTTATTGATAATCAAGAATCATTGCAAAATGATCCATTTCAAACTACAAATATTAATAATCCTTCTAAAAACAAAATTCGTAAACGTTTTTTTGCAACAAAGAATTGATATAAATTAGCAATAACGCTTATTTTATGGGCTGTGTTGCAAGAAATCGTTTCAGCATCAACTGATATTATTGACAACATATTTGTTAACTTTTTAAAAGAAAGACAAATTGATGGATTAAAAGATTTAAATCAACAAATTGAAGATAGCGGTTGAAACAATTTAAGTAAAGACGTTTTAAATGGACTTCAACTATTTAAATATCATGCTGGTCAAATTGCTGTTAACGGAGTTGTTGCTTCAAACCAAATATTTTTAATTATGTTTTGTACTATAACAGGATTTTGTTATGGAGCAGGAGTTTATTCTGCTCAATATTTTGGTGCGGAAGAAAATGCCAAACTAAGAAATATAGTATGTTTAAAATTATATGTCACAGTTTCTATCGGAGTATTGGTAGGTATGTTTAGATTTATTCCTGGTTTACCTGAAGCATTAATGAAATTAACTATTGACTCTCACGGTAATGGTGCAGGACATTATATTGAAAAAATAACAAATAGAGAACAAGCACAAGAATTTTATTGATACATTCAAAATCAAGTTGATCAAATGTCGATAAAAGAAGGGGCGATGTATTTTAAATCAATTTCATGAAGTTACCCAATTTTAGCAATTAACTTAACATTTATTTCAGTACTTAGAGAAACAGGAAGACCAAAAGCTTCTTTCATTATGGCAGTTATTGCCTTAGTTTCTAATTTTACAGGTAATGCAATATTTACTTTACCAAATAGTATTTTGAGTGGAATTATTGGGATTGGTTATGGTGTTCAAGGTTCTGGTATAGGAACTGGAATCTCAAGAGTCTTTCAGTTAGTGTTTATTTTATTATTACTAAATTTTAAAAAATATGAGTTTATTCCAAGATGAGCAAGTTTCAAAATACCATTAGGTGTTTGAACTAAGGCAATGAAAAAAGCATTACCGTTAGTTGCAAGTGAAATAATGTTTTCTTTAGGTGTTGTATTACAAGTTAAATTAAAAGCAAAATATTCAGCTGATTCTTTAACAGCTAACGCAATTTTTGAAACTGTATTAACTATTTTATTTTCTCCAATTTATCATGGTTTTAGTGCGGGAATTTCTGTACTTGTTGGTAATACCTTAGGAAAGAAAAAATTTGAAGAAGCAAATTATAATGCAGAACATTTGATTAAGTTATCGGTTATGATTTCAGTAATATTAATGATGATGGGATTTTTAATGGCATATCTAGTTCCTAATCATCTATACACAAATGCCAGTCACGAAGCTAAAAATATTGCTTTTTGAACAATTGCAATATATTCTTTCTTTTATCCAATTGTAATTGTTGATAACTCTTGTTATTCAATAATACGGACAGGTGGGAAAACGCTCCAAGCATTTTTATTAGACTCCATTGTTACATGGTGTATTACATTACCAGTATTGTCAGTTTTAATTTTATATAACACAAGAGTGACAAATATAAATTCAAAATTTACAATCAGTATTAGTATTATTTGAATTCAATTTATTGTTTTTGCATTAGAATCTACGAAGTTTTTCTTTGCCATTTATTTTTATAAAAGAAAAAAATGGCTTCAATCTATAGTGTAAAATTTAAGATATTTATTTATAATATATTTAATGGAGTAAACATATGAATTGAGCAAACAAAATAACACTTTTAAGAATAATCTTAATACCAATAGTTTTGGTTTTAATGTTTTTGGATGAAAAACATCATGGTTTAATAGACATTAAAATTGGAAGCAGCTATGAAATTTCATTGGTAATGATACTTGCAGGAATTATTTTCATTATTGCTTCATTAAGTGACTTTTTGGATGGTTATATCGCAAGACATCATAATCAAGTAACAACATTTGGAAAATTTTTTGATACAATAGCTGATAAGCTTTTAACTAATTTAGTTTTAGTAATGTTTGGGTATTTAAATGTAATTCCTATTTGAGCAGTTTTAATTTTTGTTGCAAGAGATTTTATAATGGATGTAATTAGACAAGTTATGTCTTCACAAAAGGTAATTGTTCCTGCAAATAAATTAGGAAAAATTAAAGCCGCTGTGCAAATGATTGGTTTATCAATATTGTTTTTTGCAAATTGTAAAATATTAAGTATTGATATTTACTCTTTTACAAGTCAAATGTTGTTAATTCCAACATACATCGCAATTTTATTATCAATAACTTCTTTAATAAATTATATTTACTTAAATCGTAAAGGACTGCTTGATACAAGCACAAGAAAACATGATTAATGAAAAAGGGTGAGCAATAGTTACTGGTGCTTCAAAAGGACTTGGATTTGCTTATTGTAAAGAATTATTAAAAAAAGGTTTTAATGTTGTTGGCGTGGCACGAAATACTGACACATTAGACGAATTAAAAACAATTAATCCAAATGTGGAAATCAAAAAAATTAATCTTGATCTTTCGAGCAATGAAAGTGCAATGAAGTTATTTGAATTAACTAAAGATTTAAATATCACTCTTGTTATAAATAATGCCGGATATGGTGTTTTAGGTAAATTTACTGAAACAGATTTAGAAAAAGAATTAAACATGATTAATTTAAATATTAATTGTCTTCATATAATTTCAAAATTATTTATTCAAAAATTTCAAATTAATAATAAGGGAAGAATAATCAATATTGGATCAATTGCTAGTTTTATTCCTGGTCCAGGGTTTTCAAGTTATTATGCTTCAAAGGCATATGTATTAAATTTGGGTGTAGCAATTAATACTGAACTTAAAAAATCAAAATCAAAAGTTAGATTAGTAACGGTTTGCCCAGTATTGTTAAAAACTGATTTTCTTTTAAGAATAACTGATGGAAAGAAAAAAGCAAATTATTCAAAATTCAATTCAATAGATACAAATGTTTTTGCAAAAAAATCTTTAAACAAAGCATTCAAGACAAATAAAAATTATATTATAATTGGAAAAATTAATAAACTAGTAACTTTATCATTTAAGTTATTACCGCAAAAATATTTTTTAAATAAAATATATAAATTTCAAACTAAAAGGAAAAAATAAAATGGAATTTTCTCACAAAGCAATTGAAAAAAAATGACAAAAAGTTTGAGAAGAAAATAAAACTTTTAAAACAACAGATCAAAGCAAACAAAAAATTTATGTATTAGATATGTTTCCTTATCCTTCGGGCGCAGGATTGCATGTTGGACATACCAAAGGTTATACAGCAACTGATGTGTTTGCAAGGTTTAAAAAACACCAAGGCTTTGATGTTTTACACCCAATTGGATATGATGCATTCGGTCTTCCAGCAGAACAATATGCTTTAAAAACAGGAAATGATCCTCGTGATTTTACTTTAAAAAATATTGCTAATTTTAGAACCCAATTAAAAAAAATGGGTTATTCATATGACTTCGACAAAGAAATTATTACGTCAAATCCCAATTACTATAAAATTACACAATGAATATTTTGTGAGCTATTTAAAAAGGGTTTAGCAGAAATTAGAAATGTAAATGTAAATTGATGTCCTGGACTTGGAACAGTTTTAGCAAATGAAGAAATTGAAACTAAAAATGGAAAAACCGTTTCAGAAGTTGGTGGTTTTGATGTTTTCAAAAAACCAATGCGTCAATGAGTTTTAAAAATAACTAATTATGCTGATGAATTGCTAGATGGTTTAAATGAATTAGATTGATCAAAATCAATTAAAGATTTACAAAAAAATTGAATTGGAAAATCTGCAGGAACAGTAATTGAATTTGATGTAAAAGATTCAGCTGAAAAAATTTCAGTTTTTACAACAAGAGCAGATACTATTTTTGGAGTTTCATATATTGTGTTAGCTCCAGAAAATAATTTAGTTAAAAAATTAGTTTCTAAAAAACAAGAAAAATTAGTTGATGATTACATTAAACAAACAAGTGCCAAAACCGATATTGAAAGACAAGATGATTCAAAACCTAAAAATGGTGTATTTTTGGGGCGTTATGCAATTAATCCAATTAATGGTGAAGAAGTTCAAATATGGACCGGAGACTATGTTTTAAATGATTATGCAACAGGAAGTGTTATGGCAGTTCCTGCACATGATGAAAGAGACTTTAAATTTGCATCTAACTACAATTTACCAATCAAATTTATTTTAGAATCAGAAGATAAAACTAAGGCATTTGTTGGAGAATCAAAATATATTAATTCTGAATATTTAGATGGTCTTCAAAAACGCGATGATGCTAAAAATTTAGTAATCAAAAATTTAACTAAAAATAAAAAATGTACTTTAAAGGTTAATTACAAATTAAGAGATTGATTGTTTTCAAGACAAAGATTTTATGGTGAACCATTTCCATTAGCATTTGATGAAAATAATAATATTGTTTTATTAGAAAAAGAATTACCAGTAGAACTACCAAAAGCAGATTATATAAAACCATCAGGTACTGGTGAATCACCGCTTGCTAACTTAACTGATTGATTACACATTGAAAGAGATGGTAAAAAATTGGTGAGAGAAACAAATACCATGCCTCAATGAGCGGCATCAAGTTGATATCATTTAGCATATATTTTAGCAACGTCTCCAAATGAGTTTTTAGATATTCAATCTTCAGAAGCAAAAGCATTATTTAAAAAATGATTACCAGTAGATATTTATGTTGGTGGACAAGAGCATGCAGTTGGTCATTTGTTATATGCAAGATTTTGACATCGCTTTTTATATGATTTGGGAATTGTTCCTACAAAAGAACCATTTAAAAAACTTATTAACCAAGGAATAGTTTTAGATTCTAATGGTGAAAAAATGTCGAAGTCAAAAGGTAATGTTATAAATCCAGAAGAAATAATTAATTCTCATGGTGCAGACTGCTTGAGATTATACAATGTGTTTATGGCTCCCGTTGAAGCATCGCTACAATGAAGTGAAAAGGGTCTGGATGGTGCTCGCAAATGATTAGATAGAGTATTCAGAATGATTAAGAACACAAAAACAACAGATAAAAACAATGGTTCATTAGATTTTATTTTTAATAGTGTGTTACAAAAATACACACAAATGATGGAAGACTTTAAATATAACACCGGAGTTTCACAATTAATGTTATTTGTAAATCAAGTTTATAAAGAAGATCAACCAGTTTATAAAGAATATTTTGAAAAATTCCTAATAATGTTATCACCAATAGCACCACATATTGCAGAAGAACTGTGAGAGTTTTTGGGTCATAAAGATTCTATTTATGCTCAACCTTGACCAATATTTGATCCTAAGAAAATTGAAATTGATGAAGTAATAATTCCAATTCAAATTAATGGTAAAGTTAAAGCAACCTTAAATGTTAAAAAAGATACTTCTAAAGATTCTTTAATTAAGGAAGCTAAATCAATTGAAAATATTAAAAAACAATTACAAGATAAAAATATTTTAAAAGAAATAGTTGTAATAAATAAAATCATTAATTTTGTGGTTAAATAGTCTAAAAGGTGACATATGAAAAAAGCAATATATGCAGGCACATTTGATCCATTTCACGAAGGCCATTTGCAAGTTTTAAAACAAGCAATGGAAGTGTTTGATCTAGTCTATGTAATCATTGCTAAAAATATTAACAAAAAAGTATCAACCTCAGCACTTGAAAGAAAACAAAACATTGAAAAAATAATAGATAATCCTAAAATAAAAATTTTAATTAATGAAACTAATCTTATTGCAGACATTGCTAAAGATTTAGGTGTAAAATTCTTAATTAGAGGTATTAGAGATAAAACTGATTTAGAATATGAATTTGAGATAGCAGATGTAAATCATATTCTAAATAAAGAACTAAAATCAATTTTTTTTATAACATATGATGATAAAAGAAAAATATCTTCTTCAAAACAAAAAGAAATTGCGTTTTTTCAAAATAAAAAGGAGTAACAATGAAATTAACTAGAAATACCGAATTTTCATTAAAATTTACAATTTTGATAATTTTAGTAATGTTTTTGGTAATTGACTTTTTTTCACAATTTTATTTTCCCAAGAAAAATCTAGTTGGAATTCCAACAATGGAAAGATTGAATATTTACTATGCTTTTTGAACAACCCAAACAAATTATATTGTTTTGGTTTATTTAATACTAACTGTTTGTTCTTCACAATTTTATGGAACTAAAAAATTATTTGGTTTAGATTTAGCTGTAACAATTTATATTACAATTACTTTTATAGTTTTTTGATTTGGGTTAGTTTTATCTAGTAGTGAGGCGGGCGCTTATAGACCAATTAATTGATTTACAACAGTTATCCTTCACTTAGTTATTCCATGAATTATGATTTTTACATTTTTAAATTCTTGTGGAAGTAGATATGTTAATTTAAAAGAATTTTCAAAATTTGGTCTAGGTGCATTATGTGCTTATCCAATATTTTATTTAATTTTTATATTAATAAGAGGATATTTGAGATTTCAAATGTTTGGGCCAGATTTTTACACTCATATTTATAGTAGTTATGGACCTCAATCTTGATGAAATTATAATATTAATAATGAGGAACAAGCAAAAGCCTTTGGGATATTAAACTATAAAAAACCATTTTCATCACAAATGTATTACCCATATTGATTTTTAGACATAAATTCATATGTATTACGTCATCAAAATAGCAATGGTGATTGAATAGTTGATTTTGATCATAGTAGACCAAGAATTCAATATATTTTAACTACAGTTGTATGTGTTTGTTTAATTACACTTTCTGTTATTGGGTTATGTGCAATAAATTTAAAAATTAATAATAAAAAATACTATAGTTGACATGATTTACGTGGTGTTCAAATTACCCCAGAAGAACATAAATATCGTAAAATTCAAAGAAAAGTTAGTTTGGTTAAAATGAAAGCAACTAGAAAAGCTGAAAAAACAACTAAAAAAATTGCTATTAAAAATTTTAAACACTCATTAAAATTAATGACTCCAGAAGATAGAAAAATTTTATGAGCAGAACATAAAAAAACAGAACAACAAGTAAGACTTGAAAAAAAATGAAGTGCACAATCTCAAGCATTAAAACTAAAAAATGAAGAGAAAAATTTAAAACAAATTTATAAAAATTTATCACGTAGAGATGTTAACTTTGTTAAAAATAATTTAAGAGAAGCACAGCGTTATCAAAAACTTGTTAAAAAAGGTATTTTAGTGCCAACAACAAAATACTAAAACATAATGTATAATTAAATAAAGCAAGAGGAATCACATGTCTGACAATAAATCTAAATTATTTGAAAAAGATTTAAGAAATAATAAAAGTCGTTTTAGAGATTTGGTAGAAAAAAGAAGAAGCGATTTTTTAGCACAAGAAGATTACGAAGAATTTGTAGAAAAAAAAGTAGATTCACAAGATTTTTTAGATGATGATGGTAAACCTAAAACATTAAGAAATGTTATTGATAAAAGAATGCAAGATTTTAAAGAGGGCACTTTAGAATTAGATGATGATTCAACAAAATATAGTAAACAACTAGAAACTAGTAATTCAAGTGATCCACAAACTGATACAATAATTTCTAAAATTTCTAAAAAACCAAAAACTGATCGTACTTATGCTGAAAAAAAGATTATGAGTTTTTATGATCGTGAAGAAGCTGATCGTATTTTAAATGATGCACGTGTGAATAATAGTAATATCAATAATCGTAAAAGAATATATGAATCACAAAATGGTGGTACAAAAGAGATAATTGAAGAAATTGGTGGTGTTCAAATTCCAATTCATTTTTTAAGAGAATCGAAAACAATTGACCCTAGAACTGGCAGAGTAGTTAATATAAAATTTAAAGACACACCAGATGGTCGTGATGATTTTATTAAATGATTAAAATTAAAAAATATCTTTCATTTATATAAAGATAAATTAAGTGACATCAAAATTGAAAAACAACAACAACCTGATGAACAACAAATCAGAATGCCTTCACCAATTTCAACTATCAGATTTAAAAAAGAAGAAATTCATGAAATTGAAGAAAGTGAATTACCTGAAAAAAACTTTGTTGAAGCTCCATCTGCTATTGATGAATTGGCACAATTACGTAGAGAAGTACAAGAACTAAGAACACAGGTTTTGGAAAACACAAATGACTTTAATGACATTAAAGAAGATGTTGTTGATGATTTATTTTCATTAGAAGATGAAGATTTTTCTGAATCTAAATCAAATAGATTAATTAAAAAAATTGATACTAAAATTCCAGATGTTGTTGTTGAAGAAGTTAATATTTCATCAATTTTTAAAATTAAAAACGAAATGAAAGAAATTGGAAATAATAAATTTGTATTTTCAACAATGGCCTTTGTAATAAAAGCAATTTCATTAGCATTAAATAAATATAAAATTTTTAATTCAAATTTTAATTCTAATTATGGAACTGAAATTTTTGAAGAACAAAATATTGGTTTAGTAATTGATTATGAAGGAAATACTTTAGTGCCTGTTATTAAAAGTGTTGAAAATTTAACAATTAAAAATATTGCAAAAGATATTTCAAAAATTACTGCAGAAATTAGGGGAGAAAAACATATTTATCCAGAAGAACCAACAATAACAGTTGCTAACTTTGGACATCTAAATGCAATTGCATCATTAAAAATTCAACCAAATAATTCAGCTGCAATTTCTTTAGGTAAAGTGGTGAGAAAAGAAATTCATGACAAAAATAAAAATCGCATTTTAAATGTTGCTACTTTAAAAATATCATTGACATATGATCGCAGAATTTGCGAGCAAAATGATGCTAAAGCATTTTTAAAATTAGTCAAAAATTTCCTTGAAAAACCACAACTTTTAACATTATCATAAATGCTTGTAGTATAATTACGAGTGTTTATTAATATGGCGTATGTGGCGAAGTGGTTAACGCATCGGGTTGTGGTTCCGACATACGAGGGTTCAATTCCCTTTATACGCCCCATAAAGAAAAACAAGCGAGCAATCGCTTTTTTTATTTCGTCAACAATTTATTACAAAAATACACGATGTAAAAAATGGAGGCAATTATGGATATACAAATTAAAAGTCCACTTAATAAAAATAATGATCCTAAAATTTCTGAACAATATGATTTCGTTGGTTTAGATGTAATTTTTTTTGATTATAAGTTTAATGTTGATGGAAAAGAATTTTATAAATTCTATTTCAGACCCAATTATCGTTGTGATGCTTCATATGGTGTTGAGACATTAAATCCTTATTTAACATCATTTGCATTAAATACAAATGATGGATTAAAAACTCTTAAAAATGACATAACAAATAAAAATTATTGAATAACAAAAGAACAAACAACATCATGTATGGATTTTTATGGAACACAATATTGAGAGTGTGCAAAAATACCAATCAAAGATTTAAATGATTCTAAAATCAATTTAGAATATAAATTACAAAATCAAGAAAGTGGTAATGTTTTTAATGGAAAACTAACTTTAAATACAAACAAACAAATTAATAGAACTAAATTAAAACCTGGAGAAAAATACGGTTGAAAAGTTCCGGGAGTAATCAGTTTATTTGTAAAATGGTCTAATGAAAGTGAAGAAGGTGTATGTTATTCACTTGTTGATGAACAATTTAAATTTTTAAATGTTCTTGATGATTATAGTTTTCAACTAAACAAAAAATTCTTGTTTAAAAAATTTCAATGTTATTTTGATACTAAACATAACCCCGAGTTACTATCATTAATTAATGCATTCTTAAATGAAGGAATAGCTAAAAATAATATAACAAAGTTTAATTTTAATGATAATGAAGACAAAAAATATTATGAAATAATTAAACCGGAATTAGAAATTAATAAAGTCAAATCTAATTACCAATACAATTTAAAATTTAAAACAAAGTTTGATTTTTCTAAAAAGTTAGTTAAAACAGATAAGGATGGTGAAAACGGAATAATTAGAAATCCATATTTTAAAGGAAAAGTTGATTTAACTTATGAAATAGACATTGATGATATTTTATTTGCATTTACTAAAAATTGAATTGAAGATAAAGAAATTGACAAAATGTTTTTAAAAACAGAAAACAAAAAAAATTTAATAAACTCTAAATTTATTAAATGAAAACTAAAAGATATAGATAAAATTAAAAAATTTACATTTAAAGAATTTGAGGATTACTTTAATGAATAAAAAAATAAAAATAGTTTTGTCAATTTTATTAATTTTATCAATTGGAAGTGGATTTACATATTTTGCTTATAGATTTATCTATGTTAATTATTTTTCAAATAAAATGAATTATAACCATAAGACAGAACCAAATTCTGATTCAGATCCTGATCCCAAACCAAATCCAAAACCTAAACCCAATCCTGATCCCAAACCAAATCCAAAACCTAAACCCAATCCTGATCCCAAACCCAATCCACAACCTGATAAAATTAACCTAGAAAATATTATCTTAGTAAAAGAAATTGGTTATCAAGATGATTTAACAAATTTAGAATTAATTAAAGCAGTACGGGAAAAAAATATTAATTTAAATATAAATTGAGTAAAAATTGAATCATTAAAAGATAGTCAATTTTTCATAGTACCGACTACTAATGGTCAATATTATTCAAAACATGAAATAAAAATTACATTTATTAATGGGATGAAAGTTCCTGATTTTGGAAAAGAAGATACAAATATTAAATTTACAATGACAGAAAAAAGTGAAATGTTAAGAAGAGTAGAGGGAAATTGAAATATAAATATAGAAGAATTTCAATTTATTTTTTTTAAAAAGTTTTTAAATTTGTTACCAACTAAAAGTAATCAAGGACTTGAATTTTCATATGATGACAATTTTAATACAAGAATAGCATGTGCAACTTATGAAGGAAAAACTAAAAAATTTATATGAACTTATAAGATATAAAATATATAATATTATTAAAAGGAGTATTGTATATGAAATATTTTGAACAAATTAAGGAATCACTAATCCAAAAAGGGGTTTCTGTAGAAATTACTCCAGAATCAATAATTAAAGATTTAGGTATAGATTCATTAGACTTAATGGATTCAATTGTGGATTTAGAAAGTGCTTTAGATATTCAAATTCCTGATGATAAATTGATGGAAATTTCGACTATTAAAGATCTTTTGGAAATTATTGAAACATTAAAAAAATAGTTATGGTAGATGAAAGCATAAAAGATTTTTATTTAAAAAGATTAAAGGAATTGAAAATAAAAATTACTGATTTAAGATTATTGATTATTGATGTTTTAGCTTCTAAAAGTCATTTTAATATAAATGAATTAATTGAAATTTTAAAAACAAAAATAGATAAAGTAAATGTAATGTCAGTTTACAATAATATTGATTTGTTTTTAGAAAAACATTTAATTTATGCAAATACATTTAACGGTAAGTTAATTATTTATGAAGCAATAAAACCATATTTAGTGCACATTAAATGTGATGAGTGTGACAAGATTATTGATTTAGAAGATAAAAACTTAAATGAAAAATTACAATCAACATTTAAGGAATTTTCAAAAAAAACAAACATAGAAATAAATCATTATAAAATTGAAATGCATGGTGCTTGCAAAGAACACAATAAATAATGATTTTATTATTAGGGGTATAGTTCAATGGTAGAACATCGGTCTTCAAAACCGAGTGTTGTGGGTTCGAGTCCTGCTACCCCTGCCATAGAAAAAAGCCGCCGGAGGGCGGTTTTACTATAGGGATGTAGTTCAATGGCAGAACATTAGTCTCCAAAACTAAGTGTTGTGGGTTCGAGTCCTACCATCCCTGCCAAAAAAATAAAAAAGTTAACCACCGCGGTGGTTAACTTTTATTTTTATTATTTAAATTAATTTGATTTTGGTAAAAACATTAAAGCTAGTGAATTAACCCCAGCATGACAAGCAAACACTGATGGTAATTCTTCTTCAACATAGTTAATTTTTTCTTTTATTAATCTTTCTTTAGTAAGTTTATCAAACATTGGTTTTAAAGCTTTAGATTTAACATAAATAACATTATCCATTGACATTTTTTTATCTTTAGCATAGATAATTGCTTTTTGAATTGCAGCATCCATTTTTCTAGTCATTCCGACTCTTTTAGGTTGTGCTCCTCATGCAATTAACACTTTAGTGTTTAATGCTGATAAAAATGATGCCAATATTCCAGTTCCACGACCTGATTTAGCCAATCTTTTAATATCTCCCGGAATAAACATTATTAAAGTTTTTGAATTGTAGTCTTTAATAAAATTAATAACATCATCATGTTTTTCAAGTCCTGCTTGTATTTTTTCATTTAAAGCCAACGCTAAATATTTCATTGTAGATGCTTCAACAGTTTCATCAACTAAAGTGATACGACCATCAAATTGTTTATCTTTTGAAACTATAAAAGCTATTTTTTTCATACTTGATAATTTTTCAGATATTGCTATATGAAAAATGTGTTCATATTCTTTCAACATTTCAGAATATTTGTTTTCTAATTTTCCTTGTGAAGCAAGAGAGGTTGTTACTTTTCCATTTCCATCAATAACTTTTAGTAAGTCATGTTTTTTGGCATTTTCTTTAGTATCATCAAATTCTGTTGTGCCATTCATAACAATTGTTAAGGGAATTAATTCAATATTTGTATCTTTGATTTCTGCTTCAGTTATACCTGAAGAACTATCAATTAAAATACCTATTTTTTTCATCTTTATTTAACCTCAATACCTTTCATTATGGCAAAAACATCTAATCCTACATGTGCTGTAAGAACTGCCGGGATGACAGCGATTGTTCTAACTTCAAAGCCTTGTTTTTTTAGCTCACCTAAAAGATAATTTTTATCATCTTCATTTTGTAGTGATCATCCCATGTCAATTATTTTATTTTCAGTGTCTATTTTTGATACCATTCTAATTGACTCATCAACCGCTTTTTTTCAAGTCCTAGCTTTTCCAGCTTTTTCAATTCTTCCATTTCATTCAAGAATAGGAAATATTTTTAAAACTTTTGCAAGTGTTGCGACACCAGCCCCAACTCTTCCGCCTTTAACAAGTCTTTTTAAACTTTTTACTACAATAAAACCCTTAACCTTTGAGGCAATCTCATCAATCTCATTTTTTATTTTTTCTGCATCTCAACCTTCATTAATTCTTTGTTGAATAATTGTGATATATCTGTAAAGAATTAAAGAAATTCCGTTTGTATCACATACAAATACTCTACCTTTATATTTTTCATCATTTGCCAACATACATAATTTGTCATATTGACCTGATAATCCACTTGAAATTGGTAAATTAATTATGTAATCATAGCTATTTAAAATTTCATCTCATTTTTCTAAAACCATTCCTGGTGGAGTTTGTGAAGTTTTTAAGTCTTCATTTTTTTTAATAATTGCTTCTAATTCTTCTATTTTAAAATTTTCATCATCTTTAATTTCTCTTCCATCTTCTGTTGTTATAAGAAGGGGAATTAAAAATACATTGCTTACGTCAACTGATTCTTTAAGCTTTTGGGGACCGCAAGCTGAATCAACTACTATTGCTATTTTTTTATTCATTATTACCTCGACATAATATATGATTATAATATATATAATATAAAAAGGCACCAAAATATGAAAGTTAATTCAAGTAAAGTTCTAGTTAAATACAATGATTTTTTTAAGACGTTATTTATTTTGTTTTCAGGAAAATCATGAAATCAAATTAAAGAACATAAAAATATGATCATAATGTTAAATGATGATGAAATTGTTGCCATAAATGTTATTGATATAGAACCGTCAACTAATTTGGTTTTATTAGCAAAAAAATTAATTAAAGATAATTTAGGAATTGAAATAAATTTGGAACCTCAATTTGTAGTTGTTGAAGTGATGGAAACTACAATGATTCCAAACACACATTTAACAGTCTGCAAAGTTTTTGATGGTAAGCAAACATTACAAGTTGTTTGCGGAGCTGCAAACGTAAAAAAAGGTATGAAAACAATTTTGGCCACAGTTGGTTCATGAATGCCTAGTGGATTACAAATAACAAAAGGTAAGTTAAGCGGTTATGAATCATTTGGAATGTTATGTTCTGCAAAAGAACTTAACATTAAAAACAAATTTAATGATAAAGGAATTATTGAATTATCAAAAGAAACAGTCATTGGCCAAAATTTAGAGGAGTTAATTTAAAATGAAGTACAAAATAAATTTGGATAAAAGGATAATTGATAATTATTATTCGGCTGACTATTTTAAAAAATCAAGAATTATTGCAAAAAATAATTTAGAAAATAGTATGGTTACTATGCAATGATTTCAAAGACAAAATGATGTTGTTGTTTGTGGATTAGAATTTATTTTTGAAATTTTGCGAATGAATAATCTTGAAGACAAAATTGAAGTTTATGCTTTACAAGATGGCGATCGAGTTAATGAAGGTGAACCAGTGTTAAAAATTACTGGTAAATATGAAGATTTTATTCACTTTGAGGGTTTGTTTGATGGAATATTATCAAGAGCCACTTCTATTGCAACTAATTGTCAAAGAATAAGTCAAGTTGCTAATGGTAAAACAATTCTTAATATGAATGATAGAAATGATTATTTTTTAAATCAACAAATTGATGGATATGCATCTTTTATAGGTGGTATTAAAAATCTTGTAACTGAAGCAGCAACAGAAGTTGTAAGTGAAGAAATTAAAACAACTACTGGAACAATGCCACACTCTTTAATTGCTTTATTCAAAGGTGATTTGATTAAGGCTTTAGAAATGTATAAAAAAGAATTTCCTAATAATAATTTAGTTGCCTTGGTTGATTACAACAATGATGTGATTAATGATTCGTTAAAAGCAGCTCAATCATTTGGAAAAGATTTATTTGCCGTAAGAGTTGATACTTCAAATGCCTTAATTGATAAATCTTTACAAGGTAAAAAAGAAGTAAGTACTGAAAATCATGGAGTAAATTCAACTTTAATAAAAATTTTAAGAAAATCATTAGATGATAATGGTTTTGAACACGTAAAAATTATTGTGTCATCTGGATTTGACGAAGAAAAAATTAGATTGTTTGAAAAACAAAATGTGCCAGTTGACATTTATGGTGTTGGTGAAGCAATCACAAAAAACAAAATTCACTTTACAGGAGATCTTGTTTTGGTTAGTGGCGAAGAACAATCAAAAGTTGGTAGAAAAAATATTAATAGTGATAAACTTAAAAAAATAAATTTATAGGAGAAAAATGACTGTATTTAAAAAGTTCAAATTGTTTTTTAAAAAACCAAATAAAATTTCTGAATACGAAAGATTGGAGAAGGAAAGAATTCCTAACCATGATGCTTTTGATGATGACCCTTTGTTAAATATAGAACCAATATTAGTTGGATCACCAGAAGAAAAACAAAGAGCACAGCAAAATAAAAAAATTATTGAAAAAGTAAAATCTACTCCGACATTAGATGAAAAAATTCAGTTTAAAAAAGTTAATGAAAGTTCCCCACTAAGTGGAATAATTCAAAATGCAAAAAAAACAAATGAACAAAATATTGAAAAAGTTTATCAGTCTAGTGAAACTCAAAAGAAAATGGCACTTATTGAAGAAATCAAAAAAAATGGTGGTGAGATACCAGACTATTTATTTACTGATTTAAGTAAGTCTAATAGTGCAAATTCATATAGACAAAAGGCCAATCAATTAAATAAAAGTTCTTACAATAGTCACGATATTCATGAACAACTTGAAAAGAGACGAAAATTAAGTGAAGAGAATCAAAAACGCTTAAAAGAAAATCCTAATGGAAAACTTTTAAATGTTTTAGTAAATAAAAACCAAAACCAAAAAAATAATAAATAATATATAATTAACTAATAAGAAGAGGTATTCAAATGAATAATTTATTATTTTTATCAGAATCACAAACATTAGAAACTACTGCTAGAATTTTAACAATTGTGTTTTTTGCAATCGCTATAATTGTTATTTTGTATATTGCATTTACCTTTAAGAGAATTGGTTCTGCAGCAAAAAAAATAAATTATTTTTATGAAGATCTAACATATAAGTCAGAAATGTTAAATTCAACAGTTGACTCTATCAACAGGATTTCAAATTATGTTGACTTATTTGATGCCTTAGCAAAAAGAAATGTTAAATCTTGATCAAAAGTTGCAACTCAAAATAAAGATGTTATTTATAAGTTGATTGATAAATTAAGAGATTTTGCAAACTCAGAAGATTAGTGTGGTAATTATTTATGGCGAAAATTGTTAAAAGTCTTGGATTATTTTTTTTAGGAATGATGTTAGCTCCCAAGAGGGGTGTCGAAATACGTGCAGATTTCGTTGATTATTTAAAAAAATATAAACCACAGTTAAAAAAATTAATTGAAAATATTGATGAAGTTTGAGAAAAATCTAATTCAGGTAAGAATGATGAAATTTCTTCTGAGATTGAAATGAAAATTAATGAAATCAAAGAATTAGAAGAAGAATTAGATATTGTAAAAACTAAAGAACTTGCATATAAAATTGTTGAAAAATTAGCAAACAAGTCTTTAAAAATTTCTAAAGATTTAGCAAAGTCAGAAAATATGAAATTGGTTACAAAAGATTTAGCATTAATGAGTGTAAATATTATTGATAAGGCAAGTGATGTATATAATAAATCAAAAACAATTTCTGAAAAAGTTACTGAAGATTTAGCAACAAAATCTGATCAAGAGAAAGAAAAAGAATAATATGAAAAACATTTTAGATGAATTAGAAAAATTAGGTGTTTTAAAACAATTTACTAATAAAAATAAAATTATAGAAGCACAAAAAAATCATAGTGCGATATATTGTGGATTTGACCCCACAGCAGATTCTTTACACATTGGTCATTTAATTCAAATTGTAAATCTTATTAGATTTCAAAATTATGGTTTTAAACCAATAGCATTAATTGGTGGTGCCACAGGGATGATTGGTGATCCATCATTTAAGAGTGCTGAAAGAGTTTTGCTAGATAATAGTGTTGTTAAACAAAACACAAACAAAATTCAAGAACAAATAAAAAAATTAATTCCAAATATTCAAGTTGTAGATAATGCTGAATTTTATAAAAATTTAAACGTGTTAGATTTTTTAAGAGATGTTGGAAAAAGTTTTAATATTTCATATTTATTAAACAAAGAAAATATCGCTTCTAGAATTAGTAATGGTCTAAGTTTTACAGAATTTACATATACATTATTACAAGGATATGATTTTTATAACCTATATAAAGATCATAACTGTATGGTGCAATTAGGTGGTTCAGATCAGTGGGGTAACATTACAAGCGGAATTGATTTTATCGCTTCTTCTGTAATTAAAGATTCAAAAGCATGTGGAATTACTTTTAATTTATTAACAAAAAAAGATGGACAAAAATTTGGTAAATCAGAAAGCGGAACAATCTGAATTGATATCAATAAAACAAATGAATATGAGTTATATCAATTTTTAATTAATCAAGATGATGATCAAGTGGAAAAATTAATTTGTTTTCTAACAACATTAGAATTGAAAGAAATTAAACTTATTATGGACGAACATAAACAACAACCATTTAAAAGATTGGCACAAAAAAGATTGGCTAGTGAGGTTGTGAAATTTGTTTATGGAAAAGAAGCATTACAAAATGCTTTAGAAATATCTGAAGCTTTGTTTAAAGGCAACATAATTGAACTTCCTGAAGACAAATTACTAAAAATTATTAAAACATTTCCTCATCATGAAATCAAAAATGCAAAAACTGTTTTAGAACTACTTGTTGAGACTAGTATTTGTTCATCTAATCGTGAAGCAAGAGAGTTAATTAAATCTGGAGCTATAAGTATAAATAATTTAAAAATAGAAGATAATGAGACTATAATTAATAATATTAAAAAAATAATATCAAAATTTTATATAATTAAAAAAGGTAAAAAAAATTATTATTTAGTTTTTTAATTATCTTATAAAGAAGGATTTAAATGAAATCTTACAAACTACTTTTAAAAAATGGATTTAAAACAATGTTTAAATCACATAAAGGAATTGTCTTTATAGTGATTTTAACTTTTTTACTATCTTTAATTATGAATTTATCATTTACAACTATTAAAAAAATCAGTAATGATTTTAATCAAACTGTTGGTAAACATGAAAAATTTAATTCTGTTTATAGTAAAGACTCAGTTCTTAACCAAAATAAAGATGACGTTTTTTATCCATTGATGGATTTAGTTGATCCTAACTCTTACACAAAAGAATATACATATCATGATTTAAGTAATGAAGATATAAAAGACAAATATGTAAAAATGAATTCATTTGACTTTGACTATCATAATGTTGATTTCATTAATAAAACAATTGAAGGAAATGAATTCCAGTTAATGTTTCCATTTTTAAATCAAGTAAAAAATATAAATAGATTAGCAGCTGGTGGAGATTCAATACAATGATGTAATTACAATGATTTACATAAAGGTTTGAAATTTTATTTAATTCCAACAGAAAAAAAAGCAGATAAATATATAATTGACAAACCATTTGATTTACAAGAAAAACAAATAAAAGATCTTTTAAATTCAGACGAGTGATATTTTGGTGAAAATAGAGAGCTTTTAGGTTATGATGGTATTTTTGCAAATCTTGATATTAAAAGTACAAATACAACTCATCAAACTAAAAAATTGACAAACGGTATCTTTTGATATTCTGATGATTTAAAAACAATAGATAACATAAATAAAATAGATCACCTAGAAGCCCCAACAAACAAAAATCCGTTGGAAGATTTTTTATTTAATAATTATAAAGGCAGCAATTCAAACATAATTGATATCTTTTTAGATATTTTTGCAAAAAATTTATTTACACATTTAAAAAATGATAATTTAGATAGCGATCACTCAAATATTGCTGAATTTACAAAATTAAATCCTGATTGATTTAATAATTTAGCATTTAAAAATAATAAATTTATAAACTGAGCAGACCATTTTGATGCAAATAGTAATTTTATTAGTAATAATGTAACAGAAAAAAATTTAAGAATGTATAAATACATATATTATTCTATTCAGAGTTATGTAGAATGATTGGCAAATAGAACATTCGATTTTCAAAAATATATATATCCAGATATTAGCAAAATGAAAGAAACTTCAGATTATGGTAAAACCGGTGCTAGTGATTTATCAAGTATCCCAGAAATTACAGATATTAAAAAATTGTTTTGATCACCATTTGCAGTCAATGTTCCTTATTACACATTTCAATTTTTATTTGGGGAAAAAATTAATTCATATGATAATTTATACAAAGAATTTAATGATTCTAAATTTAAAGATAAATTAATTATTGTTGATGCAGAATCCACAATTAATTTAAAGCGCGATTATGAATATATCTCTGATAAAAAAGAAGAAAATCAATATAATATTGATGTTGAAGATAAAAATAAAAATATATCATGGTATCTTGGTGACGCCAAAGGCAAAACAGAAGAAGATTTAATTTTAAATAAAGGTTATCGTGGACATTTAAATCCAATATACTTTAACTCAAAAGACAAACAATGTTACTTTGTTAATAATGTAGATGAACTACAAGGTTATTCAAATAGTGAAGTATCTAAAAACTTACATTTTCCAAATAAAATAAAACACTATTCTGAAGTATTTAATAAATTTAATAATGTTACAGATATTGGTTTATATGGGCAAAACTTTTTAGGATTTAATTATAAGTATGCAAATTCAGTAAACCCACTTATTATTCAAAGTAATGCAGATGTTTGAAATGGGGTAAGTGATATTGCGTTAACTAATGAATATTATTCACATACACTTTTATCCTCATATATAAGCAATGTTGAAATTAAAAAAAGAACAGAGCTATTTTATTCTGATGCAAGTGAACAAAGGGAATTTAGACTAATTAATTTAGATGAATCAAAGCAATCAAATAAAATTACAACAACATTACTATCTGGTTCAATGCCTGTTGGGGACAATGAAATTGGCATAAACTATCAATTTGCAAATAATAATAACATTAAAGTTGGAAATATAATTAATATAGGTAATGCTTCATATGTTGTTAGTGGATTTTTAACAGATACTTATACTTTTTTTCCTAGTTCATCTTCAACTATGCCAATTCCTTCACCAACAAAAGGAATGATTGGATATTTAAATAATTCGGGTATTGAATCTTTATTAAAATACACTGAAGGAATTGAAGGTCAAATACAATCTATTGTTAATTTCTTTGTTTATGCAAATAATCAAAAAGATGTTAATAAATTTTATGAAAGATTAGGAGATAATCTCGAACAGTCTCAAACAATACTAAATAACATTAATAAAAATGATTTTTCAGATTCATTTAGCTCGGTTCAAAAACCAAGCAAATTTAAAGATTCAAATTTTGGTTTGAATTGATCTGTTTATGAAACTGTTTATAAATTAATGAAATACTTACTAGTATTTATTACTATTGTGATTATTGTATTAATAATTTCAATTGTTTATATAACAGTTTCAAGATTAATTAAACAAAATGCCAAAACTATAGCAATTTTAAAAGCACAAGGTGTTAGTTCACTGATTATTTCATTTCAATATGTTTGATATTCACTACCAATCTTGTTAATTTCTATTCCATTTGGAACTATAAGTGGTTTCTTTTTGCAAAACTTTTTTACAGGGTTATTTAAAAATTATCTTTCATTTAATACAGAATCTTATCAATTTGGTTTTTTGGGATTATTTTTAGTAATATTTATATTATTCATTTTTATTGGAATTTTTATTCCAGTTGTTATTGCCGTGTTAATTATTAAAAGACCTTATTTAACTTTATTAAATTCAGAAGCTAGTTCAAAAAAAATTAAATCATTTATTTGAGTTAAAAATAAATTCTTTAGTAAATCTTCATTTAATAAAAAAATATCAATTGATTTATTATCTTCTGAAAAAAAATTGCTAGGAATATTCTTTTCAATAATGATATTTTCTTCATTTATAGTTTCATTAATTATTACAATACCTTCTTTAAACTTGAAAATTCAAAATAACTACTTTAAAAATAGTAAATATAAAAATCAATATACATTAAGAGATGGAGCGGTTAACTCACCGTTGGCACAAAAAAATATTAATTTATGAAAAGGTCCTGATCAATTATCAAATGAAAGAATTAAGGTTAACCAAGTTTTTGATGGTAAGGGTGGAAATGAATCATACATCTATAATTCATCAGATGGATTTTCAAGTTCAGTAGCAAACTCTAAATTTTTACCATTATTTGTCTATAACAACGGAACAACAAATCCATTAAGTAAAACAATTATTAATGATCCTGGTAAATTATTTAATTTAATGTTGGGTTCAGTTATATATAATCTTTTAAATCCAACTGGAAAAGGTATTTCTGTAGGAATATTTGATCAATGAATAACAGATTGTTTTAATAATGCTTCATTGCTAGGTGATAACAAGGGTGTCTCAGATGCAGAATATGAAAAAATCAGAGTAGAGAACGCCTCTAAAATAGTTTCTACTATTTCAACAATGTTACCAAATGTGTTCTCGATTGCAACCATTCCGAACTTATCATTCCAACCAGGAGATGATTGAAAAAAACAATTACTATTAACTTTCACCACAAAAGCTCCACCTTATATAAAACAATATATTGAAAAAAAAGACAGACAAGATATTACAAGTATGGGATTGCAAACCGAGAATTTAGTTGCCGGAAAAGAAACTGCTGCAACAACTTCAAGTTTTAATGGACAAAACTTATCATCAGATGTTATAGGTATTTCAAAAACAAATAATTCTTTTGGAATTGATTCTCGTGTTAAAAAGAGATTATTTTATAGTGACAAGACTATTGATGAAATTCATAAACTTTATAATGGATTTAAATTATCAAGCAAAGAACTTGATGATCTTAACAATCAAGGTATTTATAATAGTGGAACTAATACATTAGAATTACCAATTATTGTAAATAAAAAATTGCAAATATTAAATAATTTAAATGAAGGTCATGAAATTCAAAAAGTTAAGTTTAATTCTAACAATTTGGTAATGAGTACTTCAAAATACAATGATTTAATCATTCCTAAAACTGCTTGAAAATATGATGATACTGATTTTGCAAATACAACATATGCAAAAAAAACAGTTAAAGGTCTAGAAAATATTTTTAAAAATTCACTTAATGGATATAATCAAACAAATAAAAGAACTTATTTAGATGCATTTAATATAGATCCAAATAAATTTACTTACAAAAAAGAATTTGATCAACCAATTGATCAAGTTAAAACAGATGCACAAACCGAATTATTAAATAATTCATATATGTTTGGAAATTTTTCTTACAAATATAATGAAAAAAATGGAAATAAAGAAATTGAATCATCATATTTAAGACCTTATTATCAATGACAAAATGTTAAATTATTTATTCCTAAGTCAATATTTTCAAATGATGCAGAACAAAAAGAATTAAATAGATTTATTAACCCAAGAAACAACCTTTATTATGATAAAGATAAACTTAAAGAAATAGGTTGAACTTTAGATGATAATTCAAGTATTTTAGTAAGTGGAAATGAAGTTCCTGATGATGTTAAACAAGGATGAAAATATAAATTAACACCCGAAGATTATAAAGAATTAAATGACTCAAATTCAAAAAATTGATTTGCAATAAGACCATATGATATAAGACCTTCAATTGGTTTACCGGGAAATGGTGGAGAGGGTGAAGAATTAAAAGTAATGATTCCTCAAGCTCAATACTATTGATTAAGAGAAATGCTAAACGATGTAAATAGCGGGTTTGTAAAATTCAAAAATACTGAAAGTGAAAATATCAAAAATATTAATGTTAACTTTAAAGTAAAAGGAATTCTAGATACATACAATGGGGACACAATACTTTCAAATATTGACTTAATAAATACTTTAATTGGTGCATCTAATGCCAAAGAAGTTCAATTTAATTCTAATTTATTAGATTCTGATCAACCTGTCACAAACAATAAATATAATTACAATTTATATAAAGAAAATGTGTTTAAACCATACGTGGAAAATAAAGATGATGGAACAAAACTAATTAAAAAATATACAACCGTAAATGGGTTTGATTCATTTAAAAATGCAACCAACATGTATAACAATTCAATATATTCAAACATAGAAGAACCTGTTGGAATATCAACTGGTGTATCTATTGAAAAAACACAAAGAGATGGAGCTTTATCTGTTTATGATGACTTCGGACAATATGATACAGGAATGAAAAATATTGATATGTTCTCAATCAAAAAAGACTTATTTACAAAAGCATCAATGATAATACTGTCAATAAGTTTAATATTCATTGCTATATTGTTTATAATATTAGTAATAACATTGATAACAAATTCAGATATTTATATTACAAAATATAAACACTTTATTGTTACACTTAAATCATTTGGATATTCAAAACGACAAATATCATTATATACAATGACAATTCCTGGAATAATTGCGTTCATAGGAATAATAATAGGTTATCTATTTATGATGGTCGTCTCGAACTCTATAATAGCAATTCTAACTCACAACGGAATAGTGGTTCCATTTGCAATATCACCACTAATACCATTGATTACATTTATCTTAATTATGAGTACATGATTTTCATCAACATTAATTGTTGTATTAAAACTATTGAAAAAATTACCATATGAATCTTTAAAGGATACATTTAGCGAATAAAAAAAGGAGACATTAATATGTTTAAAAAAATTTATTTATCATTACTATCAATTTTAATATTAGTGTTTTCTTTTTCATCACTTGTTAGCTGTGGGGCAAATGAAGTTGAAAACAAAATGTATAAGTTTGTTAAAATTGCAAGTTATAGTGCCAAAGCAGCAATTATAAATTCTAAAACAAAATTAGCTTTAGATGATCACCTAGATCAAAAATATATTGTTAAATCAATGGGTGAAAAAAATGTCAAAGATGAACTTGGCAAAGATTTCACCACAAATCAAACATCTAACACAAAAATGAGTAGTTTGTTTCAAATGATGTTTGGTGATGCAAACTATACTTATAATAATGATCAAGGCACTAACGAGGGAATTAAAACCAATGATGGTGGTTTAACACCCAAATCAGACTTACAACAAACTATTTCTAAATACTTTGGAATAGTTTATGGTTTTTTACAAAATGGTGTTAAACAAGAGTCATTAGGAATGTTAAATAAATTTTTATTGGATACTTTATCAAGTCTTTCTGATTTAAATAAAGATCCAAATGAAGCTTCAAAAAAAGATGGTGTTAAAAAATTATCTACATTTGGAAAAATTGATGAATTTTTACAAGGAATTGAAAAACCAATTATTGAACCAATGAAAGATGCTTTAAAACCAATTAGTCCTGAAAATCAAAAATTAACATTATTTGATTATGAAAATAAATTAGCAGATGAAATAAAATTAAATCCCCAACATACACAAATTTCTTCAATTATAAAAAATTTAATTTCACTTAACAAAGAGGGATTGCTAGGTGATGGTAATGAAGATAAATTAGCAGACATTGCTAAGTTAATTACTAGTATTATTAAATACATCACATTTAATTTAACTGTTGCTTACAACTACTATGATGACTATTTAAAAGCAAAAGAAAATGATGATGTAAAAATAATTGGATTATTAGGATATTGAAACACTAAATTAGTCAGTGATATACCTGAATTAAAAAATAATCAAATAAATGGTGAAAAACTATTTCAATTATTATCAGGAATCTTTAAATCTAATCCTAAAGATGGTGCTGGTATTGATAATTTCACAGCAGTTCAAGCATTATTATATTCACCAAGTTTATCTGAAATATTAGTTGAGGTTTTAAATCCAATTTTAAATAAATTATTAGAAAAAGTAAATATTGGTAAATTAGTTGTAGGATTTGCAAGTGATGAATTTAAAAATACTGATGATGCAAAAAAAATTGAACCAGCAATAAATACATTTATCATTAAAACTGTAGATAAATTACCTAAAATTATAATTGAATTATTATCTCCAACAGACAAAGGTGAAGAATTGATTCAAAGTATATTGGATGAAATAATTGCAACCAAAGATCCACAAAAAAAAGATGATATTTTTTCATATCTTATTAACTTAATGGCCGCAATGAGCAACGATACAGGAAAAAATATACTCTATAATATTTTGGACTTGCTTGCCAAGAATGCTAGTCCAAGTTTTAAAGATACAATTAAAACAATAAAAGGTTTATTGCCAGTTATCTTAGGTCGTTTGGGAAGATTTGTTTTAGATGGGGCCAGATCTAAAATTAGAGATATTTTACAAAACTATGTTGATAAACTAGCTGATTGAAATGCTGATATAAATGGAATAATTAGATCATTATGATCAATCTTATATGTTGGTATTCAAATTGATGATAAATTTTCAATTGGATTGAAAGAATTGTTTAATGCTAAATTATTAAACTTATTAGATGATGGTGTTTTTGCAAAAAATGATATACTAAAAAACTTTTATACATTCAAAAATGAATCCTTAAGCTCTATTTTTGAAATTTTGTCCAATAGATTTAAAACATCAACCAAACTAATTAAGGGAAAAACTTATAAAGTTGTACCAACTCTTAGTTTAAGCGCCTTATCTCTATTGCTTAATTTATTTACTCAAAAAACTTGTTGATTTAAAAATATTAGAAATACAAGAGATGGGGATGCTAATCAAAATCCATCATTCGGAGGAAATCTTACAAAAGCACAAAATGATGATGTTCAGTCAGGCAAAGGTATAAATGTAACAGTACTTAAGGGTATTGAAATATTAAATAATAATATTATGTTAAATGAAGCTAGATGACAAAAAGAATTTGATTATCCAAATGCAAAATATTTCTTTAGCGAAGATGGTAAAGGACCGAATGAGGGGTCCGGACCAAAAGATGGCGGTTGAAGAAATTATAATGATTATTCAATAATTACCCATAATAATATTTTTGACACAATTCTGGGTAAAGATTTATATAAAACAGATGCCACAAAAGACAATGATTATTTATATAAAAATTCATTAATAGATACACTAGGAACGGTTTTTGGTGGAAAAGATGTTAATGATCAAAATATTGTTATGGAACTTGCACAGAATCAAGCATTTATGTGTGGTGGAGTTTTAGATATATTCCAAGATTTGTTTGATAATTATTTTAAAAAATCAGAAAAAGAATTAAATGAAAAATATTTTGAAAGTTATGTAGACAAAAAAAATTGAATGATTGAAAATAATAAATCTTTCTCTCAACAATTTAAAAATGGATCTTCAACTGAATCACATTTCTATTTTAAAATGTATTGAAAAACAAGTAATGTTTTCCCTAATGAACAATATAAAGTTTGAATTGCAAAAAATGATAATGGAACTTATAGAATTGAAAAAATTACACAGCAATAAAAAAATGAACTTTTAAAGTTCATTTTTTCTTATTTAATAAGACGGTTGTATCATTCAACAATAAGTGATTCATTAATTTCTTGGTTAAGTTCTTCTCTTTTAGGTAATTCTTTAAAAACTCCTTCTAGTTTAGTTTTGTCAAATTTAACAAACCCTAATGTAGAAACATTAGCTTTTAAAGCTTCTTGAATTTTTACATTTTTTTTGATTTTTTCTTTAACTTCAATTTTGTCCCCAACACTTAAAATGTGTGAAGGAACATCTAATTTTCTACCATTAACTAAAATGTGACCGTGTGACACTAATTGTCTTGCACCTTGTCTAGTTAATGATAAACCCATACGATAAACAATATTATCTAAACGGCTTTCTAATCTTTGCATAAAGTTAACACCAGTAACACCTTGCATTTTTTTTGCTTTAATGTAAGTGTTTCTAAATTGTCTTTCTGTTAGTCCATACATAAATTTCAATTTTTGTTTTTCTTGTAATTGTTGACCATATTCAGAAAGTTTAACTCTTTTAGCTCCGTGTTGACCAGGAGCAGTTACTCTTTTTTTACCTTTAGAAAATTCTTTACCATCTTCTCTTATTGAAAAACCATAACGTCTAGCTTTTTTGAATGAAGATCCAGTAAATCTTGACATATATTTTTCTCCTTTATAATTATCATCAAATTTTAAGATATCCAACCCTATTGAGGGAAGTGTAACATTCACCTTAAATCTGCAAAGGTTACAACATAATTTTGTTAACTAAGTACCTCAATATGTTTGAACGCAGAATATCAAAATTTAACCTTATTATTATATAACAAATTATTATGTTTATAAAATATTCTTTAATAATTGCTATGTTATAATTTATTAATAATAAGAGGTGTATTTTGCAATTATTAATGGGTGAAAAATTTTTAAATACTAGCGATAAAGTTATCTGATTAACACTTACAATAATAGTTGTTTTTTTAGTGTTTGGTTATTTATTGTTTTTATTTGGATATAAATATATCATTCAAACATATGCTAAAACATTAGATTTAATTAACATTATTAAAAAAAATCAAGTTAAATATAAATTAAAAAGAATTGCTGAAATTAATAAAAATACAAATACACTTTTTGGTGAATTACAAATTTGACGAACAAATTATGAGCATTATGTGGAATTACGTTTGAAGGAAGTTTATTATTCATTTTATAAATTCGTTACTTCTAAAAATTGATTAATACCAACTCCTAAAAATATTAGAAAAATTAAAAAAATAAATAATGAAATAAAAGAAATTTATGAAAAATTATTTCATATGTTAAATGAAATAAACAATGTGCTTGAAGTAGAGGATATTCAAAGGGACTCAATTACTTCTTATAAAGAAATGTTTGAAAAAATTAAAACAGAAACAAACATGTTTATCATGGCACACAACTATGTTGATGAAGCAAAACTTTTTAATACATTATCAAACATTGAACAATTGTTTGAATCTTTTTATAATGAATTAGCACTTGGGAAATATGAAAACTCAGTTGCAATTCTTGGTTCAATAAAACAAGCATTAATCTTTATGATTGAAATGTTAGATTCAATTCCACGAATAGTTTCGACATTAAAAAATACTGTTCCTCCAAGAATGGAAAAATTAAAAAAACAATATATGTCTGCAAACTCTTTAAAACGCAACTTATCTAAAAACGCCAAAACTTTTTTACAACTTGAAGAAAAAGTTAATATGTTAACAAACCAAATTAATGAAAATTTGAAAAATGCACAATTTAAAAAAGCCCAAAAAAATTTAAAAATTATTTTAAAATCCATTCAAAGTTTTAATGATGAAATTGTTGGTGAAGACAAATTAAAAGACTATGTAATTTATAATATTGACGGAATTAGAAAACTAATTGACAGTTTATTTACTTCTTCATTAATGATTGAAAGGGCATTTAGAAATGTGGAATCACTTTCAAAATATCCAACAAAAGAAAAAATTGAATTTGATCGCGCTAAAGCAGAGTTCACAAAAGCAAAAACTAAATTAGATATTATCTTTTCAAATTGAGATGTTAATCGAAAAAATGGATTAGAAATCGACATCAAAGACTTCAAGAAAAGATTATTACTAAATCTTGAAGTAATCATTAATGAAATGGATAATTTTGAGAAATCAGCTAAAAAGGTTAAAAACTCATTAACAAATAAAGAGAAAGTAAATAATGCAATAGTTTTTATAAAAGCTATTATTTTACAATCACAATCTTTAATAAAACAAAACAAAACAATTTCTCAACTAAGCGCCTTCGAACCAAAAATTAATGAGTTTATTGAAGAATTAGAAAAGTATATTAAAGATAATCAAGATAAATTTGAAAATCAACAATATAGAAAAGATATTGAAAAAGATATTGAAGAATTACACAATAGAGGTTGAGAATTATTTGCTTCTATTAAAGACGCAATTTTTTATGATTTTATTGCCCAAGAAATTTTGGTGTATTTAGAAAAAATCGCAATTCAAAATCCTACAGTAGAAAAGGATTTAATAACACTTGAAAATATGTATAGAAAAAAAGAGATGGATTTATTAATGGGTAACCTATTAACAATATTAAAACAACTTAGAAAATAGGTAATTATGAAAACAATTTTAATTAGATATGGAGAATTAACTTTAAAAGGGAATAACAGAGACATTTTTATTGATCAACTTATTAAAAATATAAAGTTTAAACTAAAACCTTATAAAGAATCATTAACTTATATAAAAGATCACAACAGTTTAGAACTTGAAATGATTGATGAATCTAAAATTGAAGTAATTTGTAACATTGTTAAAAATATTTTTGGAATCTATTCTTATTCAATTGCAGAAAAAATTAGTTATTCTAATACTGAAAAAATTATTGATACTGTAGTTGAAAGTGCAAAAATAATTAAAAACAGAACCTTTAAAGTTAATGTTGTTAGAAAAGATAAAACATTTCCTATAAAATCAGACGAATTTAAATTGGACTTAGCAAAAAACATTTTACAAAAATATGATAATTTAAAGGTAGATGTTAAAAATCCAGAAGTTGAAATTCAAGTTTTAATTAAACAAAAAAAAGCTTATGTCTTTAGTGAAAAACATGATTGTGTAAAAGGTTTACCAGTTGGAACCGGTGGTAAAGCTATCTCTTTAATAAGCGGGGGTATTGATTCGCCGGTAGCAAGTTTTCTATCATTAAAAAGAGGACTACAAGTGGATTTCTTACATTTTATGACACCACCTCACACAACTAAAGAAGCAGTTGATAAGGTATTTGATTTAATTAAAGCAATTGCAAAATACAACACTAATAATTCAAGTTTTTATTTATGTGACTTTTCAACTATTTTAAAAGAATTAATGCACATAAAAGATGAATCATATCGTATAACAATTATGAGGAGAGTTTTTTTAATTATTGCAAATAAACTAAGTGAAAAAATTGGAGCATCAGCAATAATTACAGGTGATTCACTTGGTCAAGTTGCTAGTCAAACAATTGAATCAATGAGTGTTATTAGTGAAGTTTCTGAAAAAATAATTCTTAGACCATTGATTACTTTTGACAAAGAGGAAATAATTAAGATAGCTAAACAAATTAATACATATGAAACTTCAATATTACCATTTGATGATGTGTGTTCAATGTATGTTCCTAAAAAACCGGTAATTAAACCAAAATTAAAACAAGCATTAATACAAGAAGAAGGTTTAATAATTGAAGAAATGGTGGAATATGTAATTAACAATTGTATTACTCGATATTATTTAAAAGATGGTGAATGAAATGAAGAAAAGAAAATCTAAAGAAGAATATGGTGTTTTCAAAAATAAAAAAGTAGATAAAAATGTTTCTAATAAAGAAAAAACATTTGTTGTTAATGAAGTTGAAGATGAAAATATCAAAATAGAAAAATCTTATAATATTAATAAAACAATTATTGATGAAGATGTTGTGTTAATACTTGATTCGGATCAAAACAAAAAGAAAAAGAAAAAAAGATTTTTCAATCTTTATTGAATAGCGTTATACATTTTAATATTAATCATTGTTATTATTTTTGTAGTATATGCAATTAATAAAATGTCTAATGGTGAAACATTAATTACATAAGGAAATAAATATGGTGAACCTAATAAATGTAAGAACAGAATATAATTTTCTTGATTCTTTAATTAAAATTAAAAACTACATAAAACTTGGTGTTGAAAACAAGCTTGATGTTTTATTTTATTCTGATGTTAATTTTTTATATGGGGCAGACACTTTTACAGATGAATGTATTAAAAATAATATTAAACCAGTTATTGGTGCTAGTTTTAAAATTTTTAATTCTGAAATTATTTTGTATGCAAAAAGTAAAACAGGTTATGAGTTCATTTCAATAGTTAGTTCAAAAATGGCACTTAAAAAAGAAGTTCAATTTGTTGATGTTATAAATAATTTAATTTTAAAAGATTTAATTATTGTTTTTTGTCCTTCAGTAAAAGCGGAATTAGAGAAATTTAATTCTCTAAAATTAGAAAATTGTGAAGTGTTTTTTGGAGTTAATAAGCAAAACTATGAAATTTTAAAAAACAAAGAAAATGTCATCTTTGCAAATCCAATTAAATATTTTAATAAAAATGATAAGTTTTCATTTGAAATATTAAAATCAATTGAAAATAATTACTCTAAACTTAATGTGGAAGATGATTTTCATTATTTTACAGATGAAGAAGTCAAAAAATATATTGATTTAAAAAAACACAATAATGCAATTAAAACAATTATTAGTAAAACAAATTTTAATTTATTAGAAAATAAAGAAAAACATTTTTTAAAAATAAATGATAAAAATTCTTTAGATATTTTGAAAAAAGTTTGCAAAACTTTAATTGAAAAATATTGTGATATTAACAAGTTAAATCTTAATAAATATCTAGAAAGATTAGATTATGAAATCACAATTATTGATCAAATGAATTTTGTTGATTATTTTTTAATTGTGCAAGATTTTATCAAATATGCTAAAGAACAAAAAATTTTAGTAGGACCAGGAAGAGGTTCTGCAGCAGGAAGTTTAGTGTCTTTTTGTTTAGGAATTACATGATTAGATCCAATTAAATACAATTTAATGTTTGAACGATTTTTAAATACTAAAAGATATACTATGCCAGATATTGATATTGATTTTCAAGATGATCGTCGGGAAGAAATTATCAATTATTTAAGTAAAAAATACAAAGATAAATTTGCAACAATTTCTACTTTTCAAACAATTGGAATTAAAAATGCAATTAGAGATTGTGGTAAGGTATTAAAAATATCTGAAACAGAAATTACAGCAATTATTAAATCAATTAAAACTGCAACTGTAACAGATTTAGAATTAGCATTTAATGAATCAGAAAGATTTAAAGCATATGAAAATGATTCACGCTACACGACTTTATTTCAAGTAATTAAAAATATAATTGGTTTGCCTAGACAAGCTGGAACTCATGCGGCTGGTGTTGTTTTTTCTGACATTGAATTAAGTAAAATTATTCCGACCAAATTGTCATCGCAAAATATTCAACAGACACAATTTCCAATGACTAATTTAGAAAATTTAGGTCTTATAAAAACTGATATTCTGGGGTTGCGTAATTTAACAGTTTTAAAAAACATTATAAATTTATATACAGAGCAATATAACAAAAAAATTAATTTAAGATCAATTAATTTAAATGATAAAAAAACTTTTGATTTGTTATGTTCTGCAAAAACACTAGGAATATTTCAATTTGAATCAGAAGGGATGCGTAAAACGCTTTTAGAAATTAAACCGCGAAATTTAGAAGAAATTTCTTCTGTTTCCGCACTTTATAGACCGGGACCCCAAGAAAATATTCCTCTATATGTAAAAAATAAATTATCAAAAAAATTTAAAAATATAGATAAAAGATTAGATCATATTTTAAACCCAACTTATGGAATCATTGTTTTCCAAGAACAAATTATGCAAATTTTTAGTGAGCTAGCAAACTTTTCATTAAATGAAGCAGACATTATAAGAAGGGCAATTTCCAAAAAAAGTTTTGCATTATTAGATAAATATAAAAAAGAGTTTTTTCAAAATTTACAAAAAAATAATTTTGAATTATTTAAAGCTCAAAAACTTTGAGATTTTATATATAGTTTTGCAAACTATGGATTTAATAAAGCACACGCAATGTCATATGCTTTAATAAGTTATTGATTTGCTTATTTTAAAGCTAATTACCCCCAAGAATTTTACTGCGGCCAATTAAACTCGTTAATTAGAAATATTGATAAATCAGAACAATTTGTAAATGAAATTAAAAATCAAAATATGCAAATTGTATCACCTTCAATTAAAACACCAACAAAACTATTTGTTATTAAACGTAACAAAATACAATCACCATTATCAATTGTTAAAGGTGTATCTGAAGATAAAATTAATCAAATAGTGTCAGTATATGAAAAAGATAAAAATGCTTTTCAAAGTTTTGAGTCAGTAATAACTATTTTACAAAGTGAAAATATTTTGGATGAAGAAACATTTTCAGCATTAGTTTATTCAGGAACATTTGATGAATTCGGATACTCACGCAAGTTTTTAATGAAAAATATGGAAGATATTTTATATTTAGCTTCACTTGGTAATTTAAAAGAAAATACTTTGCTTGAAGATCACGAAAAAGATGACACGATTGCAAAAATGAATTATGAAAGAGAATATATTGGATTTTTTATTTCAGAAAATCCACTAATTCATTTGCGTAATAAAGAAGAACAACTGAATAAGATTAAAATATCTAAGATAAAAGATTGTGAAACCAATAATATTGAATATAATGTTTTAGGAACACTAAAAAGAAGTGCTTTTAAATTAGATAAAAATCATAAAGAAATGGCATTTATAGATTTTGAAGATGAAACAGAAAAAATTAGTTTAACTATATTTACAAGCGTTTATACAGAAATTAAAGATCAACTTGTAGAAAATGGTGTTTATTTATTAAGTTTTAAAAAACAAGTTTATAAAGATCAAAAAAGTGGTGTAGTCACTAAAATTATCAAAAGATTAAAGGATTAGTATGAAAAAAATATTATTAGTAGATGGAAACGGATTATTGTTTAGAGCATATCACAGTTCAATGTATGGGGGGAATCAAATGAAGACCTCATCAAATATTGTGACTAATGCCGCATTTTCATTTGTTAATATGCTATTAAATTTAATTAACAAAAATGATTATTACAATGTTATTGTTGCTTTTGATATTGGTAAAAAAACTTTTAGACATGATAAACTACAAGATTATAAAGGAACCCGTTCAAAAACACCTGAAGATTTAATTACACAATTTCCAATAGTTAAAGAATTTTTAGCAGCTTCTAATATTCCTTACTATGAACTTGTTAATTATGAAGCAGATGATATTATTGGGACTATCGCTAAAAAGAAAATTACAGATTATAAAATTGAAATTCTTTCAAGCGATAAAGATATGTATCAATTAATTGACGACAGAATTACAGTTGTTAGTCCACAAGTTGGCACATCTTCAATGAAGGTAATTGATATTAAGGCAGTACATGATAAATATCAAATTACTCCAGCACAAATAATTGACTTAAAAGGAATATGGGGTGATAGCTCTGACAATATTAAGGGAATTAGTGGAATTGGAGAAAAGGGCGCCATAAAACTTTTAACCCAATTTAAAACCCTTGAAAATATTTATAAGAATATTGATTCAATTTCAGGATCACAAAAAGATAAATTAATTGCAGATAAAACTAATGCTTTTTTGTCAAAAGAAATTGCCACAATATGTTTAGAAACACCGATTAAAGAGTTTCAAAATATAGAATTAAAAATTAATTTTTCTAAAATGAAAGATTTTTTTGAAAAATATGAAATGTTTAGTTTGATTAAAAAATTTTGTCCGATTGATGAAATTCCTGAAACAAAAATCAAGTATCAAATTTTAAAAAATTGAGATACAAAATTTAATTGTCCTGAAAATTATATATATTTAGAAACACTTGATGAAAATTATCATAATGCAAAAATTATTGGGGTTGCCATTTCAAATAAGAAGGGGAATTTTTTTATTAATTTAAATACTTCAATGACTGAAGAAGTTAATTTATTTAACTGAGATAAACAAAACATTGATCAAGATTTTCAGCAATTTTTAAAAATGGCAAAGTTTAAAACATATGATGTAAAAAAAACTATCTATTGTTTAGAAAGATTAGACTATGTTATAAATTATGATAATTTTATTTATGATATGATGCTTGCTTGCTATGTTTTGAATCCCAACATTAAATCAACTATTGAAACACACATTAATTATTTAGATGCGAAATATTCTTTAACTTCTTTTGAAGAAACATTTGGTAAAGGAGTTAAAAAAACAGATTTTATTGAAAATGATATTAAAGCATTATTTATGTGTCAAAGATCAGAAGCAATATTAAACTTAGAAAATAAAATAATAAAAAATTTAAAAGATGAAGATCAATTTGAATTGTATGAAAACTTAGAATTTTCTTTTGCTTTTGTTCTTCTAGAAATTGAAAAAAATGGTGTGTTAGTAAACAAAAAAGAATTAGAATTGCAAACAAAACAGACTCATGAAATAATAGTTGATTTAGAAAATAAAATTAAAGATATCTTAAAAGAAAATATCGATGAAGATTTTAATTTATCTTCACCAAAACAACTAAAAGAATTATTGTATGAAACACTAAAATTACCAGATAAGTTTAAAGGAAGCACAAACAAAGATGCGCTAGAATTTTTAGAAGATAAACATGAAGCTGTTGGATATATTTTAAGACACAGAATGTTTTCCAAACTATATTCAACATATTTAGTTGGTTTAGAAAAATACATTGAAGCAGATTCTCGTATTAGAAGTATTTTTAATCAGGCCCTTACTAATACTGGAAGATTAAGTTCTTCATATCCAAACTTACAAAATATTGCTATAAGAAATGATGAACAAAAAGAAGTTAGAAAAATATTTATCGCTCCTAAAGAAAAAACTTTAATATCATTTGATTATTCACAAATAGAATTAAGAATTTTAGCAGAAGTTGCTAATGAAAAAACATTAATTGAAATCTTTGACCAAAACAGAGATGTTCATGAAGAAGCAGCAAAAAGAATTTTTAAAAAAGACACTATAAGTTCTGATGAAAGAAGGATTGCGAAAATCTTTAACTTTGGAATCTTATATGGTTTAAGTGAATTTGGTTTGGCTAATGATTTAAAAATCACAAAAGCAGAAGCTAAAGAGTTCATTGATAACTACTTTAAAACATTTGAAGATATTCTTAACTTTAAAAAAGAAATTGTAGAATATGCTAAAGCACATAAATATGTTTTAACGCTTGCTAATAGAAAACGTTGAATTCCGGAATTAGAAAATTCTAACCGCATGATTAAAAGTTTTGGGGAAAGAGTTGCAGTAAACGCTCCAATTCAAGGCACCTCAGCTGATATATTAAAAATTGCAATGAATAACATTTATAAACATTTTAAAAATGAAGTTAAAATTATTTGTCAAATTCATGATGAAATAATTGTTGAAGTTGATTCTGAAAAAGTAGATTTTTATAAAGAAAAAATTTCTTTTATTATGAAGTCTGCTCTTGAAGATCTTTATCAATTAGTTAAAAAAGATAATAAACCAAAAGTTAGATTGGAGGTTAATAGTTCAAGCGGTAAAAACTGATTTGAACTAAAATAGTTATGCCTGAATTGCCTGAAGTTGAAAGTGTCCGTGCAGTACTTGAAAATCAAGTTAAAAACAAAACAATAGATAGAATTAAAGTTATTTATAACAAGTTGCTAAAAGACACAACTGAAATTGAATTAAATAATAAATTAAAAGACAAAAAAATTATTAATGTAAATCGAAAAGCTAAATACTTAATTTTTGAATTTGAAAAATATGTATTAATAAGTCATTTGAGAATGGAAGGTAAATGATATTTTTACAATGATTTAAATATTAATATAAACAAGCATGCAGAATTTATATTTTATTTTAACGATAAAACAATGCTAGTTTATTTTGATACTCGTAAATTTGGAACACTAAATTTTCTAGAAAAAGATAATTATTTTCAAAAACTTCCTTTAAATAAGTTGGGACCAGATGCAAATAAAATTGAAAACAATTTTACACCATTTTATAAAAAAATATCAAAATCAAGTAAAAATATTAAAACTATTTTATTAGATCAAACCATAATTGCCGGGTTGGGAAATATATATGTTAATGAAGTTTTGTTCGCTGCAAAAATATTGCCTTTTAGGGAAGGTAAATCAATTTCTGAAGAAGAAATGAAGACAATACTAAATGAGTCCCAAATGATACTTAATAAGGCCATAAAATATGGCGGGACTACAATTTCGACATTCCATTCACAAGAAAATTCTAAAGGTGGATATCAACAATTTTTAAAAGTTCACTTAAGGGTGAACAAACCATGTTTTACATGCGGAACACTAATAAAAAAAATTGCTGTAAATGGTCGAGGGACCTACTATTGTGAATTGTGTCAAAAATAATTTAATATGTGGATAACTTTAAATAATCCTTTATTAATGGTACTTTTGTATATTGCAAAAAGTTAATTTAATAACAAAGAGCACAAATTAATCAAGTCATAATGACTTGGTTTTATTTTATTTTATATTTAACTTTGTCGTACAAAGGAGTAAGAAAAATGAATTCATTTGAATATAAAATTTCTGCAAAAAATAGAATTGAATATGTTGATGAAAAAGTTCTTCTTTACCTTTATCAACCAATTGTTGGTTCATCTGCAATAACGCTATATAAAATTATGATTCACGAAATGGATCTAATAAAAATGTTTAAATCAAATGTGTATTTAAAGTTGGACAGATTAATTAAATTATTGTCATTTAAAGACAATGAAGAGTTTTTCGAAAATGTTAAAAAACTTGAAGCTATGAATCTTATAGAAACAAAAAGAAATTTTAAAACTAATAAAATAATTTTTAATTTATTATCACCAGTTGATGAGTGTGAATTTTTTGATAATCAACTTTATAGTTCTTATTTGTGCAAGAAAATGGGTAATGATAATTTTGAAATTAATCAATTCATTTTTAGAAATGATAACCTTACAGAGCCAGATGATTTTTTAAATACTACAGAAAACTTTGCTGACATATTTTCTGATGCTTTAATTGGTGATGTAATTGCAGAACAAAAAAATATTAAGCCATCAAAATTTAACAAAATATTTAATAAACAATATGAAGATTTACTTATCCTTGCAACTAAATATAATTTAGAAAATGTTATTAATGAAGGTGTTGTTAAAAAAGTTATTAAATCAGCGATGGATGTTTATACTCTAGACAATGATGATTACATAAAAATTATTCAAGAATTACAACTAAATCAAAATAATAAATTTGATAAAAATAAATTTAATGATTTATGTGTTCAATATCAAAACAATTATAAAATTGAAAGTGATAACAAATCTTATTCAGAAATAAAAAGAACTAAATTAGCTAAAAAAATGGTTGAGTTAAGTACAGAAGATTCAGAAAATTATGCAAAACTATTATTAAAAATGCATTCTTTATCAGAAGATATTACAAACATGATTGCTAATTTACGAAACAATTTTTTATTAGATGATTCATTAATTAATGCAATTATGGAATTCTCATATTATAAAAATGATGGAAAAGTTGTTCCTAACTATCTTTACAAAATAGCAACAACAATTAATGATAAAAATATTACAACTCTTGAAGATGTAATGACACATTTAAAAGGTGCTTACAATGGCAAAAAACGTCAAACTAAAGTATTTGCAAATATAGAACCGCTAGAATATGATAAAACTAATGTTAACTATAAATCTAATCCAATATTAAGTGATGAAGAGTTGTTAAACTGGGATGGTGAATAGTGGTGGATTTAAATGACATTAAAAAAAATATTGCAGTTCAAGATTGCATCAAAAAATTTAACATAACTGATGAAAAACTTTCTTCAATTCCCGTTATGCGCGTTTTAACAAGATTTATTAAAACATTTACATATTGTGATAAAGAAGAACCGTTGGTAAACTGCAAGCAAATAATTCCTGGAATTCAAGAATGATTAACATTTGAAAACGGCAACTTTTATATTGTTTCAAAAAAATGTAAGCATTGAGAATTTGAAAACCCTTATCATTTAATTGAAAAATATGTTTTATATAGTGAATTCAATTTAATAACTAAAGAAATTGATATTGCCCACTATATTAAAAAATTAAACCAAGAAAAAAATATTGATGAACAAAGAAAACATTTTTTAAAAACCTTTATTGAAACAAAAGATAAAAAAGGAATATATTTGTGAGGTTCTATAGGGGCTGGAAAAACCTATTTGTTAAAACTATGTGCAGTTTATTATTTAAAAAAAGAAAAAACAGTTACTTTTATTTCAATTGGCGGACTTGCAAAAAGTATTAAAGATTCATTTGCTTCAGATGAAAATAAATCAAACTTAAATAAATGTTATAAAGCTGATATTTTGTTTTTAGATGACTTAGGTTGTGAACAAGAAACTGATTGATTTAAAGATGAAATATTATTACCATTATTAAGTTTTAGATATGAAAATAAATTGTTAACTTATTTTTCATCGAATTATTCAATTGAACAATTGAATAGTAAATGATCGGCAAAGAGAAAAAATGATTTAGTTCCAGTTAATCGATTAATTGATAGAATTAAAGCTTTGGGAAAAGAATCAGAAATAAAAGGAAATTCAAGGAGATACTAATGAAAATAGATAAAAAAGAATTAATGGAAAAATACTTACCCGAAATTAAAAAAGAAATTAAAAATTTAGTGGCAATTTCAAGTTATAAAAGAGGTCCTAAAGGATCACCAGTTGATAAGGAGGTTGAGCAAGCTTTAGATTATGCTTTGAATTTAGCTAAGTCATTTGGCTTTAAAACTTTTAAAGCAAAAGATGCAAGATATGGTTATGCAGATTTTGGTGATAAACCAGAACTGTTCGGAATCTTATGTCATTTAGATGTTGTTCCTCCAGGAGACTTAAATGAATGAAATTCATCGCCATTTGAAGTAATTGAAAAAGATGGCAAACTAATTGGTCGTGGTGTGTTTGATGACAAAGGGCCAACAATTATAAATTTATATGCAGTTAAATGTTTAATTGATCATGGTTTTGAATTTGACTACACAATTAGATTTATATTTGGAACAAGTGAAGAAACTACATGAGAATGTATGGAAGCATATGTTAAAAATGAGAGATTAGTAGATCGCGGATATGTACCTGATGGAAACTTTCCTGTAGTTTATGCTGAAAAATATATTGCCGACATGGATATTGTTTCTCAAGAAAAAGCAGACTTTGAATTAAAAGGTGGCGAAATTTACAATGTTGTTTGTGATCTAGTTAGTTTTGTAGGACCACAATTAAACAAATTACAAGAATTTATAAATAATGATAAAAAAAATAATTTAAAAACTTATATCAAAGATGGCAAGTTATTTGTTAAGGGAAAATCAAGTCATGGAAGCTTACCACAATATGGAATATGCGCTTCAACTTATACTTGTTGAGCATTAACACAAATTGGTGTTAAACACCAATTAGTTAATTTTATTGCAAATAACTTTTGAGGTAATAATGAGTTAAAACAATTCTTTGGAGAAACCCAAGATGAGACTGGAACATTAACATGATGTAATGGAATTATTAATATTGATTCACAATCATCTAGATTTACTTTAAATTTTAGAATTCCTTGTGTTAAAAATACAACAGATACAATTGTTGAACCTATGAAAAAAATTCTTACAAAAGAAGGATTTGAATTTAAATTAATTAAAACTGAAAATAGAATTTATCAACCAATTGATGGTGAAATAGTTACAAAAATTATGGATGTTTATAAAGAAGTAACTGGTGATCAAAATGCTAAACCAATTGCAATTGGTGGGGGAACATTTGCTAAATCTATGCCTAATTTATTGGCATTTGGTGCTGAATTTGATAATACAAATTCAACAATGCATACACCTAATGAATTTTTACCGCTAAGTGATTTGGAAAAAATGTTTGAAATATATGTTAAATCATTAATTAAATTAACCAAAAAAGACTAACTAAGTCTTTTTTGTTTTCAATTGTAATATAATATGACTATATAAAATAATATAATTCTTGGCAAAACATAGTTAAATTTTATCTAAGCATTAAAAAAATAAAGGGATTTTTATGATAGAGGTTAAAAATATTACTAAAAAATTCACGCCTACTTCAGGAAATTTTAATATTTCTTTTAATGTAAAAAAAGGCGAAATTTATGGAATTCTTGGACCAAATGGTTCTGGTAAGACTACATTAATAAGACAATTTTTAGGTTTTATAAATTCAGATGCTGGTGAAATAATTGTTAATGGTATTCAAATTAAGAAAAAGGGTTTTGAGAAAGTTTTGCGCGACATTGCCTATGTTCCTGCAGAAACTTCAACCTTTGATAACCTTTTGGCAAAACAATATCTAAAAATTGTTGCTGAATTAAATGGCAATGTTAAAAAAAGATATGTAGATCAATTGATAAAATATTTTGAATTAGATGTAAATACAAAAATTTCAAAAATGTCTCGTGGAATGAAACAAAAAACTTTTATAATTGCAGCTTTAATGCAAGAATCTAAAATTTTAATTTTGGATGAACCAAGTAGTGGTTTAGACCCTGTTATGCAAAAGAAATTTGTTAACATAGTTAAAAAACATAATTCCTTATATGGAACAACAATAATTTTATGCTCACATATTTTTGAAGAGGTTGCGAACTTATGTAATAGAGCAGGTTTTTTGAAGCATGGAAAATTAATTAAAGAAACTTTTGTTACTGAAGGAAATAATAAAGAAATTTCAAATGAATTTGACAAGTTATTCGAAGATGAGGTTTCCCATGTTTAGCAATTCAAAAACAATTTTTACACTTTTTAAGTGACATTTAAAATTAAATTATAAACTAATTATTTTTTTAATTATTTCATTTTCTTTGCTTTTTGCATTGCTTTTATATTTTTGAACACTTTTTTCAGATGCACATGACGTCTTTTTTAAGGATCCAAACTTAGATAATGAAGATGGTACAAAAAAATATCATTATTTAATAAATGGTTTTTCAAAAAGTTCATTTGTTATTTTTGGACAGCTTAGTTATTATTTTTATGCATTGTTTGGTTTTATAATAATTTCAATTTCTTCAATATGTTTTACAAGCAAATTATTTTTAAAAGAACTTGAGGGAAAAATTATTATTTGATTAATGAGTGGTGTTTCTAAAAAACAATTAATAATTATGAAATTTTTAACAATTCAATTTATAAATATTTTAATAATTTTTGTGCCTGTAACAATTTCTGTAACTATTTGTCTTCTTTCAGAACACGATGATGAAATTTATAAAAGATTTTTAATAATGATTGCTAATTTTATTTTGTATGTAATTGCTATTGCATCAATATATTTTTCATTATCAATGATATTTATTAAAAACACAACTTTATTTCTTTTAGTATCTTTTATCTTTTATTTTTTAACAATAGTATTTACAATTACATATTTCATTGCATACATAAAAGTTTATTCACCACAAAATGCTGGTGGTGATTCAGGGCCTTTTTGATCTGGTCTGCTTAAACTTAAATATGTAACATATCCATACCTATTTACAAATCTATTTCCCGTTGATATTGAATTACAAACACCTCAAAATTTAGCTAGTGAAATATTTAAACATAGACATCAAACAAAATTAAATTTAAAACCTTTTGATTATTCAAAAGTGCTTAAAAAAGACATGATACTTTTCTCAATAACAGCAACTCCTTACTTATTAATATATTTAATTGCTGAAAAAAATGATTATCAAATATAAAGTTAAAATTATTTTTTTGTATTTTTTATATAAAAATGTTATAAAATATTTTGTATAGAAAAGAAAAAATTAATATTAATACTTTTTTGATTTAATATACTTGAGTGATAATTTCAATTATAAATGTTGGTCAATACTTTATTAATTTATTTATAAAAGGAAATATTAAATGTTTAAAAATCAAAAAAAATTATTAAAAATTTTAAAATGAAATATTTTGTTAAATAAAAAAATGATTATATTTTTTACAATACTTTTTACTTTAATACTATTATTTATGACAATTATTTTATTTCTCGCATCACAAAGTTCACCACTTTTAAAAAAGCCAACTATGGCAGCATGGTATTGTATAAGAATTATTTTTGAAAATAATAAAGACCATCATAGTATTTCTTCTGTTAGTGGAAATGCAATGTCTTTTGGAGAGTTAAGTTATTTTTTCTTTTCAATTGCTGGATTTATTTTGTTATCTTCATCATCAATATATTTTGTAAATAAATTATTTTTAAGCGAACTTAAAGGTAAAATTTCAATTTGATTAATGAGTGGAGTTTCTAAAAATGGTTTATTAATTATAAAACTATTAACAATACAGATTATCAACTTAACAATTGTTTTTCTTTCGATGTTATGTTATTATTTTTGCTTTAAAAGGAGAACATAATAGTGACGAAATTAAAAGATTATTTTTAACGATATTCAATTTTATTTTTTATGTGATTATTATTACATCAATATATTTCATAGTGGGACTTATTTTTATTAACAAACCAATTTTGTTTTATATAGTATCGATATTGTTTTTGGCTTTTACAATAATAACAACATCTATGTATACAATTTCAAATATATTTATATTAGGTTCAACCGATCCAAACAAATTTAAAGGAACTATTTTAGGTAAATTACTAAAACTTAAATATATTTCTTATCCATATTTATTTGAAAATTTATTTTCATTCCATAGTCTCACTGAACAACAACAACAAGAGATAAATTCTTTTTTAAATGATAATAGAACAGGAAGTGGAGATATATCAAAGGTTTGGAAAAAACCTTTGGAAAAAATAAATACTTCAAGAATTATTATTAAAGACTTAATTTTTTTATTGATAGGATTAATTCCCTATCTCTTAAGTTATTTTATTGTTGAAAGAAAAGATTATAAATTATAAAATAAAAAAATTTTATTATTAAAAAAATAATTTTAAAGTCAAAAAACAAAGTAAGGATTTTATATGATAGAAATTAAAAATATTACCAAAAAATTTACATCAACTTCAGGAAACTTTGATATTTCCATATCTGTAAAAGATGGAGAAATATATGGAATTTTGGGTCCAAATGGTGCCGGTAAAACAACATTAATAAGACAAATTTTAGGATTCATGAATTCAGATTCGGGAGAAATTGTAGTTAATGGAACGCAAATTAAATCAAAAGGTTTTCAAGAAGTGTTGAATCATATTGCATATATACCAGCAGAAACAGAAACTTTTGATGAATTAACAGCAAGAAAATATTTTAAAATTATTGTTGATCTTAATTCAAATGTTAAAAAAGAGTATATGGAACAATTAATAAAATATTTTGAGTTAGATATAAATGTTAAAATTTCAAAAATGTCTCGAGGGATGAAACAAAAAACATTAATAATTGCGGCCTTAATGCAAAAAACAAAAATATTAATACTTGATGAGCCAAGTAGTGGTTTAGACCCTGTTATGCAAAAGAAATTTGTTAACATAGTTAAAAAACACAATTCTTTATATGGTACAACTATTGTTTTATGTTCTCATATTTTTGAAGAAGTTGCTAACCTATGCAATAGAATTTGTTTTTTAAAAAACGGCAAAAATATTAAAGAAACTTTAGTTACTGAAGGTAACAATAAAGCAATAGAGCAAGAATTTGATGAGTTGTTTAAAGATGAAATATTTGATATTTAAAATTATTAATTATAAAACTAAAAGTCTTTTTTTAATTTATATAACTAAAAAAACAAAATGTTATATAATTAGTTTATGAATAACTCAAAAGGTTAGCATAAATATAAGGAGAACAAAATGAAAAAAATCGCTATAAATGGTTTTGGTAGAATTGGAAGATTAGCTTTCAGACAATTATTCCAAATGAAAGACATAGAAATCGTTGCTATTAATGACTTAACAAGTCCAGCAACATTAGCATACTTGCTACAATATGATTCAGCACACAGAGGATTCCTAAAAGGAAAAGTTTCTGCAACTGAAGACAGTATAGTAGTTGATGGTAAAAAAATTAAAATTTTAGCAGAAAGAAACGCTGCTGATTTACCATGAGGAGACTTAAAAATTGACTTAGTTGTAGAATGTACAGGATTCTATGCTGATAAAGAAAAAGCTTCAGCACACATTAAAGCAGGAGCTAAAAAATGTATAATTTCTGCACCAGCTACAGGAGATTTAAAAACTATTGTTTATGGTGTAAACCACAAAACTTTAACTAAAGATGACTTAGTTGTTTCAGGTGCATCATGTACAACAAACTGTTTATCACCAATGGCTAAAGTATTAAATGACGAATTTGGTATTGTTAAAGGTTTAATGAACACAATTCATGCTGTAACTAATGACCAAAGATTATTAGACTTACCACACAGTGATTTAAGAAGAGGGCGTGCAGCTGCATGAAATATTATTCCTTCAAAAACTGGAGCTGCAGCCGCAGTTGGTAAAGTATTACCTGAATTAAATGGTAAATTAGATGGATTAGCATTACGTGTTCCAGTTATTACAGGTTCAATCGTTGACTTAACTGTTGAATTAGAAAAAAATGTAACTGTTGAAGATGTTAATAAAGCTGTAAAAAATGCTGTTGCTAAAGATAAAGACTTAGCTAGAGCATTAAACTATGTTGAAGATCAAATTGTTTCATCTGATATTATTGGTTCTACATTTGGATCAGAATTCGATTCAACAATGACAAGAGTTATGACAGTTGATGGAAAACAATTAGTTAAAGTATTTGCATGATATGATAACGAAAATTCATTTACTTCACAATTTGTTAGAACAATTTCTCACATGTTAAGTTTATAATTTAAAATTAAAAAACCTTTATTGGTTTTTTTTTTTTTTTTTAATAAACGAGCATTTATTACATAATGCTCGTTTTATTGATTTATATACTATTTTTGTGCTAAAAATGTTAAAATACTATTAATATATAAGGAGTTAAAAATGAAAAAAACATTAAAAGATATTACTTTTAAAAATAAAGTTGCTTTAGTTAGAGTGGACTTCAATGTTCCAATTAAAGATGGAAAAATTACAGATGACAATAGAATTCAGGCAGCATTGCCTACTATAAAATTCTTAATGAAAAAGAAAGCAAAAATTGTGTTATTTTCTCATTTATCAAGAATTAAATCTGAAGAAGATAAAAAAGCAAAATCTTTAGCACCAGTTGTTGCAAGATTAAAAGAATTATTAAAAAAAGATATTAAATTCATCGCCCAAACAAGAGGTGAAGAATTGGAATCAGCGATTAAAACAATGCAAGCAAAAGAAATCGTTGTATTTGAAAATACTAGATTTGAAGATGTTGTAAATGGTGAAGTTGTAAAAAACGAATCAAAAAACAATGCTGAATTAGGAAAATACTGAGCTTCTTTAGGTGATGTATTTGTAAACGACGCTTTTGGGACTGCTCACAGAGCACATGCTTCAAACGTTGGAATTGCTTCAAATATTGAAGAAAGTTGTGTTGGATTCTTAGTTGAAAAAGAATTAACAGCCTTAGCTAAAGGGATTGATAATCCTACAAAACCATTTGTAGCAATTATTGGTGGAGCTAAAGTTTCAGATAAAATTGGTGTTATTGATAACCTGTTAACAAAAGCAGACAAAATTTTAATTGGTGGAGGAATGGCATATACATTCTTTAAAGCACAAGGACACAATATCGGTAAATCATTATGTGAAGAAGATAAAGTAGAATTGGCTAAATCATATTTAGATAAAGCAAATGGAAAAATTATTTTACCAGTTGACTCAGCAAACAATACTGATTTTAAAGATTCACCAGCAACATTCTCTGGTGTTGATCTACCAGATGATGTAATGGGATTAGACATTGGACCAAAATCTATTGAATTATTTAAAAATGAATTAAAAGGTGCAAAAACTGTTGCTTGAAATGGACCAATGGGTGTATTTGAAATGGAAAACTTTAAAAAAGGTACAGTTGGAGTTTGTGAAGCAATTGCAAACTTAAAAGGAGCCTTTACATTAATTGGCGGTGGAGATTCAGCAGCTGCCGCAATTCAATTAGGATTCGCTAAAAAATTCACTCATATATCTACAGGTGGTGGAGCATCACTTGAATATATGGAAGGTAAAGTTTTACCAGGAATTGAAGCAATTCAAGAAATTTAAGAAAATAAAACCACCCCTTAATCAAAAGGTGGTTTTTATTTAAGTTAGATTTCTTTAAACATTAATAGTATAATATTATGGAGGTGAAAAGATGAGATACGATTTATCAAGAACAAGGTTCTGATTAACATTATGTAATTTTGTTGGTTTAATTATTTCAATATTTACATTAGCAATGATGTTGTTTGGTCTACAAACAATATTAGACAAAGCTGATAGCTATGAAGGAATAAATACTATTATATGAGTATTTGTTATAGTAGCATTAATATCAGCAGCGTCTATTTATTTGCAAATTGTACTTATTAGATTTATTAGAACTTCAACAGATGAAGAATTAATTGGTAATAGATATATTCTTGCTTTATTCTCATTAGGTTTAGGTGGCATTATGACACCATTTATGTTAACACAAATGCCAAATGTAGATTCAGAGTCAAAAGACAATCCAAGATATACATTATCTAAACATTATGGAATGGCTGCACTAATTGGTGGAATATCAGCTATAGCATTCTTTTTCTTAATGAAACAAAAATATCATTCAGAATTAGAATTTACTAACGCTTTTGACATTAAAGCAACAGGAGTACAAATAGTATTAGCAATTTCAGCGGTTTCATTTGTTTGAGGTGCTCTAACAGTTCCTTTATTTTGAACTAAAGGTGCTAAAGCAAGATTTGATGCACAAGAAGGAATGTTATATAACTTAATGGCATTCGTTGCAATAATTAACTTAATTGTTGGAACTCTTGTACTAGTTATGTTAATGGTTAAAGCTTTTATAAACTTATTAAATGCAATTAGCAGATTATTTGAATCACGTGGTGGTTTTGATATGTTTATAGCACTATTAAATTTAGTATTTGTTATTTGATATGTAACATTTATTATTTCAATTGCTGCTCAAACAATCAAAGGAATCTGAAGTAAAAATAATGTTGTTGCTTACAAAGTTTATACAAAATTTGATGAAGCAAAACAAAACAGAGAATATAACAATAGATAATAAATAAAATAAAAAAGAACCAAAAGGTTCTTTTTTATGTTTTATTTATGGTTTTTACAAATATAAATGTCATCAGGATCACTATTGGCAATTCCTTGTTGCATTTTACTTAATAAAATTGGGTTAATTTTATTTTTTGGATCATTTTGCATTTCTGCTAAACATTTAAAACATTTATTATCATATTCTTTTTTCATTTGAAACTCCTACTTATATTTTACCAATTTAAGGCAACAAAAAAACAGCATCTGCTGTTTTGTTTTATTTTTTAATAGGTGTATCAGTTTTTTTATTTAAAATGACTGGAATAATTAAAGGATTTCTTTTTTTGTGTTTAAAAATATATGGTGATAAAGATTCACGAACTGCATTTTTAATTCCTGCAAAAGTAGTTTTTTCTGAATTTAAAACTTCATTAACTGCATTTCCAACTATTTTAATTGAATCATTTATAATGTTAAAACTATCTTTTACATAGAAACATCCTCTAGATAAAATTCTTGGTGGATAACACATTTTATTGATTTTTGAATCAATAGAAACTACAACTAAAATCATTCCTTCTTTAGAAAGAATAGTTCTTTCCTTCATAACAGTTGCAGATTTTCCGGTTGTATCTTTTCCATCAATAAATACTGCTTCAACAGGAATTCGTTTTCCAAGAGATGCTTGTTGATTTTGCAATAGTATTTGATCACCATTGGCAACAACAAAGACATTATCTTTTGGAACATTTACTTTTGTGGCAGTTTCCCCATGAGTTTTTAACATTCTATATTCACCATGCATTGGCATAAAGAAATGTGGTTTTAATAATGAAAATAATAATTTTTGTTCTTCTTGACTGGCGTGTCCAGAAGTATGAATTTTATTAGTATCACTATTTTCAATTACAGTTGCTCCTAATTTAGTTAATTTGTTAATTACATTTTCTACATCAGCTCTATTTCCAGGAATAGGTGATGAAGAAAAAATTATTGTATCACTAGGGATAATTGAAATTGCTTTATGTTCTTGACGAGCCATTCTTGAAAGGGCGGCCATTGGTTCTCCTTGAGAACCTGTACAAATAACCATAATTTGATTTTTAGGATATTTATCAACATCTGTTTGTTTTATAAATAATTTTTCATTAATATCCAAGTGACCCAATTCTCTAATTACTTTAATAATTTTTTCAAGTGATCATCCAACAACCACAATTCTTTTAGAATATTTATTTGCAAGTTTTATAATTTCTTGAAAACGGTGCACATTAGATGCAAATGAAGCGATTACAACACGACCCTTAGCTTTTAGAATGTGATTTTCAATATTAGAAATAACTTTTCTTTCACCAAGAGTATAACCTTCAACTTCGGCATTAGTTGAGTCGGCCATTAATAATTCAACTCCTAATTCACCAAATTCTGCAATCCTTTGTAGGTTTGCTCTATGCCCTAGAGGTGTTCAATCAAATTTATAATCACCAGTTGAAAAGATTGCGCCATTAGGTGTGTTTACATAAATTCCGAAAGCATCAGGAATAGAGTGGTTAACCGCTGCAAACTTAATATCAAAATGTTTAGTTTTATAAACATCATCTTCAACATATTCTTTAACAATTGTTTGATATTTGGGCTTAGCGTCTTTTAATTTTTCTCTTATTAATGCTGCTGCTAATTCAGGTGCATAAATAACAGGAATTGGCATTCTATCTAATAAATAAGGAATTCCACCAATGTGATCTTCATGACCATGAGTTATAAGTAATCCTACAACTTTTTCTTTGTTTTCAACTAAGTAAGTATAATCGGGAACAATTGCACTAATTCCTAATTGAGTCTCATCAGGAAATTTTACACCTGCATCAATTATCAATATTTCATCATCATATTCAACACAATATGTATTTTTTCCAACTTCTTCTAATCCACCTAAGGCAAAAACCTTAGTAGCAATATTATTATTTTTTATTTTTTGTCTTAAAATAGTTTTTTCAAAACTACCAACTTTCTTAATTGGTAAATCTTTATCTTCCATATGTCTCCTTATAAAATTACAAAAACACATTAATTATTAATATATATGATTAATTACTCAAAAAATTGCTAAAAATAATACGTGTTTGTTTTATTAATATTAGTATAAATCATTTATTGAAAATTAACAAAAAAAAGTTAAATACAACTTTAACTTTAAATTTCTATTCAATCTTCTTCAAAATATTCAGGATCTTCTTTGTTGATATGGTCATAATATAGTTTACCAATTATATGATCATATTCATGTTGAAACACAATTGCTGTATATCCCCTTAAAATCATGACATAATTTTTATCTTTTAGATAGTCATAGAATTCCACTTCGATTTTGTAGTTTCGTGGAACAACACCACGTCTATCACCATCAACACTTAAACAACCTTCACCACCTTTTAAATAAGTTAGTTGTTCACTTCTAGCTGTAATTTTACAATTGACAACAGCATATTCGTCAATTGTATTAACTTCATCTTCTCAACAAATTTTAATATAAAACATGTTTTTATTAATTCCAATTTGGGGGGCCGCTAATCCAACAGCTGGTCTTAAGTGTTCTGGAGTACCTTCGGGAGCATTTAATTTTTCATCTTGAGAAAAATTTACAAAGTCAATTAACTTTTTCATACAAAGATCATCTTCTTTATTCATTGGGTATTTAACATCAGGACTTGTAGCTCTAATTATTTCAGGATTGTTATCTTTTGTAAGTCACTTATTAGTTGGTTTTTCTTTAGATAAAAACTCCATAATTAATCCTTTCTAATTTATAATCATTAATATAATTATATATTATTGAGGTTTTAATGAAAATAATTTCTGGGAAATATAAGGGAAGAAAGTTAGTTGCACTTGAAACAAATGACACAAGACCCACACTTACAAGGGTAAAAGAAGATATTTTTAATGTACTAAATAGTTATTTTATTTTTGAAAATAAAACATGTTTAGATTTATTTGCTGGAAGTGGATCATTGGCGATTGAATGTATTTCAAGAAATATTAAGTTTGCCTATATCAATGACAACAATTCCTTATTACAAAATGTGATTAAAGAAAATCTAAAAAATATTCCTGAAATACAATATTCAATTTTAAACAAAGATTATCATGAAGCATTAGATTTTTTAATAAATAATAATATTAAAATTGATTTATTATTCTTAGATCCACCATATTCACAATTAGAAGTTTATAATGAAGTAATAAGTAAAATCTTAGAAAATAATATGTTAAATAACTATGGGATCATTGTTTGTGAATCTAGTCTTAATTGAACATTAAATTCTTTTAATAACCTTGTATTGTTAAAGAATAAAAAATATAATAAACTACAAATAAATATTTTTAGATTAGAAGTGGAGAATTAGACATGGCTAAAGGTAAAATTATAATTGTTTCAGGTCCTTCCGGAGTTGGAAAAGGTCGAGTAAATACCGAATTAATTAAAAACGAAAAATTAAATTTGTCATTTTCAATTTCTATGACAACAAGAGCACCAAGAGTTGGTGAAATTCATGGCGTTAATTATTTATTTGCGTCAAAAGAAGAATTTGAAGAAGAAATTAAAAAAGATGGTTTTATTGAATACGCTGAATTTTTAGGAAATTATTATGGAACTCCAAAAGCAGAAGTATATAGACAATTGAATCAAGGAAAAAATGTTGTATTAGAAATAGAAGTTATTGGTGCAACCCAAGTATTAAAAAAAGAAAAAAATGTTGTTTCAATTTTCTTAATGCCGCCAAACTTAAAAGTTTTAGAAAATCGTCTTAGAACAAGAGGAACAGAAAGTGAAGCAATAATTAAGGAACGATTAAATAAAGCACTAGCTGAAATTCCGCTAAAGAAAAAATATAAATATGTAATTGAAAATGATGATGTAAATGTTGTTTTGGCCAAAATTGAAGATGTTTTATTAAAAGAAAAAGCAGTTAGAGGTTCAAAAGAACCAAGTCAATATGAACAATTAGTTAAAGACATTCAAAAATTTATTGATAATAAATATAATTTCTTTATTGCTGGTTGAGAAGAAAATTTAAAAAGAAACCAAATTAAAATTCCTGCAAATGTTAATTTAAATAATCACTTAATTAAATTTTTAGCAGATAAAATTTATGATTATGTTTTAAGAAATGAAGACATAAAAATTTTAAAAGACCCTGAATTTATTGACAATATAGCAGAATACTTTTTATTAGAAGTAGACTTCTTTAAAGTAAGACAATAATGAATACAAGACTAACAATAGTTAAAATTTTAATTGATGTTTTTAAAAATAATAAATTTTCAAATGTTCTTATAAATAAACTATTTAAAAATTCAAATCCCAATGATGAACAGGATTTGAATTTTATTGTTAACTGTGTTTATGGAACAATTCAAAATAAATTATATTTTGAAGAAATTGCGAGTCAATTTATTAACATTAAAAAAACTAAAATTGAAGCACAAATTATTTTGTTTGAAGCGTTGTATGAAAAAATTGTTTTGGATAAACCAGATTATGCAATCGTTAATAATTCTGTTGAGACAACAAAAAAAATCAATTTTCATTTAAGCGGCTTAATTAATAAAGTTTTAAAAAATATATTTACCAATCTTGAAACACTAAAGACACTTTCATGAATAAAAGATGAAGATAAAAAAAATATGATTAAAAATTCAATGCCACTTTGATTGGGACAAAAAATAATTGATCAATACGGAAAAGAAACATTTTTAAAACTTGCTAATGATATAAATAGAACACCAAATAATTATTTTATAATTAATTTTAAATTAATAACTAAAACTGAATTTATGAACAAATATCAAGCACAATACAATATCGTGCCGTCATTGCTCTCTAATGAAGTTTATTTTATGAATAATTCAGTTGTAAAGACAGAATTTTTTAAAAACAATGAAATATACATTCAAGATGTAACAAGTACCTTAGCAATTAAAAAATTAGCTCTAAAAAATGAATCAATAATTTTGGATATGTGTTGTGCTCCAGGGGGCAAATCAGTTGTTGCTTCAATGTTTTCAAATAAATCTAAAATCATCGCAAATGATATTAACGAAACCAAAAAAAATTTAATTATTGAAAATTTTAAAAAAGCTAAGATTGAAAATTATGAATTAATTATTGGTAATGCTTTAGAACTTGATGAATCTCAATTATATGATGCCATTATTTTGGATGCTCCTTGTTCAGGATATGGGTTAATTAAAAGAAAACCAGAAACTAGATATCATGAAATCACAAATGATTATCAAGATTTATTAATGTTACAATCTAAACTTTTAGAAAAGGCTTATAAATTATTAAAAGTAAATGGTAAATTAGTTTATTCAACTTGTACAATTTTTAAAGAAGAAAATGATAATCAAATTAATAACTTTTCAAAAAAATATTCAAATATGAAAATTGAATATCAACAACAATTTTTTGGTTTTGAAGAAAATAATAATGGTTTCTTCATTTGTGTAATGATAAAAAATTAATACTTATATAATTATTTAATTTATAATTAATTTAGTAGGTATAAAATGAAATACAATTTTACAAAATTAACAGATGTAGGAAATTATAGAAAGAATAATCAAGATTATCTAGATTTTGTTACTAACTCAAAAGGTGAAGCGTTAGCAATTGTGTGTGATGGTATGGGTGGTCATGCGTTTGGTGAAGTGGCATCAAAAATTGCAGTTGAAGAATTTGTTAAATATTTTAATAAAACAGAGTTTTCTAAAGTGGAAAATCCAGAAGAATGACTTAAAAGTTCAGTTGAAAGAATTTTAGAAGTTATGATTAATCATGCTAATAAAAAACCAGAAACATTAGATATGGGAACAACATTAACTGCAGTATTGTTTGTTAAAAATAGAGCCTTTAATATTAATATTGGTGATTCAAGAACATATAAAATTGAAGATGAAGAATTGGTTCAAATTTCAGTTGACCAAAACTTATGAAATCAAACTAATGATCAAGAAAAAGAAGCTGCTAGAAAAACAAATTTATATGCCAAAATGAATGAGGCTACATTTTGAAAAGTTTTAACAAGTGCACTGGGTCCTAACAAATCATTAAAAATTGACATAAAAGAAATTGAAGATCCTAAGGGAATTTATATGTTAACAACTGATGGAGTTCATGATTATATTGATGAAGAAGTAACTGCTTCAACATTATTGAACACATCATTAAAATTAAAAAAGAAAGCATATTTTATTGTTGAAGATGCTAAAGATAATATTTCAACAGATAATTTATCAATCTTAATTGTTGAAGCAAAATAGAGGAAAACCATGAAGTATGAAAAGGGACATTTAATTGATGATCGTTATGAAATAATATCTAAACTTGGCAATGGGGGAATGGCCGAGGTTTTTAAAGCGCTTGATACTGTTAACAACAAAATTGTGGCAATTAAAAAAGTTAATGAAGAAACAATTGTTAAAAAACAATCTCGTGAAAGATTTGATATTGAAAAAGAATCTTTTGCAAAATTGGGATTAAATCCTTATGTTGTGAAATTATATGATGTCGTGCAAACAAAAGATGAATGAATCATTGTTTTAGAATGTGTTGATGGTGGAACATTAACTGAATTTTTAAAACGCTTTGTTAACATGAATAAAAATGAATTCAAATACTTTTTTAAACGTTTAAGCATTGCTTTAAAAGATGCTCATAAATTAAAAATTTTTCACCGTGATATTAAATCAGATAATGTTCTTTTAACAAAAGATGGAAATGTTAAATTAGGAGACTTTGGAATTTCATTTATTGAAGGATTTTCAAGTGATGCTAGGGGAGAAATTATTGGGACACCCACATATATGGCACCAGAAATGTTTAATAAGCAACCAGTGTCAGAAAAAACAGATATTTATTCATTGGGGATTTTAATGTATTATGCTGCTACTGGTGAATTACCATTTACTAACTTTATTCCAAATAAAAAGAATGGTTATCGATTTATTATTAAAAAACATGTTATGAATAAACCTTTAAGACCATCATTGATTAATCCTTTATTAGATTCAAAAATAGATAATATAATCATGAAAATGATTGAAAAAAATCCTGTATATCGTTATGAAAATATGGATATGATTATTAAAGAAATTGAGTCAATCACTAGTGAAAAAAGTAATGATAAATTATACAAATATCATAAAAAATCACAAGTTCTTGGAAAAGGAAAAACAACAAATATTAAAGTTTTAGATGACCTAGAAAGTATTCCATTTGCAAGTAAAAATAAATACTTTATTATTTTATGCTCAATGTTTTTGTTTTTTGTATTTTGTTTTATAGGAGCAATCATTGTTAAGTATGCATAGAGTTATTAAAGTAAATAAAAAAAGCTTTAAAGTTTTTCTAGACAATAAAGAAGTTGAATGTTTTTATAAAGGTCAAAATCTTTGAAATAACCATAAAATTTTTGTTGGTGATTTTGTCGAAATTGTTCAAAAAGATGATAAATATATTCTGGAAAAAATTCACGAACGCAAAAATTTTTTATATAGACCAAATGTTGCTAATGTAGATCGAGCAGTTATTGTTACTTCTTTAGAAAACAGTGCAAAAGACACCTTTATACTAAATAAATATATTAGCTTTATTGAATTAAATAATATTAAACCAGTGCTTTTGTTTACAAAGAAAGATGTAAAAAATGATATTTTTTTTAACATTGCCAATAATTATAAAAAGTTAAACTATGCAACATTTTTTATTTCAAATAATCAAATAGATAAAGAATATGATTTGTTTAAAAAAGAAATAAGTAATGGTTTAAATGTTTTCACAGGATTAACGGGAGCTGGTAAATCTACAACCTTAAATAATATTTTGAATAATCAAATTCAAAAAACTCAAGAAGTATCTGAATATACAAAAAGAGGAAAAAACACCACAACTTCATCAGAAATATTTTTATATAAAGATGGATTTATTATCGATACTCCTGGTTTTTCATCATTTGAGATAAAAGATTTTACTAAACTTGATATTGCTCGTAGTTATGGTTTTTTAAAAGATAATTTTAATAAATGCAAATTTAAAGATTGTTTGCACACCCCCGAAACACCAAGTTGCTTTATAATTGAATTTGTTAATAATAATGAACATGTCAAAATAATGTATGAAGATTATTTAAAATTAATTCAAGAGGTAAAATATTAATATGAAAAAGGGAATTTCATTAAGCATTTTAAATGTTAATTTTTTAAATTTAAAACAAGAGTTAGAAAAATTTAAACAATTTGGAATTGAAACATTACACTTTGATGTTATGGATTTTCATTTTGTGCCTAATTTATCATTTGGTCCAAAAATTTTAGAAGATATAACCAAAGAATTTGATTTTTATATTGATGCCCATATGATGGTTGAAATTAAAAATGATTTTAAAAATGTAGTTAATGTGTTCAAAAATGCTAAGGTAAATCAAATGACTTTTCATATAGAAGCGTTTTCAAATCAAAAGATTATTCAAATAATTGAATATTTAAAATCTCAAAATATTGCCGCTTCTATTGCTATCAAGCCGCAAACAAACATTACAGAAATAATTAATTTATTGCCACTTGTAGATAATGTTTTAGTAATGAGTGTTGAACCTGGCTTTGGTGGACAAGCATTTATTCAAAGGGTTATTGAAAAAGTGGAAAAATTAAATCAAATTAGAAATGATAATAAATACAAATATACAATTCAAATTGATGGCGGGATTAATGATCAAACTTACAAAATTGCCAAAACAGCTGGTGTTGATAATTTTGTTGTGGGTAGTTTTCTTGCAAACAAAGATGACTTTAGTGAAAGGTTAAATAAATTTTATGAATAAAAATGTTTTAATTTGTTGTGCAAAAAATAAATTAAATTTTGATAAATTTCTAAACTTTAGTTTTATTGGTGTTGAAGGTGGCGCTATTGATTTGTTAGCTAAAAAAGTATCGCCAGAACTATTTATTGCAGACTTTGATAATGTTTCAGAAGAAGAATTTGATTTAATAAAAAAATCAGGAATTGAAACAATTGTTTTAAATCACAATAAAGATTTATTAGATGGTGAAGAGGCAATTATTGAAGCGCTTAAAAGAGGGGCAGAAAATATAACAATGGTGGTATCTCCCACAAGAAGAATGGATATGAATATTAGTCATTTGCACTTTATCTATCAATATAATTTAAAAATTATAAGTGACAATAGTTTTTTATTTAAATTAAACAAGGGTATTAATGAAATTGATTTTAATAAATACCAAGATTATAAATACATAAGTTTTATTTCAAAAGACAATGACACTAAAATTACTTTAAAAAACTTTTTGTATAATGCAAATGATTTAGATATTGCAAATTTATCAACATGAGCGTTTTCAAATCAATTTATTCCTTATCAAAATGGAATCGTACAATCAAACAACGAGATAATAATTATTTTCTCAAAATAAAAAAATCGGAGTAATCCGATTTTTTTGTCTAGTGGTGCCCCCTGTCGGGGTCGAACCGACACGGTTTCCCGGCAGATTTTGAGTCTGCTGCGTCTGCCAATTCCGCCAAGGGGGCATATAAATAAATTATATTATTAAACAAAATAAAAAACTACACAAAATGCAGCTTTTTATTCTTTACATTAATTCTTCATTTTTCTTTAAAGTTTTTAAAGTTCTTGCAGATACTTTAATAGTCATAACTTTACCTTTTTCATCAGTAACTTTAATTTTTTGTAAATTTAAATTTCATTTTCTTTTTGTAGCATTTAAAGCATGAGATCTAGAATTTCCAGATAATGCTTTTTTGCCAGTAATAAAGTCTTTTCTAGCCATATATTTCACCAACCTATATTTTGAATACTTAATAATAATAACAAAAAAAAATATTCTTTTTGTTTTTTTTTTAAATAATATAAAATAATATGTAGGTAAAATGTTTCAGGTAAAATTTAATGGAAAAAAATAGACACAAAATATTAGAAATAATTAAGGAAGAAGTTTCAAGGGTTCCCGGAGTATCTTCTTTTGCAAGATTTGATTCTGATGAAAAAGGATACGCTACAACTGACAAAGTTGAAGAAGCCGTGGAGTTTTTTAAAGACGACTTTGAAAACAAAATAATTATTCATGTAACTATATTAAGCAATATTAATATTAAAAATCTTGCTGAAGAAGTTCAAGAACATTTAAAATTAAGAATCGATAAACTACTTGATTATATTGATGAGTATCAAATCGATCTTTACGTTGAGGGCATAAAGTCTAAAACATTGAACAATTAACATATAAATAAATAGGAGTATAAAATGTCAAATGTCAAATTTTTAAAGAACGCCATTGAAAGTGGTGTTAACAATATTTATAACTTTCATCCTCAAATTGATAAGTTAAACGTATTCCCAATCCCAGATGGCGATACAGGTACAAACATGAATCTTACTTGTACAAGTGGATTCGCTGAAATTTCTAAAATAACAAGTTTTGAAAATTCAGGTGCATTAATGCAAAAATTCTCTAGAGGATTAATAATGTCTGCTAGAGGTAATTCAGGAGTTATTTTTTCACAAATAATTAAAGGGTTTGCAACACAATTTGAAGGAAAAGATATCATTACTGTAGCTGAATGAGTTGCAGGATTTGAAAAAGCAAAAACAATTGCTTATGAAGCTGTTATGAAACCAGTTGAAGGAACTATTTTAACTGTAATTCGTGAAACTTCTGCAGCACTAAGCGAAGCTTTCAAAAAAAATCCTTCAATGACAATGAATGAATTTTGAGCACTTGTTGTTAAAGAAGCAAATGTTTCATTAGATAACACACCAAATTTATTGGAAATCTTAAAAAAAGTTGGTGTAGTTGATTCTGGGGGATTCGGATTAGTTAAATTTTTTGAAGGTATTGAAAAATTTGTTAGAACTAAAAAAATTATTGCTAAATCTAAAAAACTAGAAACCAATTTGGGTGAAAATGTTAATATGGATTTAGAAGATGAAGAATTTGGATACTGTACAGAAGCCATTGTTATGTTGTCTTCACAATACATCAAAAATATTAACGTTAAAGAAATTAGATCAAAATTTGAAAGTTTTGGTAATACTTCAATTGTTGTTGTTTCAGATAATGATATTTTAAAAGTACATACTCATGCCTTAAAACCAGGTCAAATCTTAGATACTTTACAAGAGTATGGGGATTTTCAAACTATAAAAGTTGAAAACATGACTTTACAATCAGATAAACATGTTAAAGGTGGAAATCCAAATGTTAAAAAAGGTGTTGTTATTGATAAAACAATGACAATTATCGATAGCCAAATTGAAGAACCAAAAAGATTATTAAATAAATCAGCTATTATTGCTGTTGTTCCTTCTAAAAAAATTCAAGATTACTTCAAAGAAGAATTGGGTGTTGATTTTGTTATTAATGGTGGACCTAAAATGAACCCATCAACAAATCACTTTTTAAAAGCAATTTCTGAAGTTGATGCTAAAGACGTTTACATTCTTCCTAATGACTCAAATATTATAATGAGTGCTAATCAAGCAAAAGAATTAGAAAAAAAATCAAGAGTTCATGTTTTACCAACTAAAACACTTGTTGCTGGAATGACTGCTATTTTAAATATTGATCACGACGAAAGTGCTAAGAAAAATATTTCTAATGTTACAAAATCATTGAAAAATTTAGTTTCAATTTCACTATCTAAATCAACTAGAAACGTAAAAATTGATGGTGTAAATATTAAAGAAAATGACTGTTTAGCTATGGTTAATGGTAAAGTTTATGCTTCACACAAAGACACTAAAGAAATTATTAAAAAATGTCTTAAAGACCACATTAAACCAAAAACAGAAATAATTACTATTTTTAAAGGTATGGATGCAACATATAAAGATGTAAATTTCTTAAGAAAATTCTTAGATGAAAACTATGATGTTGAATATGAAATTGTTGACGGTGATCAAGAAATCTATCCATTCTTAATATCTATTGAATAAAACAGAAGAGCGGAACCTAAAATGAATAAAATTATAAAATCCTACATTAAATTATTTTCAAAAACTCTTATAGAAACTTTTGGTACAATAATTTTTATTGGATTTTTTATTTTGATATGTCTTCCGCTTTTGTCATGTCCATTGCAAATAGTCGCGTTTTCGAATCAAATTGAACAAAAAACTAATAAATGAGATTATAGTTTCCAAGTAAGTAAAATGAATACTGAAAATGTAGATTTTAAAAAAAATAAAAGTAATGCAATTTCTATTAAATTATTGGAACAATCTTTAGATTATATGTTGACTCATAATGGAGATCAATTTGGAAAATATAAACTAAAAAATAATATTGATTCACAAGAAATTCAATTATTTTCTAATTTTCCTAAATTACCAAACATAAATACAAAATTAAAAGATATATTAAATTTAAAATTTTCAATTGAAATTGATAATACAAAAAAATCAATTATTATTGATGAATCAGAAAATAACAAAGAAAACAAAGATCTTTTTAAATACATATTATTGTTTCATGTTACAAAAAATTTATTTGATGCAAAAATAAACTACGCTAATGATTTTTCAAAAATTTTTAAAAATTCTTATAACAAATTAGTTGAAGGAAAAACCAAAAAAGAAAAAGAAAAAATTAATAGTCAATTTGTTATAAAAAATAACGAAATTTATGAGAATTCAAATGATAATAATATTGTTAAGTCATGACTAGAAAAAATTGGTCAATCATATTCTGGTGATCTCTGGGCAATGTTTACTAATGATGTTTTAACCCAAATGAAAATACAAAATAGTAAGATAAATAATTTGTATAATGTTTCTAGTAATAGGGATGTACTTAACTTTTTTAGTGTTAAACGAACACCTCAAGAAGAAAAAGATTGTTTTAATAATTTAGTAATAACAAAAGGGGACTATCCAAATAAAAAAGTAGAAGACAACGACGGTTATTTTCAAGCTGCAGTTAATCAAAGATTTTTAGACTATCATCAATATAAACTTGGTCAAAAAGTAGAAATTCCAATTAATGATAGTGGTTTAATAAACTCTAAATATAATCAAAAGTTAAAAATTCAGTTTACTTCAATTGGATATCGTTATCAAAATTTATCTCCAGAACAATGGCAATTAACAGCTGATTATAATGGCGCAAATTATGCTAATATTTTTATGCAAGAAAAAGATTTAAATAACATTATTTCTGAAGCAAAAAACAACACAAATTTAATGTTTTATATTAAAGATGAAGCAGATAAAAAGTTAAATTTATTAAAAACAAAAATAAATAGTAAAGATGAAAACTTCTTTGCGTCAAATGTAACATCAGTAGTTTATTTTTCAGATGATATTTTATTTGGTAATGTAAAGATTGCTAATATATTAATGATAATGTATTCTACTTTATTTTTTGCAATGATCGCTTTAGCTTTCGGATTTATTATTTATGTACAAAAAAAAGAACTATCAGGCACAAGAAAACAAATGGGAGTTTTCAAATCTATTGGTTATAGCAAGTGATCACTTTCAGTTCCCTCAACAATTAAAATTATAATTATTATGTATGTTGGAATTACTTTTGGATATTTAATTTCAATGCCAATGCAAGTTAAAGTATTTAATACTCAATATAGCAAAATGATGGTCTTTAGTATTCAACATGTCTTTCATAGTTTGTGGTTTATGTCAATTTTGTTTATTGCCTTGCCGGTATTCTTTACAATAATAGGATATTTAATAATTTTAAATTATTTAAAAGAATCACCACTATCACTTATGAGTGATTCTACTACTACTAAAACTAGTCAAAAATGATATAAAATTTTATTAATTTTACAACCATATATTTTATTATTTATTTGATTTAATAGGCTTGTAGGAAAAATACTTAGCCGATGATCATGGGGATTTAAACATAAATTACAAACAGCATTTTTGGCTAAATCAAAAGGAAAGTTTGTAATTATTATTACCCTTTACTCATTAATGTCACTTGCTCTAATGCTTGAAATAAGAATGGTTTATGCAATGCAAACTCTATTTTATCAACCATATGTTCATTTAAAAAACTCTGTTGATCACTATGACAATATTTTAGGACCTAAACTAAATATTAATAATGACGATAAAGATAAATATGGAAAAACATCAAAAATAGATTATGAATATGACAAAATTTATAACATTAACTATTTAAATCTTAATGGTCATAGTACTAAATATTTATTGGAGCATAAAGAAGATTTTAAAGATAAATTCGATTATAATTTTCACACACACTTTCATTTAATTTGTAAAGCATTAAATAATACTCTTGAAGATAAAGAGATTAGTGAATTTATTAATAAAAATAATATTCCAAATTCTAATGATAATATTGTTGACTATATAAGAGCTTGGTTTATTGCTTGTGCATTTTTCGAAGTAGAAATGCAAAACAATAATACTAATCAATCTAAAACATCTCAAGAATGATTAGAGTATTATAAAAATGAAATTGAAAATACAGAAAATATAAATAAAGCTAAATCTGATGTAGATTATATTAAAGAAAATAAACGACTTCCAGATTCTGATAATAAAAAAAATACATTAATGTTTATGCAAATGGATTTATATGATAAAAAAATTAAAGCATTTAGTGCTAATGATTTTTTAACTTCATTTAATGAATTGCAAAGAATAATTAACAAATATAATAAGAATTCAAAAGAAAATAGTTTATCAAGTATAAAAAATAAAGATGATTCTATTTGAGATGATCTTCCACAAATAAATTTAAATAATTCAGTATTGTTAAAAAAAGTAGTGCCCTTGTTAATGAAACAAAGAAGTGGCAATAACACTTTATGTGCTTTAAACGGTATTATATTTGATGGAAAACAAGAAACTATGGTCAATAGTTTTGATTTAAATTTTGATAAACTAGGAGCTGTACATCCAAATTTAGTTTTAACTCAAACTAAAAATAATGATTTTGGAAACATTGCAAATACTTATGATCTTTCAAATAAAAATAAAAAACAATTGAAAAAACTTCTGAATTTAGGAAATAATGGTAAACCAATAGTTAATGAAGATGGTTCAATTAATGGAATTATATCTGCGCGTCTCTCAAAATGATATGGTGCAAAAATTGGGGACACTGTTAATACCTTTATCGAAACAAAACCAATAAAAGTGCATGTAGTTGGTATACAGGAGTCTTCAACATATGAAGATGGAATTATTGCTGACGCCGATCAATTTTGAGCTACTTATGCAAGTAAAATGATTCAAAATCATGAATTTATAAGAAAATTTGATAAAAATGATAAAAATAAAGATATAAACTTAAAAAATGTTTACTCTTGAAATCGAATTATTAGTAATAAAAAACAATTTTATGGAAAACTAAGTTCAGGAATTTCTACTGATAATATAAGTGTAGGTCAAGATAGTATGTGTATATCTAGTCGTTTTATTCTTGAAAATGAAAAAAACTTTTCAAGCAATCATTGATTTTTTGAATTTGCAATTGGTTGAGAAAATGATGACTTTAATCATGTTGAGGTATGTAATTTCTTAGTATTTACTCTTTCTGGAAAAGAATTTAACTTAAATCTTAACTATTCATACTTTATTCAAAAATTACTAATTAAAATTCAAATTCAAAGTTCAATTGAAATTATGATATTTGATACAGTTATACTAATTTTCTTAATGATAATTTTATTTATTATATTAATTAAATTTATTATTTTTGATTCTAAAAATATAATAATATTGTTACGTTCATTTGGATATAGAGACAGAGAAATAAACTTTATTATTTTAGGAAAATATGCAACATATAGTGTGGGTTCATTCCTACTAATGTATTTTGCTAACTACATGCTATGAAAAATAATTGAAAATATTATTTGAGATAAAGCAAAACTAGTTTTTCATACACCAACGGTTGTTTGAATGGGATATTTAGTTTTTGCTCTTATTGAATCTATTGTATTATTATGTTGATTAGCTGGTGAAAAATATATTAAAAAATTACCATTGTCAAGATTATAGGAGTAAACATATGGAAAAAATAAAAATCGCTTTTGATATAATGGGCTCAGATGAAGGTCCAATTGTTGCAATTAATGCAGCCTTAAATTTCATTAAAAAAAATAAAGATGTCATTCTTTATTTGGTTGGTGATGAAAAAATTATTAAAGAAAAAATTAAACAAGAAAAAGACAATTTAAAAATAGTTCCAGCGACACAACAAATTGAAATGACTGATGGAATTTTTGAGATTAGAAGAAAAAAAGATTCTTCAATGGCCAAGTCATTAGAATTAGTAAAAGATAATGTTGTTGATGCTATGATTACGGCTGGAGCAACAGCACCATATATTGCTGGATGTCATTTAGTATTAGGCGAAATGCCAGGAATTTCAAGACCAGGATTTATGCCAATAATTCCCACAATGAAAAAAGGTCGAGTTACATGTTTATTAGATGTTGGAGCAAACTTAGAAAATGATCCTAATGATTTAGTAAATTATGCATTAATGGCAAGTGTTTATCAAAAAGAAATTCTTAACAATAGTGATCCATTAATTGGATTATTAAACATTGGTGAAGAAGAATCAAAGGGTAAAGATTTACAAAAACAAACTTTTAAACTATTAAAAGCTAATGAAAAAATTAATTTCTTTGGAAATATTGAAGGAAGGGATATTTTTTCTGGAAAAGTAGATGTTATTGTAAGTGATGGATATAGTGGAAATATTTTATTAAAAACTATGGAAGGATCTGCTAAAGCTGTAACCCAACTTTTTAAAGACCACATTACAAAAACTATCATAAGAAAAATTGCGTGTTTATTTTTATTAAGAGCATTTAAAAGTATGAAAAAAACAATGGACGTTAGAGATTATGGTGGGGCAATACTTTTAGGAGTTAATGGAATTGTTTTCAAAGCACATGGTTCAAGTGATGAAAAAGGTTTTGCAGCAACATTAAGATTTGCTAAAGAAGCTGTAAAACATGACGTTTTAAACAAAATAAAAGAAAAAGTACAAGGATAAAATGAGAGAACTATTACTAGAATATGGAATTGAAATTAAAGAAATGAGTTATTTTGATGAAGCTTTAACACACAATTCATATGCAAATGAACATGGAACACCAATTACTTATCAAAGATTAGAATTTTTGGGTGATGCTATTTTACAACTTAAAGTTAGTGAATATTTATTTAATAATTTTAAAACCTATAATGAAGGACTAATGACTAAATATCGTAGTGCCATTGTTAGGGAAGAATCACTTTCATATATTGTTAAAAACATGGGTTTAGGAAAATTAATTAAACTTGGTGCTGGAGAGATTCAATCAAAAGGTCATGAAAAAAATTCAATACTTGCAGATATTTACGAATCAGTTACTGCTGCAATATATCTAGATTCCGGAATGGAAGTTGTTGAACAATGATTAAATAAAACATTATTTATTTCAAGCAACATTTCATATTTTTTAGACAAAACTCATGATTATAAATCTGAATTGCAAGAATTAATTCAATTAGAAAAACGTGATCAATTAGTTTATAAAGTAATTAATTGTGAAAAAAATGAATACAACCAACAAAACTTTACTGTCAATGTTTCTGTTGAAAATATTGTTTATGGTACAGGAGAGGGAAATAATAAAAAAGCCGCAGAACAAAATGCAGCAAAAGACGCACTATCAAAATTAAGAAATCTTAAAGGAGTAAAACATGCCAATAATTAAATTTAGTGGAATTGATAAAAAAGAAATTTTAGAATATTCAAAAAAAGTTAATGAATTATCAAAATTAGTAAATGCAGATCCTGAAAATATTTTATTTATAAATGATAATTCTGAGATCAGCAAATCTCCAAAAGGGGTTGAACTTCTATACATTACTATTGAATGAATGGCAAGACCTGACAAACAACAATTAGTTGTTAACAATTTAATGGAGCATTTTAAAAAAGAAAATCGTAATATATTTATTTTTATTACTAATGTAGATGGAATGTTATATGTTAATTGTAATAAAAAAGGAATTTCTAATTAAGGGAGTAGTTCCTTTTTTTATTTTTTTAATAATTAATTGTATATAATCATAATATATTTCATATAAATAATATGTACAGGACGGCTGAACTATTAGAAATAAAGAGGTATTTAATTATATGATTTTTGTCAAATCTATTGAGGCATATGGATTTAAATCCTTTGCCGAAAATACAAATTTAAGTTTCGAATATCCAATGACTGGAATTGTTGGTCCCAATGGTAGTGGTAAGTCTAATATCACAGATGCTTTACGTTGAGCCCTGGGAGAACAATCATCAAAATCATTAAGAGGTAGCAACATGGAAGATGTTGTTTTTTCTGGTTCTGTTAATAAAGCACCATTAAATATTGCAGAAGTTACAGTAACATTTGATAACAAAAATCGTATTTTTAAAAATTTAGATTTTAATGAAGTTTCAATTACGAGAAAATTATTTAAAGATACTAAAGAATCTGAATATTACATTAATCATTCACGAGTGCGTTTAAAGGATGTACAAGAAATTGCCATGGAAACCGGAATAACTAAATCATCTTTAGCTATTATTTCTCAAGGTACAATTTCAAATTTTGTTGAAGCAAAACCAAATGATCGTAGAAAAATTTTTGATGATGCAGCAGGAATTTCAATTTATAAAAAAAGAAAAGAAGAATCAATTCGTAAAATAGTTAGAACTCAAGAAAATCTTGATCGTTTGAATGACATTTTAAATGAGATTGAAAGAAAATTACCAGGGTTAAAAAAACAAGCAGAAAAAGCTAAACAATTTCAAGAAAAGTGAAATGAATTAAAAGTTATTGAAGTTGCGATTCTAGCAAAAGATATTAGTTTGTATGAAAATAGAATTGTAGAACTTGAAAAAACAATCAATATTTTAAGTGAACAAATTAAGACTGTTCAAAAAGATTTAGATCTAAAAACAATGGATCAAAACAATATTTATTTAAAAAATAATTCGATTGAACAGCAAATGGCAATTCAAAATGATAAATTTTCACGAATTGTTGAACAAATTTCTGCATTAAAAATATTAAAAATTAATTTAGAATCTAAAAAACAAAATTCATCAATTGATCAAAATGAATACCGTATATCAGAATTAAAACGTCTTTATAGAGAGAGCCAAATTCACTCTGAACATGAAGAAAAACAATATGAATTATTAATGACTTCTAAAAATAAATTAAAAGAAGAACTTGAGACAGAGTTTGCAAATAGATATAAATTAAGCAATGCATTAGATTTTTTAAAAAAAGAAATTTATAAAATTGATTTAAGTATAGATATGCTAAATAAAAGAGTTAATAATAATGACTCATTGCATTTCGGGGTTAAAAATATTTTACAAAATCGTAATTCACTATCAGGAATCATTGGAACAGTTGATGAATTAATTAAAGTACAACCAAGTTATGAAAATGCAATCTTGCCATTGTTGTCTACTTCTCAACAAAACATTGTTATGAAGGATGCTATATCAACAAAACATGTAATTAAGTTTTTAAAAGAAAACCGTGCAGGTTATGCCACATTTTTACCAATGGATAATCTAAGGGTTAATTATATTAATGATGAAATTAGGTTTGCTATTGAAAAATCAAAAGGGTTTATTGCCTATGCGAATCAATTAGTAGATTTTGATGATAAGTATGCTAAAATTGCCGATTATTTATTAGGCACAGCAATCGTTGTTGATAATTATGATAATGCAATTGCAATGTCTAAATTAATTAATCAAAGATATAATGTTTTAACACTAGATGGAGAAAGAATTTTACCAAACGGAGCGGTTGTTGGTGGTGAACGTAAATTTAAAAATCCAAACAATAGTATTAAAGAAGATATTGAAAAGGCAGAATCATTAAAAGTTTTAAAAGAAAAACAAGAATTTGAAATTATGCAAACTCTTGGCGAATTGAATGATAAAATTGAGCATTTAAATGAAAAAAAATCAGAGAATACATCTTTAATTACAATATCAAGACAAAAACTTGAATCAATCGAAAAAGAATTAAATAGAATTTCTGAAGAGTATCGACAATTAACTGGAAAAAGAATTGATATTGAAAATGATAAGTTTAAATCAGTTGATGGTCAAATTATCGAAGTTAGTGAAAAAATTATTAAATTTGAAAGCGAATGTCAAGATATTAAAAATGAGATTGAATTACTAAAAAATTCAAAATCTAAATATCTTGAAAAACAAAATAAAATTAACACTGATTTAAATCAACAACGTCAAGAATTATTTTCTATGAAAGATGAAGTTTCAGCTCAAAGATCAGATATCTTATTAATTAGTGAAAGAAAAACTAATGCTTTAGAAAGATTGGCTCAAGAATATAATTTAACTTTTGAGACAGCAATGTCAATGGAACAAGTGGAATTTGAAAATGAACAAGAAATTAGAGATAAAGTTATTAATTTAAGAAATGACATTCGTGATTTAGGAAATGTAAATATCGAATCTATTGCTGAGTATGAAGCAGAAAATGCCCGATATGAAGAATATAAAAAACAAATTCAAGATATTGTTGAAAGCGTAAACAATCTAAAAAAAGCCGTTAAAGAAATGGATGAAAAAATGGTTGAACAATTTACAACTGTAATTAATGATGTTAATAAAGCACTTCCAGAAACATTTAAAAGGTTATTTAATGGTGGAACCGCTCAAGTTATTTTCACAGAGACAGATAATATTTTAGAAACAGGTATTGATATTAAAATTGAACCACCTGGTAAAAAAATTACTAATCTCAACTTATTATCAGGAGGAGAGAAGTCACTTGTTGCCTTAACAGTACTTTTTTCAATATTAAAAGTAAGACCATTACCATTAGTTGTACTTGATGAAGTAGAAGCTCCATTAGATATTGCTAATGTTGAAAGATTTGCCAAGTACATTAAATCATTTACTAAACAAACACAATTCATGATTGTAACTCACCGTATGGGAACAATGGAAAATTGCGACATTTTATTTGGAGCTACCATGGAACAAAAGGGAATTACTAAAATTGTGCAAATAAAACTGATTGAGGCTAAAAAAATCACAAACGCCAACTAGGAGAAAAATGAAAATTAAAAAAATAGTTTATATAATTTCAAGCTTAATTATAATTTTGTCTATTTTATTATGAACAATATTCTCTTCAAATAATTACTATATGTATGGTGGTTCTACAAGTGTTAATGAGTTTATGCAAGCAGTAACCAATATTTGAAACAAAGATAAATCACATAAAAAAATTATTTATAATTCAATGGGAAGTCAATATGGCGTTAACTCAGTAGAAAACAATACATTTAATATTGGGTTTATTTCTAAAGAAGTAGAAAACAATACTTTAAGTAAGGGAAATGAATTTGTAGATAAAAAATATCAAGATAAAACTTTAATAAAAGATGGTGAAGCTATTAAAGTGAAAGATGATAGTTCATTCAGTTTTGTTGAAATGTTAAATAATGAAAAAAATCGGTTTTTATCACTTCAGTTTGCAATTGATAAAATTGCAATTATTGGAAATTTACCAAATTGATTAAATGAAAAATTACCGAGCATTAATCTTAAAGAACACCCAAATATTTTAAAAAAAATTTATGAAGGTTCTTTGACATGAGAACAACTCGCAAAAGAAGAGGGCATTAAAGATATTCCTAATTCTTCAACAAAAATTATCTCAATAGCTAGAGAATCAGGTTCGGGAACTAGAACAGCATTTGATGATTTAGCAGATGTTAAAAATTCTAAAGATTCATCTGTTGCAACTTCAAATGGAATGATGGTGCAAAATATTAAAAATACACCAAACTCTATTGGTTATGTTTCATATGGATTTATTCAAAATGAAATTCAAAAAAAAGAATTTACTACATTTGAGATTAATGGTGTTGATATAAAAAATAAAGATTATTCATTTTCTAGACCATTTAATATGATTTTAAAAGCTAAAAAATCATCATGAAATCAAGCAAAAAATTTAGTTAGTTTCTTGTTTGATCATCAAGAAATTTATGACAAAGAAGGATTGGTAAAAGATTTTGTGTTAAACAAAATAATTTCTAAAGGATAGTTATGCAAATTAAAAATTGATTTAAAACTTCAGGATTTAAAAAGTCAAAAAACGACGGTATTTTTAAGTTATTTTTAATATCAATTACAAGCTTTGTTTTGTTGTTTTTAACATTGATTATTTTATTTATATTTATTAAATCAATCCATGTATTTAAAGAAGTAAAGATTTGAAAATTTATTTTTTCAGATAATTGAAATCCGGGAAAAGATAATTCGTCAACTGCCACATATGGAATTCTAGGAATTATAATTTCTACAATTGTAATGTTGGCTTTTGCATTAATAATTGCAATACCATTAACAATATTTTCATCACTTTATATATGTGAATATATGAGTGAGCGTGGAAGAAGAATTATTATTACTATTACTCAATTATTAGCCGGTATTCCTTCAGTTGTATTTGGGTTGTTTGCTGTAAGTCATATTGGTAATCTAATGGTATCTTTAGGAGCAAAAACTCCTGGAAATTTAATGACAGCTTCAGTTACATTGGCCTTTATGTCGCTACCAACAATGATCACATTATCAGTAAATGGAATTGCCGCAGTTCCAGAATCATATCGTTTTGCTTCAATTGGTTTGGGGATTTCTAAAGAAGCAACCACAATGAAAATTATTTTTAAATCAGCGTTGCCTAAAATTATTACAGCTATTGTTATGGGAATGGCAAGAATCATTGGAGAAACAATGGCTGTAATTCTTGTTGCTGGTAATTCGGCTGGTGGGTTAAATACAAGTAATGGATTTGGTGGATTTATATTTTCTTCACTAAGAACACTTTCAGGAACTATTGGAATTGAAATATTAGAAAATTCAGGAAAAACTCATGAATCCGCTCTTTATGCCATTGGATTAATTTTATTTATTGTAATCATTATTATTAATTTAATAGTTTTAAGTTTATCAAGAATGAATGCAAAAAAAAGTTCAAGAATTTCAGCAAGAAAAAAATCACATAAAAATTATCAACACTGAACATATAAATATAAAAGATTAATTATTAATAAAAAGAAACTTGGACTTGATGAACAAAGAATGAGTTTATTAATGAAAACAAGTGGTGAAAATAAATTATCAAAAACAATGTATAGTTGATTTTATAAAATACTAATGTTAACTTCATTATTTATTATTGTTGCTTTTACACTATGAATTATTTTTTCTATTATCTTTAATGGGGTTGCTGGATTTCAATTTTCTGCATTCAACTCCATAAGTGGTAGTGGCAGTCAAGACGGTATCATTTCTACAATTCTTGTTACAATCTTGCTAGTTATTACAACAATGATATTTGCATTGCCATTAGCATTATTTTCTGCAATATACTTTAATGAATACGCCAACAAAAAAGCATTCTTTACCAAATTCTTAAGATTTGCAATTAACATATTAGCTTCAACGCCATCGATTGTGTTTGGTATATTTGGATTAACCTTATTTTTAATTACAATGCATATTCCTATGTCGGTCTTAGCTGCAGGATTAACAATGACAATGGTTGTCTTGCCCACACTAATAATTACATTTGAAGATGGTTTAAGCGACGTGCCCATGGAATATCGTGAAGCAGCTTATGGTATGGGAATTAGAAAGATTAAAGTAATTTTCTTGATTATTTTACCATCGGCTACAAGGGGAATTGTTACAGGAACAATTTTGACAATTTCAAGAATCATTGGTGAATCAGCTCCGGTGTATTTAACATTAGGAACAACAGTAAGAATGCCAAGTGAAGGATTACTTTCACCAGGAGCTACATTAACAACAAAAATTTATATGTTAGCATCAGAGGGAACTGGTAACAATTCATTAGGAATTGCTTATCAAATGTCATTAATAATTATTTTAATTATTTTTGGATTAAATTGATTAAGTAGATATTTAGCAGAAAAACTTGATCCATTAAAAAAACCAATTCCTGTAAAAGAAAGAATTAAATTAGCTCAACAACGAATTGAACGTTTATTTTCAAAAAACACAATTATTTCAATAAATAAGTGATTTATTAAAAAAAGTAAATCAATTAAATTGCTATTTAATCACAATAGGAATAAAACCATAATAAAGAATGCAAAAGAAAGAAAGAAAATTATTAAAACAATTATAGAAGAGGAGGAGGATGACAATGGATAAAGCAGTTAAAATAGTTGAAATTGATAGTGAAAAAGAATTATCACATAAACCTAAGAAAGCTAAAATAGCAGTTTCCAAAAGAAAAGTTATAATAAAAATTAACAACTTAAATTTTTATTATAAAAATGGTAAAAAACAGTCACTTAAAAATATCTCATTTGATATTAGAGAAAACACAGTTACAGCATTAATTGGTCCATCGGGTTGTGGTAAGTCAACATTATTACGAAACATTAATCGAATGAATGATTTAGTTGAAGGTACACTATCAGATGGTGAAATCATTATTGATGATAAAAATATTTTAGATAAAGATATAAACTTAACGGATCTAAGAAATAAAGTTGGTATGGTATTTCAAAAAGCTAATCCATTTCCTTTCTCAATTTATGACAACATCGCATTCGGCCCAAGAAACCAAGGGATTAAAAATAAAAAAATATTAAATCAAATTGTGGAAGATTCATTAAGAAAGGCAGCACTTTGAGATGATGTTAAAGATGTATTGTCAGAATCGGCATTGGGATTATCTGGGGGACAACAACAACGTCTTTGCATTGCTAGAGCAATTGCCATGAAACCAAAGGTGCTCTTAATGGATGAACCAACATCAGCACTTGATCCAATTGCTACTTTAAAAGTTGAAGAATTAATTTTAAAATTAAAAGAAGAGTACACAATTATTATTGTGACTCACTCAATGGCCCAAGCCGCTAGGGTAAGTGACTATACTGCATTTTTATTAAATGGAGAATTAATTGAAATTAACAGAACAAGAAAAATGTTCACAAACCCAAAACATCAAAAAACAGAAGATTACATTTCAGGAAGATTTGGATAGGAGGAATAAGATGTCATATAATAAAATTTTAGATAACGATATTAAACAAATCAAAAGAGAATTAAATCATCTTATTGAAAAAACTAAATCACAATTCGCCTTAACTTATGAAGCATTATCACTAAATGATATGGTTTTATTTCAAAAAGTTATTGATGGTGATAGTGCCATTAATGAAGTGCAAGATAAATATGTTAAACAAGCATTATGAAAAATTGCTAAACAGCATATGGTGGCCTCTGATTTAAGATTGGCTGTTGGGGGAATTATTATTGCGCGTGATATTGAAAGAATTGCCGATATTGCCAAACACATTTGTGAATATGCAATAAAACATAAACCAGCACCAGTTGACATTAGTTACATTTCAAAACTATTTGATATTATTAACTCAATGTTAAACATAACTTCACAAATTATTGAAAATTATAATGAAGATTTAAAAGAACAATTATTAAAAATGGAACTAGAAGTTACAAAAACATTTAGTACTTTACATAAAGAATTAGCAGAAAAAACAAATAATTTAAAAAACTCACAAGAAATTAGAGGGAATTTTAGAATAATAAGACAGCTTAAAGATATTGAAAGAATTGCAGAATATTTAATTGGTGTTCAAGAAACTGTGTACTTTATTAAAAATGGAAAATTTGTCGACACTGAAAGACCTATCATTCAAGAAGAAATAATAAAAACAGAAAAAAAATAAAAGGTAATTTTATGGGATTTTGATCAAAATTAAAAGAACGTCGTTCAGAAAAAAAAGAAATTAAAAAGCATTACAAAGAAAATAAGAGTACTTTAACTTTTTCTAAAGAAATCAAAGGGCTTTCAAAAAAATATAAAAAAGTAAATGAAGAATATTTTGAAGACTTAGAAAACATTTTAATTAAAACTGATATGGGAATAAAGATGGTTTTAGAAATTACTAAAAACATTCGTAAAAAAGTGAAAAAAGATTCATCAACAGAATTTATTAAAGAATTAATTGCTGAAGAAATCTATGATGCTTATGATAGGGGTAGATATCATGCTGAACCAAATTTAGCAAAAGAAGGACCAACAGTTTTTTTAATTATGGGTGTTAATGGTGTTGGTAAAACTACTTCAATTGCCAAAATGGCAAACTACTATAAAAATTTAGGAAAAAAAGTTTTAATTGTTGCGGGTGATACATTTAGAGCGGGTGCTGTTGAACAACTAGAACAATGAGTGACAAATCGTTTAACTGACATTGATTTATTGAAACCAGATAAACCACACCAAGATCCAGCAAGCGTTGTCTTTGATGGTGTTAAAAAAGCGGTTGAAGAAAATTATGATATGTTGTTAATTGATACTGCTGGTCGTTTGCAAAACAAAACTAACCTAATGCAAGAACTAGAAAAAATCTTTAAAATTATTAAACGTACATTACCGAAAGCTCCCCATGAATGTTTCATGGTAATTGATGCTAATACTGGACAAAATGGTGTGGTACAAGCTAAATCATTTTCTGATGTGGCACCAGTAACGGGGATTATTTTAACTAAAATGGATTCAACATCAAAAGGTGGAATTGCTTTATGCATTAAAGACTTAATTAATATTCCAGTAAAATTTGTGGGATTTGGTGAAAGTGTTGGTGATTTAAAACCATTTAATTTAGATGATTATGTTTTTGAATTAACAAGTGGATTTATGGAGGATGATAATGAAAATTAGTAATGATTTTGATAAATCTCTAGAAACAATCCAACTATATGATTTTTATAAATCATTGTTATCTTTAAAACAACAAAAATATTTTGAAATGTATTACATTGAAGATTATTCATTATCAGAAATTGCCAATGAATTTAAGATTAGCAAAAACGCGATTTATGACAGTTTAAGTAAAACAAAATTATATTTAGAAGATCTTGAAACAAAAATAAGTATGAAAAAAACAATTTATGATTTAAAAGATTGCGCAAGTAAAACAAATGAAAATAATTATAAAGAATTATTAAAAAGAATTGAGGAAATATAATGCTAAAAATTTTGTTTATTGGAGATATATTTGGAAAAGTTGGGAGGGATACAGTTGACACTCTTTTACATGAAATTATTTCCAAAGATAACATTGATTTAGTAATAGCAAATTCAGAAAATGTAACACATGGTCGTGGCATGAGTTTGCAACATTATAATAAATTAATGGAATCAGGAATTGATATTTTTACTGGTGGTAATCATACATTTGACAATCAAGATGTTTACGAATATATTGATAATCAAAACTTTATAAGACCAGCAAATTATAATCGTTTTGTTGCTGGTAAAGGAACTGAAGTATTTTCTTATAAAGGAATTAATATTAGAGTAACAAATATCTTGGGTAGAGCTTTTATTAATGCCAATACTAACAACTTTTATGAAGTGATGGATGATATTTTAGAACAAGATAATTCTGATATTCATATTATTGATTTTCATGGTGAAGCAACTGCTGAAAAAATTGCTTTCTTTGCTACATACAATGGAATGGTAGATGCTATTCTAGGAACTCACACACATGTTCAAACAGCTGATGAACAAATAAAAAACAATACTGCATACATTAGTGATGTTGGTGCAACTTGTGCTCTTGATTCAGTTATTGGGGCAAATAAAAAAGAAGTTTTATTTAAAGAAAAAGTTGGTCTTCCAATAAGATTTCGTTCAGCTTCAGGTGAAGGACAATTTTGTGCAGTTAAATTAACTTTTGACAATGAAAATAAAATTGAAAATATCGAACGAGTTTATATTAAAAATATTTAAACTATGATATTCTATAAATGAAAATTAAATATTCTTATTCAGAACTGCATAGAGAAACAACTCGTCAAGGCAGTAGCAACCTACGGAATGCAAGGTGCTTAAATAGGGGGGAACCATCAATAAGGCTAACTTTTGTTTAAATATTCCCAGGAATATTTTTTTTATTAATAAGGAGAAATTAACATGAAAATATTATTTACAAGTGAATCTGTTTCAGAAGGACACCCAGATAAAATTTGTGATCAAGTATCTGATGCAATCTTAGATGAATGTTTAAAACAAGATAAATTATCACGTGTAGCGTGTGAAGTATTTATTTGTGATCAGAAAATGATTATTGGTGGAGAAATTACAACTAGTGCCAAAATTGATTATGACAAAATTGCTCGTGAAGTAATTAAAAAGATTGGTTATGAAGATGAAACAATTGGTTGTGATTGAAGAACTTTAAAAATTGAAGTTATGGTAAATACACAATCACCCGACATTGCCTTAGGATTAAAAAATGAAGATGATTTAGGAGCTGGCGATCAAGGGATTATGTTTGGTTATGCCACTAATGAAACTGATTCTTATATGCCCTTAGCAATTAAACTTGCGCACGAATTAGCCCAGGAAGCTTCACGATTACGTAAAAGCGGAAAATTTAAATGAGCAAAGCCGGATATGAAAACTCAGTTTACAATTGACTATACAAATAAAAATGAAATTAAAATTGATACAGTTTTAATTTCAGTCCAACATGACAAAGAATATATTGAAGCAGAATTTAAAAATTATATTAAAAATGAAATCATTTCAAAAATTGCAAAAAAATATAATTTAAATAACGATTATAAAGTTTTAATTAATCCAACTGGACAATTTATTATTGGCGGTCCAAAAGGGGATGCTGGATTAACTGGAAGAAAAATTATTGTTGATTCATATGGGGGATATGCTCGTCATGGTGGCGGTGCTTTTAGTGGTAAGGATGCCACTAAGGTTGATAGATCAGCATGTTATATGGCAAGATATGCAGCTAAAAATTTAGTAGCAGCTGGTTTTGCTGATAAATTAGAAATTCAAATATCTTATGCGATTGGTAAACCACAACCTGTGTCAATTTTTGTAGAAACTTTTGGAACTAATAAGGTATCTATGGAAAAAATTTATCAAGCAGTCAATGATAATTTTGATTTTAGTGTTTCTAACATTATTAGAACATTAAACTTAAGAACTCCAATTTTTTCACAAACAAGTACTTATGGTCACTTTGGTAAAGAAGAATTACCATGAGAAAAATTAAATTTAGTCAACAAACTAAAAAAATACTTATAATCATAGTAAGTGGAGAAAATAAATGTTGTTAGAAGTCATTGCATATAATCTTGAAGATGTTAAAAAAATTAATCAATCAAATGCTAGTAGGATTGAACTAGTCAGAGATATTGATAAAGAGGGTTTAAGTCCCAGTAAAGAACTAATTTTAGAAGCTTGTGAAATTTCTAATATTCCTATTAACGTAATGGTGCGTGAAACTTGAGACTCGTTTGTATATTCAGATGAAGAGTTTGAAAAATTGCTAAATGAAATTGACTTTATTAAAACAACTGCAGTTAATGGAATTGTATTTGGTTCATTAACTACTGAAAATAAAATTAATGAAAAACAATTAGCAGAAGTTATTAAAAGAAAAGAACATTTAGAAATAACATTTCATAAAGCGTTTGATTTAGTCGACGATTTTACAAATCAATATAATTTATTGCAAAAATATAATGTTACAAATGTATTAACAACTTGTGGCGCATCATTTGAAGCTAACCAAGATAAAATTAAAGAATTAGCCAAAATTAATAATCCTAAAGTTTTAATCGGCGGGGGAATTAATGAGACAAATTTCAAAGCAGCGATGAGAATTAGCCAAAATGTACATATTGGAAAACTAGCAAGAAAAAATAATGACATCAATAATGAGATTGATGTTGATAAAATTAACAAACTATTTAAAGGAAAATAAAAAATGTGAATTAAAGAAATTAATAAAGAATTAAAAGAAGTTTCATTTGTAACTAGAATTGGTAAGTCAATTGCTGCAACTTCAAATCAAAAAACATATCTAATACTTAATTTCGTCGACAATACGGGACGTATTGATGCAAGGTTGTGAGATAGTTCAAAAGAAGATGAAGAAGCCCTTAAATCTAACAATTATGTAAATGTTACTGCCGAAGTTAATGTCTTTAAAGGTACAATTCAATTAAAAGTAAAAAGCTATACTTTAATAACACCTCAAAGAATTGTTGAAATGGGTTATAAAGAAGCAGATTTTTTAATTACTTCTGCAATTGATGTTGAAAAAGAATATAAAAATTTAATTGAAGAATTAAAAACTTTTAAAAATAAAACTTATTCAAAAATAACTTTACATCTATTAGAAAAGCATAAAGAAAAATTTTTAAAATACCCTGGAGGAATGTTTGTTCATCACAATGTAGTTGAAGGATTATTTTGACATTCAATTTCTTTATACAAATTAGCAAAACAAATTAAACCAGTTTACTCATATGCAAAAAATATTGATTGAGAATTAGTTTGTTGTGGAACTATTTTACATGACCTTGGTAAAATCTTTGAAATTAAAGATAAACAAGGAAGCGACTATACAAATTATGGTAAATTAATTGGACACATTTCAATTGGTAATCAACTAATTTTTGCAACAGCACAAGAACTAGGATTAATTTCTTTAGAGACTAATATTGATGATCAAAAAAATCAAGATGTTCTTAAAATGCAACATATGATTATTGCCTCACATGGTAAAAAAGAATATGGTTCACCAATTGAACCACGAATTATCGAAGCGGTCATTCTTTCAACATTAGATGAAATGGATGCAAGAATTTATAAAATTAATGACGAATTAGAAAGAGCTGAAATTGATAAATATACAGCAAAAGTTATTACAGAAAATGGAACAGCATATTTTAAACATTTTAAATAAAAGTTTATAATTATTGGAAAGAAAGGGAGTTTAGATGTTAAAGAATAAGAAAAAAAATGCTAAAAAACAACATTGATTAAAAGATGAAACAATTTTTTCTTGTGCAAAACAATCAAAACAATCATTACTACAAGACTTTAATTTAAAATTTTTTGGTGATGCTTCTAATCGAAAGACCCGAATTTCAAAATATGGATTAAATACAACAAAAATTTCTAAATTTAATCATATTTTATATTTTTTAAAAGAAACTATTGAACCATTTAATATCTTGTTGTTTGTAATGATTTTTATTGATTTAGGAATATATTTTTTTAAAGCCCCTGAGCACGGTCAAACATCAAATGTTGACAACTTAGTTTCTGCAATAATTTCATTTATTCTTTTATCTTTAAATATGTTTGTGGCCCAATTTCTAGGTTATAAAAGTTATAAAGTTTCTAAAGAATTATATGATGTTATTAACAATAGGTATAATGTTGTAAATTATCAAATTGATGATTTATCAAAAGTAGATATTCCACATTTACAAAGTAAAGTGTTTTCTATTGCAAGAAATTCCTTAACTATTGGAGATGTCGTTTTATTACAAAAAGGAGACATTGTTCCTAGTGATATGAGAGTTCTATGAGCTTCTAATTTATCAGTTAATGATAATCATATTAGGGGAAGTAAAGTAAAAGTATTTAAAACAGCTGAATATATGCCAGCAAAATATATTTATGATTTACAAAATATTTTATTATCACAATCACAAATTATCTCTGGAACTGCATTGGCAATGGTTACAGGTGTGGGTGAAAATAATTCTTCATTTAAATTATTGTCACAAGAAACATTAGAAAATCAATCTTTCTATAAAAAAGGATTAAAAAGATTGATGATTGGAATTATGCTATCAATCTTAGTTGTCTTTCCGGTGGCTTGTGTGGCACATATTTTATGAAATCCAAATTCTAGCTTATTAGAATCAGCGCTTTTTGCAATTAGTATTATCATCTCATTAACTCCAGAAGCGTTACCAGCGCTTGTTGCATTTAATCTTTTATATGGAGCATCACAAATTAAAAATAAAAAAGTAATTATTAAAAACTTTGATTCTATTCAAGATATGGGTGCTGTTAATTTACTAATTACTAATAAGTCAGGTCCGGTTGTTAAACAAAGATTTATTTTGTATAACACAATAAACTACAATGAAAAAAAATCAAATTATGTTTATAACCTTGCTTTCATGAATGCCTATTTCCAAAATTCACTAAATTATAAATATGAAAAAGTTATTTTAGATCATGAAAAAAATCCCGAAAGCATTGTTAAATATTGAGAACTAGTTTCTACAAAAGAAATTGATCTTTATAGAAAAATTGGGACTATTATAGTCAAAAATAAACTAACAGGTAAAGCTTTGCAAATAACAAAGGGTACATTTAAAAATGTTCATAATATTACTAAATTTGTAAATGATAATGGCACAATCGTTCCGTTTACTCCAGAAATGAAGGCAAAGCTTTATGAATATGTTAATAACCAAATAGATAAAGGTTTTAAATCAATTCTTGTTTTAACTAAAGAAATTAAAAATATTAATGATCCAATTGTTGAAGATAATTTAGTTTTTGAAGGAATCATGCTATTTCAAAACCTTGTACAAGAAGATGTTAAAGAATCTTTAACAAGTTTACTTAAATATAATATTGATTTTAAAATGTTTTCATCAGATGATGAAATGACCACAATGTGGGCTGCGAAAGAAGCTGGAGTTCCAAATATCAACTTTTCTAAAACATTAGAAATGGGATATCAAAATGATAAAAAAGAAATTATTGAAGAAGTAAACGTTTTTGCAAATTTATCTCCAAGACAAAAAGCATTGTTAATTAATGAATATAAAAAACAGGGAAATGTTGTAGCATATTTGGCCAATGGCCGAAATGATACTGTAGCAGTTAAAAGGGCAGATGTGGGTATTGTTCCCGAAACTGCCACACCAATATCTAAAATATTTGCTGACATTATTGTTAAAGAAACAAAAATTTCTAATATTGATGAAGCGTTTGTAATTGGAAGAAAAACATTTATTAATTCAATTAAATATATACAATTAACATTTGCTATTAACCTAGGATTGTTATTATCACTTTTTGTGACTAATCTTTTATTTGATTTTGTTCCTTTAAATTCAAATGAATTATTATTACAATCACTGTTAATTGATATCTTAAATTTTGCCTTTATCTATGATGTTGTTGATAAACAAACTTTAAAGAACCCAGTAAAATGAAACCTAAAAAGAATTGCAATTTTTTCACTCTGAAACTGTTTATTGCCAATGTTTGTGTCGATATCGAACATTGCAATTGTAGCTTATGGGTTTGGTTGAAAAGATGAAGTAAACGCGAAAGAAAAAATTCAAACAGTTTATTTTATTGAAAGTTTTTTAACTAGATTATTACTATTATTTATTTATCGAACTGAAAAATTATCATTAATTAAATCACGACCAAGTGCAAAATATGCACTAATAGTTTTAATGGTTGCCTTAGCAATGATTGCATTAACCTACACTCCTTGAATTGACACCACATTTGATATGAGCACACCAGACTCATGATGATGGGGAATGTTAGCGGGAATAATATTTGTGACGTGAGCACTTGGAGAATCAATCAAAAAACTATATTTATATATATTTAAAGAATGATTTTAAAAAACAAAAACACCAACCATGTTGGTGTTTTTTAATTAATAATTTTATTTTTAATTTCTTCAAGATCTAAATTAGTTGGAGCATCATTTATAATGAAACCAAAGCCTTTAGATTTCTCATATTTAGGCACAACGTGCATATGATAATGAAAGACAACCTGACTAGCAATTGCTTTTTCATTTACAACATAATTAAAGCCTTTAATGTCTTTTAATTTTGTTTTTAATAATATTGCAACTTCTTTAGCTAATTTACTAACTTCAAATAAGTATTGATCGTCACATGAAGAATAATCATCATAATGACTTTTAGGAATCACTAAAGTGTGTCCCACAGAATTAGGATATATATCTAAGAATGCATAGGCATAGTCATTTTCTTTTATTAAAAAAGAAGGCACTTCTTTTTTAATAATTTTGCAAAATAAACAATCAGCTTTTAAATTACATGTCTTCATCATCATCACGTTTATGAATATATGTCCCGATTTTATCTCATAATCCTGAATAATAAATATCTTTTTCATTTAAGTATTTACTATAAATTTGTGTTTTTGCATTTGACTGAATTGAAGCATTTGAAGCTAACATAGAAATCATTTGATTGATTAGTGATGTTTTTTTATCAGTTGTTAAATCGGTTACATCTTTTGAATGTAGTTTAGAGTTAACCGCATTATTTCAAATTGTTAGTAAAGGATTTGGATTATTTTGATCACTACTTTTCCCGGTTGCTAAGTTAATTGCAATTTTTTTATCAGCAGCATCTCTAATACCAAATTCATTTTCATTATTTTTATTTGGTTCAAGAATGTTTGCTAAATAAATTGGTAGAACAATAACTAAATTACATTTTGTATCATCTTTTTCGTCATCAAATCCAAATTGGTTGGCATTATTATAAATTATTCCAGCACCTTTTTTATTGTATGCAGATACTTGTGATTTATATTTGTCGCTTAATGTATTTTCTCCATAAGTAATTGAATCTTTTTCAAATGTATAACCTTGGAAACCACTAATTCCAAAATAAGGATCATATGCTGATTTATCATTAATTTCTTTAATGTCTGAAGCTTTTTTTAAAGCATCTACAATATTGGAAATATTTTTATCATTTTTTAGTGTGTAATCTGAAAGACCAGTATCTGAAATTTTATTAAAAATTTCATTTGCATTTAAAGCAGTTCTAACATCTGAATCTTTAGTTTTGTCATATTGGAATGTTCATACCATTTTAAAGTTTGTTTTTCATGCATCAGAAACATTATTATCATTTCATTCTTGTGAAGTGCTAAATAGTGGACTTAGTGAGTTTAAATATAAATTGCCATCAGCCACACGATAAAATTGGAAAATATTTGACATAACCATTTTTGTTTCATTCATATCATTAATTAATTTATTTTCAAAATAATCTTGAAATCTTAATGAAACGGCAGTTGTAGAAGAAATGCTAAGTTTATTTCCTTTAGCATCAGTTATTCAAAAGTTATGTTTACCTTTATCATATTCTTGAGTTAAATCTTTAACAGATGGAAGATGGTCACCACTTTTTGAAGATTTATCTAAATTTTCAGAAAAAATCTCTCAAGGTTTTTGTTCATCTCCAAATAATACTTTGCTTCCCTCAGGAATTGCTTCTGCATTTTTTGTTTCTTTTCCATCATTATCATAAACAGTAATGGAACCAGCAGGAATCTCAGTTGTAACATTAAAGTTGTATAGAACACCATCAGATTGATGATAATCTAGGGGTTCATCATTTTGAATAGATTTTGTATATTCATTAAATAGTTTATTTTCGGCAACATTTCGAGCTACTGAATCATAACTTTTTTTGTATTTTTCAATTCCATCATTGTTATCATCATAGTTACTTATATGAGAATCGGGTGTAGATAAGTTTTGTAATAATGTTCTTGTTTTGTCAAAACTATTTTTTAATCCTAAAAGATCATTAATAATTTGAACAGCTTTATCAAGAAGGTCACTATCTTTATAATATTGACCTAAATCAAGTGCATTTGAATAATCTGAATTCCCTGAAATACCAGCAATAATTTTTTTAATTAAATCTCTATTAATTGAAGGTGTAGAAAATCTTTCAACTTTACTTTTACATGAAACCAATACTGCTGAAGAGGTTGCAACTAAAGAAATTGAACCTAATATACCAATTAATTTTTTCATATTAGTTACCTCCATTTAAGTTATTATTAAAGTAATAATTTACTGTTAAATAACTTAAATTTGTTTTTGGTGTGGGTGTTGTAGTAAATCATCATTTGTTTTCAAGTTCTTTTAAAATAACCGCATATTCAAAATTATTTGTAAATAATTTTTTTGGATATTCTTTTTTTGTTTGTTTTTTAATAGATTCTTGTCAAGTTTTTAAGTTGTTTCTAAATGTAGATACTGGGTAAACACTTTTTCTAATTGTTAGTGTTTTAAGTGAATTAGAAAATATTTTTTTAATTTTTTTTACATATACTCCACTATCTTTATCATTTTCATCACCAAATTGAACAAACTCACCAACAAATTCATCAATACTTTCTGATTTCTTTTTAACAGTAGAAATTAAATTTTTAAAGTAATCAAAATATCCTAATGCTCAAGTATTTGAAGTTTCACCAACTGTATTAATTGAAGCAGATCAGTCTTTAACTTCTGACATTATGTCATAAGAAGTTATACTTCCAGTTTTGTCTTTAATTAATGAGTTGTTTGTAAGGTAGTGTAAATAGGGGTTTGTAATTGATTGATTCATTGTTTTGTAAATTATATTGTTGTCATCTGTAACATTTTGAATTGCTTCAACTTTTTTATTATCATCTAGACTATAAAATTGATTAAATCTTTTTAATTGTTCTAAAGTGTTTGTTTCAATAGTGTGATCTTTATCATATGATTTAACAAAACCTTCTTCTTTTGGAGTGTTGCTTTCCATTCAATGTTTGTAACCATCAATAGAAACAATGTGTAAACCATCACTTTCTACAAATACTAATTTACCAGGTGCTAACTCACCATACATTCCAGTTGTTGTTGCACCATCTGCAAGTGATTTACTTGCGTTTCGATTAATTTTTGCAAGTGCAGTTTCTAGTTTGAAATCTTTTGCATCATCAGTCATGTTAACAAAATCCTTTTTATCACCTAGATAGTCATAAACTGAATTTTTTAACATTTGTGTGAAATCAGAAGTGCTTGAACCTAAAGTTAAAAGTTTGCTGTATTTTTTTGCACTAATTTTTGCCCCATATTTATTAGTTAAACCAGAACTTGTAAATATTTGTGATCATTTTTTATCAATAGTTGAATCATATCCACCATCAGCCGCTAAACTATTTTGTTTAGCAAATAAATCTTTCATTAATTGATTAATTTTATCAGCTTCTTGTTCGGCACCACTTTTTGTGGTGAAGCTATCTTTACTAATTCCATTTTCAAAAGCATAACCATCAGCAAAACCAAAAATCAATTCACTAACAGCTACAGGAGCATTTGTATTATAGTATTGGTCTAAGAAATATCTTTGTGAGTTAGATAAAAATCCTCCACGAGTGCTTAAATCACTAGTACTTAATTTTGTTGTATCAAAAGGAACATTGTCGGCAACTATTTTTGTATCATCAATTTTATTTAGTTTATCTTTTACATCACTTTTAATATTTTTTTGTTCATCAAAATACTCAGAATCATATGTATTTTTTCAACTTTTTGTGTCCTGAGATGTTGCATTAATTATTTGCATAATTCATGGTTTTTTATCACTATCATTTATATTAGCTTCAAAATTTCCGCTTGCAATTCATCCTTTAATTGCATTTAAGTGTTCAATTACAGTTTGTTTAGTTACTCAAGAAACTCCAAGTTGATCTGTACCTAATAAAACATCTTTTAATATTGATGAAACATTGTTGTCACCATCTATCATTAAAGTATATTTGTATTTTTTCTCTAATAAACTTACATCTGCATCATCTGCATCATCTTGATATTGTGGAAATTTACCAACAAGATAATTTTTTCAATTTTTAGCTCAATGTTTACTATCGCTTTTCTTTTTATCATCTTTTTCTTCTTCAATTTTTTGCTCTACTTGTTTTTGTAGTGTAGCAAAACGATCTTTTAGGATGCTAATAAGATCTGTAAAGTAATAATTATCTGATCCTTCTTCAATTTCTTTTGATTTACCATCTTTATCGACACCCTTAAATTTATCAACGTTTGCTAAAAATGATAAATTCATTAGTGACAATAAGTCTTTATCGATTTGTTTACGAATTGTTGGATCATTATAAATTTTTTCTAAAAGTTCTAAAGAAGTTAGTTGAGTTTTCCCGTCAATATTACTGATGAATTTAGCAATTATTGAATTACCATTATCATCTTTGTGATAATCTGTTTTATGTTTACAAGAAACTAAAACTAATCCGCTTGTTGCGGACAAAGTTACTACTCCTAATAAGGAAATAAGTTTTTTCAATTTAATCGCTCCTTTTGCAATATTATTATTATATAAAAAAAAACAAAAAATAGATAAAATATTTTATATAAGGACAAATATGAAAAATCTACGAAACCATTTTTCCCATAATTTTCAAAAAAGTAAAAATATTTATTTTGATAATGCCTCAACAAGTTTCAAGTTAGACGCAGTTATTAATAAAGAAATTGAATTTTTGGAAAAAATAAATACAAACACACACAATGAAATTTCAAATGAATCATTTCATATGAATGAAAAAATCAAAGAGTTAAGAAATTTAGTATGCAAATTTATTAATGGCAATAATGCCAATGAAGTTTCTTTTAATTCAGGAACCACTTATTCATTAAATCAATTAGCATTTGGAATCAAAAGTGAGTTAACAAAAGATAGTGAAATTGTATTAACGTTTGCAGAACATTCATCTAATTTAATTCCTTGATTTGAGGTTGCTAAAGATTCTAAAGCAAAAATTAAATACTTGGAAACAAATAAAAATGGTGTTATTGATTTAAAAAAAATAAAAAATATTATTAGTAAAAATACAAAAGTTGTTTCTTTCGCTAATGTTTCAAACACCTTAGGGTTTGAAGGCGATGTAAAAAATATTGTTAAAGAAATTAGAAATATTAATAAAGATGTTTTGATTTTTGTTGATGGTGCTCAAAGTGTAGCACATTGTCAAACGAATGTGAGTGATTGAGATATTGATGCTTTTTGTTTTTCTGCGCATAAAATATATGGACCTTTTGGATTGGGCGTGTTATGAATTAATAATAGAGTTGTAGATAAAATCAAACCATTAACATATGGCGGCGGAGCGGTTGAAATTTTTGATTCGGAAAATGACTATAAGATAACTGATAGTCCATCGAAATTTGAAGCTGGGACACCGAATCTAGCCGCGATATATTCTTTTATAGAAGTGTTTAAATGATTTGAAACAATTGATTTTAATAATCTTTTAAATATAGAAAAAGAATTAAAAAAATATTTAGTATCGCAAATCAATCAATTGAAATTAGATGATATAGATTTTTTTAATTTAGATTCAGATCAACCAATTTTGATTTTCAGAGATAAAAATATAAACCCCCAAGATTTTGCTTTATTCTTAAAAGAAAAATATAATATTGTTTCGCGCTCTGGAGAGAATTGTGCCAAACTTATTTCTCAAATAATTGGTACTAAAAAAGTGAATAGAATATCAATAAGTTTCTTAAATACTAAAGAAGAAATTGATAAATTAATTGATGGGTTTAAAACAAAAGCAGAATGATATAAATATTCATTATAGGAGATAAAAATGAGTACATGATTAATGGATAACTATACAAATCCTGAATATAAGAAAACTTTAATTGGGGACAATGTTTTTTCTAAAAGATATAGTGCAAAATCATGTAACGATGACATAACACTATTTTTTGATATTAAAAATGATGTGATAAATGATGTTGGGTTTGACGGAGAAGGCTGTGCATTATCAATAGCATGTGCCAATTCCTTTTGTCGGTTAATAAAACAGCAAAATGTTGCTGAAGCAAAAATGCTTGCCAATAAATTTTTATTAGCAATAGAAAATAAAAAACTTACAGAAAATCTTGATAATGAACTTGCTAATTTTGAAAAAAATATAATAACAGGAAAAAGAAAAATTTGTTTATCAATTGTTCCAAATATAATTAATACTATTTAAATATTAATAAGCATATTTTTAGTTTTAAAGTGTATAATTTGATTAGGAGAATAGAAAGACATGTATAAAAAAGATCAAAAAATTATGGTCAAAGTTACAAGTATTGTAAATTATGGTGCTTTTTGTGAGACATTAGATCAAGGTGATGTTTGAAAAGGTTTAATTCATATTTCTGAGTTGTCAGATTTTTTTGTAAATGATATTTCTGAGTTCTTAAATGTTGGTGACGAAATTGAAGTTTCTGTTATTTCATCTATTGATGATAAAAGACAGTTAAAATTAAGTTACAAAGCTATAAGACCAGAGCTATTGAAAAAAGAACAAAAAATCGTTGAAACTGGAAAAGGTGCTGAAACTTTGAAAAACAATACTAAAAAATCTATTAGCAAGTAATAGATTTTTTTTTAAAAAAAATAGACAATATAATATAGGAGATATTAAGATGATCAAAATCAATTTAAAACATTCTTTTGTTGAAAAAGATGTAAAAGACTTTAACAAAAATAGAGTACAAGAGATTCATAACATGATTGAAAACAAAACTGGTGCTGGAAATGATTTTCTAGGATGAGTAGAGTGGCCATCAAATTATGATAAAAATGAATATGCCAAAATGAAACAAGTTGCAATTTCATTAAGAAACGAGATTGAAACATTGTTAGTGATTGGAATTGGTGGAAGTTATTTGGGAGCAAGGGCTGCCGAAGAAATGATCAGAGGATTATATAACAAAGATAAAGTGGAAATTATTTTTGTTGGTAACACAATCTCATCAACTTACATGGCAAACTTAGTTGATTATTTAAAAAACAAAGAATTTGGAATTGTTAATGTTTCTAAATCAGGAACAACTACAGAACCAGGAATTGCTTTTAGAGTATTTGAAGAAATTTTAATTAAAGAAAAAGGTCAAGAAACTGCTAAGAAAAGAATTGTTGCAGTTACTGATAAAGCCAAAGGTGCATTAAAAACTTTAGCTGATTCAAAAGGTTATGAAAGTTTTGTAATTCCAGATGATATTGGGGGAAGATATTCAGTACTTACTCCAGTAGGTATTTTTGCATTAATGGTTTGTGGTATTGATACAGATGTTATGATGAAAGGTGCATTAAGAGCGCAAAAAGATTTAAACACTGTTAACAATACAGCATACGAATATGCAGTTGCAAGATATTTATTACATACTCAGAAAAAATTTGCTGTTGAAGTTTTAGTCTCATATGAATTACAAATGCAAGTATTTACAGAATGATGAAAACAATTATTTGGTGAATCAGAAGGTAAAGATGGAAAAGGTTTATATCCTTCAAGTTGTGTATTCTCAACAGATTTACATTCATTAGGTCAATTTATTCAAGAAGGAACAAAAAATTTATTATTTGAAACTGTTATTAGAGTTAAAACACCACAACAAGATTTAAGTGTTCCTAAATTAAAAGATGATTTAGATGGTTTAAATTATTTAACTAATAAATCATTTCATGAAATTAACAATATTGCATTAGAAGGTGTAATTGATGCTCATACAAATGATGGAAAAGTTCCAAATATTATTTTGGATTTTGAAAAAATGGATAGCGAAATGTTTGGTTATGCATCATATTGATTTATGAAAGCTTGTGCAATGAGCGCTTATTTATTAGAAATTAATCCATTTAACCAACCAGGGGTTGAAATTTATAAAAAAAACATGTTTAAACTATTAAAAAAACCCGGTTATTAGAAAGAAGGTTTTAAAATGTTAAGCAAAGAAAATTTACTTTTAATTTGTGAAAAACAAAAAGAATTAGATTTTTATATTTATAAAAAGAAAAAAATAATTATGAACAAAAAACTATACAATCAAAAAGCAATTGCTTTGATTGTTGAATTTTTTGAATTTTTAAATGAAACAAAATTTTTTAAATATTGATCAAGCAAAAAAAATGTTGTTGATCATGCAAAAATTGTTGAAGAATTTGTAGATGTAATTCACTTTGCATTTTCTATTGGAAATAATCTTAAATATGATTTTGCAAAACATAATTTTATAAGTAAAACTTCTACTTTAGAAGAAGCTACATTGAAATTTGTTGAATCATTTACAAATTTAATAAAAGAAAATACTACTAAAAATTTTTCAAGTATGTTTAATAGATTATTTAATATTGCTGAATTACTAAAAATTAGTGAAACTGAAATCATGGAAGTGTATTTAAAGAAAAATAAAATTAATATTGAAAGACAAGATAATGGATATTAAAACGATTACTAGTACAAAAAATGATTTGATTAAAAATTTAATTAAATTAAAATCACAACCAACTAAAGAAATGTATTTTGTTGAAGGGAAAAACATTGTTAAAGAGACACTTGCAAAAAACATTGTTATAAAAGTTTTTTGTGTTGAAGAAGAAATAACAGTTACAAAACAATACAATGTTGAAACAATTATTATTTCTAAAGCAGTTGCTGATAAACTAAGTGAAGTTAAGACAAACCAAGGAATTTTTGCAATATGTAAAATTAACCAGTCAGAAATAGATTTTAATAGCAATGTTTTAATTCTAGATAATATACAAGATCCTGGTAATATGGGAACTTTATTAAGAAGCGCGGCAGCATTTGGTTTTAAAACAGTAATTGCTTCAGAAACTAGCACAAGCTTTTTTAATCAAAAAACGATTCGCTCTGCTCAAGGAAATCATTTAAGTTTAAATTTGATTAAAGCAAATCTTGAGGAAATAATTGAGATATTAAGAAGGGCGAATTATAAAATTATTGGGACCTTTATTAACCAAAAAAATGATGTAAATATTATTAACAATAACAAGTTAGCTTTAATTCTTGGAAATGAAGGAAATGGAATTGACTTGAAATTTAAGGCAATGATTGATTATAATATATTAATTGAAATGAATAATAATGTTGAATCATTAAATGTTGGTGTAGCAGGATCAATAATTATGCATGATTTCTTTAATCAAAAAAATAGGAGTTAAAATGATTGAATTTAAAGCATTAATAAATGGTGAATTTGTTAAAACTACTAAAAAATTAGAAATAATTTCACCAGTTAACAATAATGTGGCTGGTGTTGTAAGTTCACTTGTTAAAGAAGATATTGATAAAGCATATAAAGTTGCTAAAATTGCGCAAGAAGAGTGAGCTAATAAAAAATTAGTTGATAGAATTAAATATATTAATTCATTTAAAGAATTAATTGTTAAAAACAAACAAAGAATCGCTGAACTGATTATGATTGAAATTGCTAAATCTAAAAAAGATGCACTTGGTGAAGTTGAAAGAACTGTGGAGTTAATTGAATTTACAATTGAAGAAGTAAAAAGGATTTATCCAATCGCAAAAGATGGTAAAGCATTTGGTATTGAAAACAAAATTGGTATTTTTGAAAGAGAACCACTAGGAGTAATTTGTGCAATCTCACCATTTAACTATCCATTTAATTTAGCACTAGCAAAAATTATCCCAGCACTTTTAGTTGGTAATGCTGTTGTTTTTAAACCAGCAACCCAAGGTTCTTTAGTGGGATGTTTCTTAGGTGAATTAAGCGTACTTGCCAAATTTCCTAAAGGAATCTTTAATGTGGTAACTGGTAGGGGTAGAGATATTGGTGATGAAATTGTTTCTCATGAAGAAATTGATATGATATCATTTACTGGTTCAGTTGCTGTTGGAAAACATATTCAAGCAATTGCTAAAACTGCCAATATTGTATTAGAACTTGGAGGAAAAGATCCAGCAGTTGTACTTGATGATAAAGATTTGGAACACTATGCATCTGAAATTGTTGCGGGAGCATTTGGTTATTCTGGACAAAGATGTACTGCAATTAAAAGGGTGATTACTACAAACGAGATTGCTGATAAATTGGTTCCGATTTTAGTTGATAAAGTAAACAAATTAACTGTTGGGAATCCAGAAAAAAATTGTAACATAACACCATTAATTGATACTAAAACAAAAGATTATGTTTTAGGTCTAATAACCGAAGCAAAAGAAAAAGGTGCAAAAGCACTTAATGGTGATCGCAGCAAAGGTAATTTGGTTTGGCCAACACTTGTTGATTATGTAACAACTGAGATGAAATTGGCATGAGAAGAACCTTTTGGACCAGTACTGCCAATCATTAGAATTGACAAAATTTCAGAAATTGTTAAAGTAGTAAATGAATCAAATTTTGGTTTACAAGCTAGTTTATTTACCCAAAACATAAATGATGCCTTTATTATTGCTAAAAAACTAAAAGTAGGAACAGTTAATATAAATGGTAAATCACAAAGAGGACCAGATAATTTTCCTTTTTTAGGAATTAAAGATTCTGGTGTTGGTGTTCAAGGTATTGAAGAAAGTATTTTAAGTATGACAAGATACAAAGGAATAGTTATTAACTATAGAGGAGAATAAAATGGAAATTATTACATTAGTACTAGAAGAAGCCGACAAAGTAGATAATGTTAAATCAATAATTGCAATTATTTTAATGGCAATAGGTTTTGTTTTAGCAACAACATTTATTTTTTTAACAATTAATTTTAGAAAAAATAGAGTTATGAAAAACTTTGAAAATGACCGTAGTAAAATTCAGTCTTGAAAAGATTTTATTAAACTAAATATTTATCCATTTTTAGCAATTATGGGAATAATTATTTTAGTGGTTGGTATCTATTTAGAAATTACCTCACATCATCATTAAATATAAACAAAATGCACTTGCATTTTTTTTGTTTTTTTGTATATTAATAGGGAGAGGTATTGATTTATGAATACTAAAGAAATAACTTACCTAGGAGCTATTATTTTTTTGCTAATTGTTGAAGTTATTTTGTTGTTATTTTATTTTTATTTTAAAAATAAACGTTCTCATCAGATATACTTTAAAGCACAAAAAAGTAGTGAGTCTCTTTGAGATTTTACTAAAAAACACTTATTATCATTTTCAATGATTTTTGTGATGGTTTTAATAATTTCTTTTGTAATGTTATGAATTAGTAATTAATACCTCGACTAGAAAAGAAAGGAATTAAAATGAATTCTAAACAAAAAACAAAAACAAATGTTTTTGCTCAAATAATGCCAACACTTTCAAAACTTGGTAAATCATTTTTACTTCCAATTGCCTTACTTCCAATAGCTGGATTATTTTTAGCAATTGGAGCAACTATTACAGCAAAAATTACTAATCATGATGCATTTTTCTATGTTATTGGAGACATAATGAATAAAATGGGTAACGTGGCTTTTGCTAACTTACCAGTATTTTTTGCAATTGCAGTTGCGATTTCATTTACAGGAGATTCAGGTGTTGCAGCTTTAACTGCTGTGCTTGCATTCTTAGTATTTAATGCATTTCAAACTCCATTAATAAAAGATATGGGGGCAGATAAATTTAAAATTTTATTTATAAAAGATATAGATAAGGGTTTATTTACAGACAATTTAGGTGTTCATTCACTAAATACTGGGGTTTTTGCCGCAATATTTGTTGGAGCTATTTCTGCAAAAATGTATAACAAATTTCATAAAACACAATTGCCAGCAGCAATTGGATTTTTTTCGGGTTCTAAATTAGTTCCAATTGTTACATTCTTTGCAATCATTCCTTTATCAATAATTTTCTTAATTATTTGACCATTCATTGGTAAGGGATTATCAGCATTCGGAACATGAACTGGTTCGCTTCCAAACGGAGTTTCTTCATTAATTTATGAAATTATTGAAAGATCATTAGTTCCATTTGGATTACACCACGTTTATTATTCACCATTATGATGAACTGGAGCTGGAGGAGATTTATTAAAATCACTTCAAGATTTTTTAAATAAAGGTCATCAAACATTTGCAGATGGTAAATCAGTTCAAGATGCTATAAATGCAATCATTAATAATAAAGATGCTTCATCTCCTTTAGGTGATCAAACAATTATTATGTGAATTATTGGTCACTCAAACTTAATGACATTTGCTGATGCTAAAGAAGTTGGATTAAATCTAGGTCAATTTATGACTGGTAAATTTGGATTTATGTTATTAGGATTGCCAGCTGCTGCTGTTGCAATGTGATTAACAGTTCCAAAAGAAAATAGAAAACAAGTTATGGGGATTTACTTCTCAGCAGCATTCTGCTGTATGTTGACTGGTATTACTGAACCACTAGAATATACATTCTTATTCGTGGCCCCTTGATTATTTTATGGAGTACACATGCCATTGGCTTCAATCGCATTCTTCTTATGTGGATTAATGCAAGTTCATATTGGGCAAACTGTTTCAGGAGGATTAATTGACTTCGTGGTATTTGGAATAGTACCTTGAGCAGGTGGAAACAACACTAATGCAATTCACATATTCTGAATTGCACCGTTAATGGGAATTCTATATTTCTTTGCATTCTCATTTGCAATCAGATTTGCAAATAGTAGAAGATTAAAAGCTGGTTTAACTGAAATTGAATTACCAGGATTTGGTAATGAAATGGCACTAAAAACTAAAGCAGACTTTATTGCTAAAAAAGAAGGTGCAGTAAGTGCTGAACCTTCAGAATTATATGATGTTAACAATCCTAAAGCAGTAAAAGCATTTAAATTAATTGCATGTTTTGGTGGAGAAGAAAATATTGAAAATGTTGACTCATGTGCATCAAGACTAAGAATTACAGTTGTTGATGGATCAAAAGTTGACGTTGAAGGTATTAAAGCCTTAGGTGGATGTAATGGTGTTCTTGTTAAAGGGAAAGCTATTCAAGCAGTGTATGGTGGAGAACAAGAAGTTATTAAACCATATATGAAAGAAATTCTTGTAAAAATGAGAAACCAAAATAACTAATTTATCAAAATAAAAAAAGGTCATTGACCTTTTTTTTGATTTAAATTTCTCCAGTAATTTTTACAAATTTACTTACTAATTCAGGACCTTGAACTGATTGGTGTTCAAACATACTTGATTTTTTAGTATCTAATGATTTAATTTTTTCTAAATCATCAGCATCCAATTTAAAGTCGAAAATATCAAAATTTTGTTTAATACGTTCTTCGTTAACTGATTTAACAGCAAAGGGGATGTTTCTTTCTAATAATCATCTTAAGATTACTTGTGCTGCTGACTTGTTATATTTTTTTCCAATACTTACAAGAATCTCATTTGTAAAGATATTATTTTTTCCTTCAGCAAATGGTGCTCACGCTTGGGGAACAACATTGTATTTATGGTTAACTGCAACTGCTTCTTCTTGTTGGAAGAATGGATTGATTTCTATTTGGTTAACTGCAGGTATAACTCCTGATTCATTTAATAAACAAATATCGGCTAATCTTCCTGGATAAAAGTTTGATACTCCAATTGATTTAATTTTTCCTTCTTTTTGTAAATCAGCTAAAGCACGATATGCTTCATGATAATTTGAAAAAGGTTGGTGTAATAAAACTAGATCAACATAACTCATTTGTAATCTTTTTAATGAGCGTTCAACAGAAGCTTTAGTTTTTTCATAACCGAAGTTTGAAACTCAAACTTTAGTTGTGATAAATAATTCCTCACGTTTTAAGCCACATTTTTTAACTGCATTACCAACAGCTTCTTCATTATAGTATGCTTGGGCAGTATCAATTAAACGATATCCTGTTTTGATTGCTGCTAACACAGCTTCTTCACATTGTTTTGCATCTTTTATTTGGTAAACACCAAATGCAACCATTGGCATTTTATTGCCATCATTTAATTTTATATAATTCATTTTTTTAACCTCACTTATTAATATTAATACTTATAGTAATTAAAGACAATAAATATTATAAAATATACTAAGAAGGTATTATATGAGACTAAAAATTTTATTAGGGATTTATGTTTTTGCAATCATCATTGTAATTATTGGAAACACTGTTTATATTCACAGCAATTCAGTGAATGTTTGAATGGTATTGTTTGTACTTGTAGAAATAGCAGCATTTATTTCAGCAACTTGAATGATTATTGAATTATTTTTTAAGTGAACTCAATTAGTTGATGGTAATATTCCACTTTTTAGTAAACAACCAAAAACTCCTAAAGAAAAACCAATTAAAATAAAAAAACAAAAACCTAATCCTAAAGAAGAAATCGAAGAAGACATTCCCCAACTATTTGCTTCTGAAAAACCAATATCAAGAATGAAACAAAGTATTGATGATTTTGAGATTGAACATAACTTAGCAGAAAAAACTGCATTAGTTTATGAAACAACACCTGAAAAAGAAGTTAATAATTTTTCAAATTACGATAATAAAGATAAATTGAGTGATTATGAAAACACTTTATTAAAAGGAATTATGGGTAGTGATGATTCTATTGATAATGTTAATGATTTAAATCAAAAACCATTGTTAAATAATCAAAAAACATTAATTATTCCTAAAAGGGCACAAGAAAGAGCTGATGAAATAAAACGCGGCATGAGCGATATTAATTTTAATATTCCCAGTTCTAAAAAAGGGGAATATTTAGATAGTCCTAAACCAAGAAGTGCCGTTCAATATGATGCAAATAATAATGCTGATATTGATAAGTATCTTAATAAAGATGCTGATCGAATTTGAGATGCAATTAAATCTCAAGAAAAAGCAATTAAAAACTTAGCTAATACAATTAAGTTAAATAAATTTAATGTAATGGATGAAGTTAATGAAGATTTAGATGATGACGACGATGATGACATTAACGTTATAGAACAAGAATCATTTGTAGCAAAACCTAAAGTTTCTGCAAATAATAATATTGATAACGAAGTGGAAGATCCTTTAGCAAATATTTTAGATGAGCAAAACTTTTATGAACCAGAGTCTAAAAAATTCTATAAAGAAAATCAAATTGAATTAGATGATTATTTAGCTGATAATAAATCATTTGATGACGATGACTATGAATAGTGCAATTAAATAACTAAAAAAAATAAAAATTTAGCAAAAAATTAAATTTTTATTTTTTTTTATTTTTTTTGCAACAAATTATTTTTATTGTGTTATTATTTTATATGTGTTCACAAATTTGTAAACACGGTAAACAATTGATGTAATTTACATTAGTTGAAACGATCTTTGAAAACTAGATAGAACAACCAAAAAAACTTGTAAAATACAAATTTTTTTAAGTAATAAATCATACGATATCGAGTTATGAATCAAACAACAATTTTAAATGAGAGTTTGATCCTGGCTCAGGATGAACGCTGGCGGCATGCCTAATACATGCAAGTCGAACGGGGTGCTTGCACCCAGTGGCGAACGGGTGAGTAACACGTATCTAATCTACCTTTTAGTGGGGGATAACAGTTGGAAACGACTGCTAATACCGCATGCGACACTCTTTGGCATCAAGGAGTGTTGAAAGGCCCGTGTGGGTCGCTAGAAGATGAGGATGCGGCGTATTAGTTAGTAGGCGAGGTAATGGCTCACCTAGACGATGATACGTAGCCGAACTGAGAGGTTGATCGGCCACATTGGGACTGAGATACGGCCCAAACTCCTACGGGAGGCAGCAGTAGGGAATTTTTCACAATGGGCGAAAGCCTGATGAAGCAATGCCGCGTGAATGATGAAGGTCTTCGGATTGTAAAGTTCTGTTGTAAGGGAAGAAAAGCTAGAGTAGGAAATGCCTTTAGTCTGACGGTACCTTACTAGAAAGCCACGGCTAACTATGTGCCAGCAGCCGCGGTAATACATAGGTGGCAAGCGTTATCCGGATTTATTGGGCGTATAGGGTGCGTAGGCGGTTTAGTAAGTCTGAGGTTAAATTCTGGAGCTCAACTCCAGTTCGCCTTGGAAACTGCTTTACTAGAATACAGAAGAGGTAGATGGAATTCCATGTGTAGCGGTAAAATGCGTAGATATATGGAGGAACACCAGTGGCGAAGGCGGTCTACTGGTCTGTTATTGACGCTGAGGCACGAAAGCGTGGGGAGCAAATAGGATTAGATACCCTAGTAGTCCACGCCGTAAACGTTGAATACTAAGTATTGGGATTTTCTCAGTGCTGCAGCTAACGCATTAAGTATTCCGCCTGAGTAGTATGCTCGCAAGAGTGAAACTTAAAGGAATTGACGGGGACCCGCACAAGTGGTGGAGCATGTGGTTTAATTCGAAGCAACGCGAAGAACCTTACCAAGGCTTGACATACAGTGCAAAGCTACAGAGATGTAGTGGAGGTTAACATTGATACAGGTGGTGCATGGTTGTCGTCAGCTCGTGCCGTGAGGTGTTAGGTTAAGTCCTGTAACGAGCGCAACCCTTGTCATTAGTTACTAACATTCAGTTGAGCACTCTAATGAGACTGCTAGTGTAAGCTAGAGGAAGGTGGGGATGACGTCAAATCAGCATGCCCCTTATGTCTTGGGCTACACACGTGCTACAATGGCTGGTACAAAGAGTCGCAAACTCGCGAGAGTGAGCTAATCTCAAAAGCCAGTCTCAGTTCGGATTGAAGTCTGCAACTCGACTTCATGAAGCCGGAATCACTAGTAATCGCGAATCAGCAACGTCGCGGTGAATACGTTCTCGGGTCTTGTACACACCGCCCGTCAAACCATGAGAGTTGGCAATACCAGAAGCGCGTATCTTAACCGTAAGGAGAGAGCGCACCAAGGTAGGGTTAGCGATTGGGGTTAAGTCGTAACAAGGTATCCGTACGAGAACGTGCGGATGGATCACCTCCTTTCTATGGAGTAATAGAAACAAAAGTCTTAGATTCAGAGACTTTCCAAAAACAACTGATATCGATATTAGTTCTATCTAGTTTTCAGGGATTGTTTAATTTACAATCTCTGAAAAAATCATTCTTTGAAAACTGAATATTAGATGAAATTAGACAATTTTCCAGCACATTAATTTATTAGTGTGCTTGTAACAAAAATTCAAAATTCAATAAGTTTTGTTTAAATGTGGAAAAAAAACTAAAATTTCAAAATAGTTATTATAAATGCAATAGGTTTTTCTTTAAAAAGTATAGTAAGGGCGTATGGTGAATGCCTTGGAAAATGGAGCCGATGAAGGACGCGATTACCTGCGAAAAGCGCCGGGGAGCTGGAAGTAAGCTTTGATCCGACGATATCCGAATGGGGAAACCCACTATGATTAATCTCATAGTATCCATAAATGAATACATAGTTTATGAGAAGGGAACCTTGGGAACTGAAACATCTTAGTACCAAGAGGAAGAGAAAACGAATGTGATTCCGTAAGTAGCGGCGAGCGAAAGCGGAACAGGCCAAACCGGTTTTAACCGGGGTTGTAGGACTCCTATTAGAGTTACAAAATTTATATATAGTGGAAACTGTTGGGAAGCAGTGCCGTAGATGGTGATAGCCCAGTACACGAAATATATAAATCTCGAAGGAGTATCCTGAGTACGGCGGGGCACGTGAAACCCTGTCGGAATCCACCCAGACCACTGGGTAAGCCTAAATACTACCATTTTACCGATAGTGAACCAGTACCGTGAGGGAAAGGTGAAAAGTACCCCGAGAGGGGAGTGAAATAGTTCCTGAAACCATATGCTTACAAGAAGTTAGAGCCCGTTAATGGGTGATAGCGTGCTTTTTGTAGAAAGAGCCGGCGAGTTATGATAGCGTGCGAGGTTAAGCCGAGATAGGTGGAGCCGTAGTGAAAGCGAGCCTTAATAGGGCGATAGTACGTTGTCATAGACACGAAACCGGGTGATCTAGCCATGAGCAGGTTGAAGTTGGGGTAAAACCCAATGGAGGACCGAACCAACGTTCGTTGAAAAGACCGTGGATGACTTGTGGCTAGCGGTGAAATTCCAATCGAACCCGGAGATAGCTAGTTCTCCCCGATATGGCTTTAAGGCCAGCGTCGAGATTTAAGGACTATGGAGGTAAAGCACTGACTGTATGATGGCCCTACCTAGGGGTACTGAATACAATTAAACTCTGAATGCCATAGTTACATGCTCGGCAGTGAGAACATGGGTGATAAGGTCCATGCTCGTGAGGGAAACAGCCCAGATCAACAACTAAGGTCCCTAAATTTGCGCTAAGTGTGTAAGGATGTGAAAGCGCACAAACAGCTAGGATGTTGGCTTAGAAGCAGCCATCATTTAAAGAGTGCGTAACAGCTCACTAGTCGAGTGCTTTCGCGCCGAAAATGTACCGGGGCTAAGCGCAGTACCGAAGTTTTGGATTATACGTAGTATAGTGGTAGGGGAGCGTTCTAAGCGTGATGAAGTTAAACCGTGAGGATTAGTGGAATGCTTAGAAGTGATTATGCCGGCATGAGTAACGTTTGGGAGTGAGAATCTCCCATGCCGTTTGACCAAGGTTTCCTGGGCAAGGTTCGTCCACCCAGGGTTAGTCAGGACCTAAGATGAGGCCGAAAGGCGTAGTCGATGGACAACAGGTTGATATTCCTGTACCACCAATATTGTGATGGAGTGACGGAGAAAGATAGTGGTTGCCAGCTGTTGGATATGCTGGTTTAAACACAAAGAGGTGTATGTAGGCAAATCCGCATACTTTAACCTTGAAGTGTGATGAGGAGTGAACGCTTCGGCAAGTAGCGAAGTCCATGACTCTATGCTTCCAAGAAAAGCTTCTAACTTAAGATATTGGTGCCTGTACCTAGAACGAACACACGTGGTCAAGGAGAAAATCCTAAGGCAAGCGAGATAACTATAGCTAAGGAACTCTGCAAAATAACCCCGTAAGTTAGCGAGAAGGGGTGCTCACTTTTAGTGAGTCGCAGTAAAGAGGAAGGGGCAACTGTTTAGCAAAAACACAGCTCTCTGCTAAGTCGTAAGACGAAGTATAGGGGGTGACGCCTGCCCAGTGCCGGAAGGTTAAGAGGAGATGTTAACTTCGGTGAAGCATTGAATTGAAGCCCTGGTGAACGGCGGCCGTAACTATAACGGTCCTAAGGTAGCGAAATTCCTTGTCAGGTAAGTTCTGACCCGCACGAAAGGCGTAATGATCCCTTCGCTGTCTCGGCTATAGACTCGGTGAAATTTTAGTACCAGTGAAGATGCTGGTTACCCGCAACTAGACGGAAAGACCCCGTGGAGCTTTACTATAACTTTATATTGAATCTTGGTATAACACGTAGAGGATAGGTGGGAGACTTTGAAGCATTTGCGCCAGCAGATGTGGAGTCAACCTTGGAATACCACCCTTGTTATATTGAGGTTCTAACCTAGATCCGTTATCCGGATCAGGGACAGTGTATGGTGGGTAGTTTGACTGGGGCGGTCGCCTCCTAAAGAGTAACGGAGGCGCTCAAAGGTACCCTCAGTACGGTTGGAAATCGTACGAAGAGCGCAAAGGTAGAAGGGTGCTTAACTGCGAGACTTACAAGTCGAACAGATGCGAAAGCAGGACTTAGTGATCCGGCGGTCCCGTGTGGAAGGGCCGTCGCTCAACGGATAAAAGTTACCCCGGGGATAACAGGCTGATCTCCCCCAAGAGTTCACATCGACGGGGAGGTTTGGCACCTCGATGTCGGCTCATCGCATCCTGGAGCTGTAGTCGGTTCCAAGGGTTGGGCTGTTCGCCCATTAAAGCGGTACGCGAGCTGGGTTCAGAACGTCGTGAGACAGTTTGGTCCCTATCTGTTGTGGGCGTTGGAAAATTGAAGAGAGCTGTTCCTAGTACGAGAGGACCGGAATGGACACACCTCTGGTGCTCCTGTTGTCACGCCAGTGGCATAGCAGGGTAGCTATGTGTGGAACGGATAATCGCTGAAGGCATCTAAGCGAGAAGCCTCCTTTAAGATGAGTTTTCCCATTTCTTTAAGAAAGTAAGATCCCATGTAGACCACATGGTTGATAGGCTGGGTGTGTAAGTATGGTGACATATTTAGCTGACCAGTACTAATAGATCGAGGGCTTTTTAAAGAAAATCTATTACATTTATAAACCTAAATAATTTCTAATATTCAGTTTTCAGAGAATGATTGAAAACCATAATCTGGTGACCATAACGCTGAGGTTACACCTGTTCCCATACCGAACACAGAAGTTAAGATCAGTAGTGCCGAAGATAGTGTTAATTCGCGAAAATAGGAAATTGCCAGTTTAAATAAAAAAGCAACGGATAACCGTTGTTTTTTTATTATTTAATTTAAATATTATATAATTAATTAATAATGATTAAGGAGCGTTTAATTTATGAAAACAAAAATAAAAGAGCTAGATGAACATTTAAATAATGAATTAAAAAATTCAACTAACGAAACTAGTTTAGATAAATTAAAGACTTCTTTTTTAACTTCAAAAGATTCTAAATTAAATAAATTATTAGAAGAAATGAAGTCTTATCCTAAAGAACAAAAAAAAGAAATTGGTCAAATGATTAATCGCTTTAAATTTGGTGTATTAGAAAAGTTAGAAAAACATCGTCAAGAGCTTGCTGATAAAAAATATAAACACCGTTTAGAATCAGAAAAAATTGATATTTCTATTCAAGGTCTTAAACAAAATCGTGGACAAAAACATCCACTTAATTTAGTGATTAATGAAATCGAAGACATCTTTATTGAGTTGGGTTATGACTTAGTAAATGGAAATGAATTTGAAACTGATGAATTTTGTTTTCAAAAATTAAATTTACCAATTGGTCACCCCGCAAGAGATATGCAAGATACTTTTTATATTGATAAAAATACAGTGTTAAGAACTCATTGTACAAATATGACTGCAAGAACATTATCAAAACTAGCTGAAGATAAAACAGAGTTTAATAATGTAGCAATGATAAGTTATGGAAATGTTTATCGAAGAGATGATGATGACGCAACTCATTCCCATCAATTTATGCAAATGGATGGATTCTTAATTGGTGAAAATATAAGTTTTGCCAATTTAAAATGAACTTTAGAATATATGTGTAAACGTTTATTTAATGAAAAAACAACTATTAGAATGCGTCCAAGTTTTTTCCCATTTACTGAACCTTCAGCAGAAGTTGACATCAGTTGTGTTGCCTGTGCTGGTAAAGGATGTAACATTTGTAAACACTCAGGATTTATTGAAGTACTTGGAGCTGGAATGATCAATAAAGAAGTGTTTGCTTTAAATGGTATTGATGCAAATAAATATCAATGTTTAGCATTTGGAATTGGAATTGAACGAATTGCAATGCTAAAATATGGAATCAAAAACATCAGAGACTTTTATGAAAATGATGTAAGATTCTTAGAACAATTTAAATTTTTTGGAAATTAATTATGAAAATCACAAGAACATGAATCGAAAAATATTTAGACATATCTAAAATTTCAAATAAAGAAATTTATGATGCCTTTAACTCTCTTGGACTAGAAGTCGAAGAATTTTTAGATTACAAAAATTTAAATTCTAAACTTGTCCTTGGAAAAATTAAAGCAGTAACCCCAATTGAAGGTAAAAAAATTAGATTATGTGAAGTGGAAATTGGAGCAAATAAAACTATTAATATTGTTTGCGGAGCTTCAAATCCTCGTCCAGGAATTTATGTAATTGTGGCAATGAATGGGGCAAAATTAGCAAATGGAATGGAGATTGTTAAACGTTCATTTGGCGATGGTGTAGAATCTAATGGAATGTTATGTGCTTTATCTGAAATTGGGCTAAATCCAATTGTCTTTAATGAACAAGAACAAGATGAAATTTTTGAAATAAACCTAGATCTTGATTTAGATAAATATCTTGGTGCTGAAAATGTTTTAGATTTAATTAAGTTTAATGATTGTGTATGAGATATTGATTTAACAATTAATCGTAGTGATTGCTTTGGGGCTATTAATTTATTAAAAGAATTAGCAAACAAATTTAATTTAACAATCAAACAAGATATTTTGACAGAAGATATTTTTGCAAATAATAAAGAAGCAGAAATTAAATTATCTGTTAAAGAAATTAATGTTTTAAACGCGATATCTTATCAAGAAATCACAACCCACGAACTAAAACAAAATCAAATTAATTCAATTGATGATATTTGATTAAAAAACAATGGTATCAAAAAATTAAATAATTTCTTTTTAGATACTAAAAATATTACTACTTTAGAAACAGGACAACCATTAATTATTTTAGATAAAGCTAAAATTAAAAAGGGATTAGAAATTAAATTCTTGAAACAAAAAGGTGAAGAAGTCTTGCAACTAGTTGATGGTAATGATGTCATTTCAACAATTGGTGAAAAAGTTAATGAGTTATATACTCCAAGCACAACAACTCAAGAACTAGTTGTAATTTGTTTAAATATTGATCCTGTGTTTATGCGTGAACAACAAAAACGTATGGCAATATTATCTGGGTTAAATGTTCAAAGATATATTAGACCAATGAGTTTATATAACTTCAACATTGTTTTTAACAACTATATTAATGTTTTAAAAACATACAATTTTTTTAAAGAAGCTTCTAAAGTTGTTTTTGTCAAAGCACCAAAAAATGAACCAGAAGCAATTAAATTTAATGCTCAAAAAATTTCGCGATTAATTGGTAATGAAATTAATTCAGCAGCAATTATTAAACTATTTGAACAAACTCAATCTAAAATTGAATTTCAAAATGGTGAAGTAATTTTTACTCCAGATAAATATCGTATTAATTTAAAAAATGAAATTAATGTAATTCAAGAAATTTTACGTTTATTTGATTACAACAAAATTCAGGCAATCGCGCCAGTTGTGCAATCACAAGCAAAAGTTAAAAAGCTAGAGTTGAACCAATTAAAAGAGGTTGAGAGATTTATTAGATTTAATGGATTTAATAACATTAAAACATATTCACTAATTGATAAAGAAACTAATGATGAATGAGATGTTTTTGGGATTAAAAAACCAATTAACTTAATGATGCCTTTATCAAATCAAAGAGAATCATATCGTTTAAGTTTATTTCAATCATTGATTAACACTTTAGAATTTAATTACAAACGTAATAATAACTTTATTAAAGTTTATGAAATTGCTAAAATTTATAATTTAGAAAATAAAGAAACCACACATTTAGCTTTAGGAACTTGTGGAGATATTTTAACAAATAAAGCATATGGAGTTAACATTACTAGTTCATTTGGCTATTTAAAAGGAATGATAGAAGAGATTTTTGATCAATATCAATTAAATAGTGCCTTTGTATATTTCGAACCATTTAAAACTGATAATAAAAAAATTCATAAATATTTAAGTGCAAAAATAAAATATCGCGATAAAGTTATTGGTTTTATTTTTAAATTAGATCCACGTTATAATGAATCATTAAAAGTAGATGATATATATTTAGCAGAATTAGACATGGGATTAATTTCACAAATGTTTGATAAAAAATTAATTATTAATCCAATTAGTAAATTTCAAGCAACAACCAGAAATATAACTTTTGTTGAAAGTGAAAAAATAAGTTATCATGATGTGATTAAAGAAACATGCAATAGCATTAATAATTTAATTAAAGTTTCATTAGATGATATTTTTGAAAATAAAGTTACTGGTAAAAAAACTATCACTATTAAACTTATATTTAATAATGAAAATCATCAATTATCAGATGAGGAAGTTAAAGATGCTTTAAGTGAAATATTAACTAACTTCAAAAAAAATAAAGTTGAGGTGATTTAATGATTTATACAATTAACGAATTGCTAAAAAATAAAAAGATTGTCATTTCACAAGAAGTGGTATTAGATGCAACAATTAATGAAAAATATCATCACCCATTAGTTAGTCAACTTAAGTCATTAAAAATTGATGGTCAATTAACTTATCAACAAGATATTGATTCAATTTTTATTGATATGAAATTAGAAGCAAACAATGATTTTATTGATGCAAGAGATGGTAAAATTTTTAATGAAACTTTAAAGTTAGATTGAAAGGATGATTATCTTTTTTTAAATTCAGAAAATAATCCTGAATCAAACTTTATTATCGGCGATAAAGTTGATGTTTTAGATTTAGCAATCAATGAAGTGTTTTTAAATATTCCTATCAATTTTTCAAAAAATTATGGTAATATTAAAGTCGTGAATGAAAATTTTTATTTACTAAGTGAAGAAGATTTAGAAAATGAATATTCATCAAATTTAGAAGATCCCCGTTGGGATAAGCTAAAAGAATTAAAATCAAAATAGGTTAGGAGTTAAGACAATGGCAGTTCCATTTAGAAAGACAAGTAAAGCGGCTAAAAACAAAAGAAGAAGCCACCTTAATTTAAAATCAATCGCAATTGTGTCATGTACAAATTGTGGAGCAATGATTAAACCACACAGAGTATGCAAAGAATGTGGTTACTATAAAGAAAAAGAAGTTATCAAAGTTGAAGATTAATGAAAATACGCCAATGCGTATTTTTTTTATATACTTAATGTATGAATATACAACAACAACTAGAAAATCTTCAATTAGCTAAAAGCAAAAAAGATGTGAAATATGAACAACTTACACAAACTTATTTACACCAAATTTTAGCAGAATATAAAAGTGATCATAAAGTTTACAATTATCTAAATTTAAATGAGTCAACTGAACTAAAAGATAAAGCAGGTGTGTATTTAATGTTTGCCGAACAAGAAAAAAATATTATTTTTACATATGTTGGTGAATCGACAAAAATATGAAACAGATTTAAAAGACATCTAGATGAAATTAAAAAAGGTAATAAAAAATTAAGTTTATATAAAAAAATCAATTATCGAATTAACACACATAACTTAAAATTAGAAGATATTAAGTTTATTGTTATTGCAGATAATCTTGAAGATGAGAATCAACGATTAGCTTTAGAAGTCTGAAACATTTATAAAACAAAAACCAAAAATTATTCTATGAACAGCAAAATTTGTTCGCGAAGACTTAAATGTCCTTTGGGTCATGGGGTTTGTCGTACAAAAATGCAATTTGTTATTGATGATAATCAAATTAAAATGATTATCAGTGGCATTAGCAAATCAAAAAAATGTAAAGAACGTTTTTTAATTACAGAAACAGGAAATATTATTTTGAAAAACAAATAATATTTTTTTTCTTTTTTGTAACTTTTTGTTGCAAAGTGGTTAATATATGTTTTAATAATAATAAGTGTGGTAGAAAGTGGGAGATAGTGGTATGTTATTAGGGTCGTTTGAACATTCAATTGATGATAAAGGTCGTTTAATTATTCCTTCAAAAATAAGAAATAAATTGGGCGAACTTGTATATGTTTCAAAAGGATTTGAAGGTTGTTTAGAAATTAGACACCCGGAAAAATTTGAACAATGATCTACAGAAATACTTTCTAGTTCGAATACTAATTCATCTACACGTTTATTAATGAGAGAAATCTTTGCAAATGCAGCAGAAGTTGACTTTGATTCAGTAGGGCGTATCAAAGTACCAAACAACTTATTACAAAATGTTGGTATTACTAAAAATGTTATTATCCTTGGGTTAGGAAATAAATTAGAAATTTGAGATAAAGAAAAATACAGCAAATATCTAAAAGATAACAGTTCAAAATTAGAAGATGTTGCCGAAAAATTTGGCGGAGCACAATAACATGGAACACATTTCTGTTTTATTGGATGAAGCAACAGACTTACTAAATATCAAACAAGGCGGAGTATATGTGGATGCCACTCTAGGGCGAGCTGGCCATTCTCAAAAAATATTAAATAGTTTAACTAATGGTAAGCTATTTTGTTTCGACTTAGATACAGAAGCAATTAAAAAAAGTGAAATTTTACTAAATAAAATAAGTAAAAATTATTTAATTTTTAATGAAAATTATAAAAATTTAAAAGCATGTTTAGCTATGCAAAATGTTTTTAAAGTTGATGGTGTTTTATATGACCTTGGCGTTTCTTCACCACAACTTGATGATCAAAATCGAGGATTCTCATATCGTTTCAATTCTAGAATTGATATGAGAATGAATCAAACACAAAAACTTGATGGACATTATGTTGTCAATAATTTATCAGAACAAGAATTAACTAATATTTTTTTTAAATATGGTGAAGAAAAGTATGCTAAGTCAATTGCAAAAAACATTGTAAAAAAAAGACTAGAAAAACCAATTGATACAACATTTGAATTAGTAGAGATTATTAAATCATCAATTCCCAAACGAGAAATGATTAAAAAACATCCAGCTAAAAAAGTATTTCAAGCAATTCGAATTTATGTAAATGATGAATTATCATCATTAGAAACATCATTAGAAGATGCATTACAAATTTTAAACGTTGGTGGTCGAGTAGTGGTAATTACATTCCACTCCCTAGAAGAGAACATTGTCAAAAAAATATTTAAAAAATATACTATTTTTAAAGAAGACGAAATCATTAATAAACTACCAATTACAATTGAAAACAACAAACAATTTAAGTTGGTGATGAAAAAACCATTTACCCCAAATTTAACAGAACAAGAAACAAACAAGAGATCTAGAACAGCCAAATTATGGGCGATAGAAAGAATTAAGGAATAAGCATGAAATCAGAAATATACGCAGCACTTCAAATAACTAAAAAAGAAATCAGATTTATTGTGGGAAAATACAGACCCAATTTTGGTTTAAAAGTTATTTATAAAGAAAACACAGTTCAAAAAGGGATGAGTTGATTAAACGACAAAGATGAAGTAAAAGATGTTAATTTAGTATCTCACCGTGTTAAAAAAATGATCAATAATTTTGAAACAACTTTTAAACAAAAATTAGAAAATATTATTTCTGTATTACCAACTAAAACTTTAAAAATTAAAGATGCTAATCCATCTATTTTTGATAATTCACGTGATAGACGTGTTGTTTCACGTGATGATATTGCCAAATTAGCTAATGAAGCAAAAAAAGCTAATTATGAAGAAAATCGTTCAATTGTACAAAATAAAGTACTTTATTATGTGATCAATGAAATGTCAAAAAGTTATAAAGCACCACTTGGAGAATTAGTTAATTCATTATCAATGGTTTCAAAATTATACACTATTGAAAATGCAGTTATTAAATCTCACAATGAAGTAATTAAACAAGCAAACAAAGAAGTTCTATCAACAATGTTAGAAAACTATTCTTTAGCAAAACAAGTTATTAATCAAGAAGAATTTGGAAAAACTAATGCTTTAGTTAATTGAGATAATGAAAAAGTAAACATTGGTTTTTATTCAGAAGGTGTACTAATTAGAGATTTACAAATTGATTTTGGTGTTGATGACATTATTAATAAAGTAGCTTCAAAACTAAATTGTAAAAAAGATGTTTGCAAAAAATATTTAAATTCATTTATTAACTTTTCAAATGATGAATTCAATAATGAAGTTATTTATCGTAAATATGTAACTGCTAATAAACAAACTTTAGAATTAACATTAGCACAATTAAAAGAAATTTTTAAAGCAGAAATTAATGAAATAATTTATAAAATTGATAATCAAATAATTAAGTTTTTTAAAAATGTTAATAAAAGTTTTAAAGTGTTTTACACTGGAGAGGCAACTGAAATTGCTGGTTTTGAAAACTTATTATCAGTATCAGATTTACAAAATCAATCATATATTTACTTTTCAAGAATATTTGGGGCAAAAGAAATGTGAACAATCACACTAGCTGGTGCAGTTAAAAACTTACACAAAATTAATAAAACAAAAGTTAACTTTAAAACCAGTGTTGAAACTATCAATAAAGAAGCGCCAATTATGGTACCAAAAAGAAAAAGTTTTTTTTCATGAAATAACAACAAAGAAACAACATATAATAATGCATATGGAAACTAATAATATAGGAGTTTAAATGTACAATAATTTTAATCAAGTTGCAAAAATCAAAGTGATTGGTGTTGGTGGCGGTGGTTGCAACGCTATTAATAGAATGATGGCAGAAAATGTACAAGGTGTCGAATTTATTGTTGCTAACACAGATGCACAAGTTTTGGCTCAATCAAATTGTTCTAAAAAAATTACTATTGGTGAAAAAATTTCTAAAGGTTTAGGGGCAGGTGCTAATCCCGAAATTGGTAGACTTGCTGCTTTAGAATCAGAATCTGAAATAAGGCAAGCATTAGTTGGCGCTGATTTAATTTTTGTTGCTGCTGGAATGGGTGGTGGTACTGGAACTGGTGCTGCTCCCGAAATTGCAAGAATTGCTATGGAGACAGGAGCACTAGTTGTTGCCATTGTTACAAAACCATTTAGATTTGAAGGTAAAATGCGTAATTCTTATGCAATTAATGGTCTAATTGAGTTACGTAAATATATTGATTCAATAATTACAATTTCTAATGATCGTTTATTAGAAATCATTGGAAACTTACCAATTAAAGATTCTTTTAAAGAAGCTGATAATATTTTAAAACAAGGTGTTCAAACAATTACAGATTTAATTGCAATTCCTGCAGTTATTAACTTAGACTTTGCTGATGTGAAAACTATTATGAAAGAAAAAGGGAATGCCTTATTTGGTATTGGTTTAGGAACTGGTCCAGATAAAGCGATTGAAGCTGCTAACAAAGCAATTAATTCTTCACTTTTAGAAACTACAATTAGAGGAACTAAAGATGCAATTATTAATGTGACAGGTGGTCCAACCGTTTCTTTAAATGATGCATATGATGCAGTTGACATTATTCAACAAGCTTCTGGAGAAGATATTAATATTATTTTTGGAATTTCAATTAATGAAAGTTTAGGTGATGAAATTATCGTTACTGTGATTGCAACAGGAGATGATGAAGAATATCAATTAGCTAGAAAACAAGTGAAACTAGAAGTTGAATCTCGCTTAGTAAAAACATTAGAAGCAAACATCAATGCGGAAAAAATTTTGCCAAGAGCACAAGAACCTATTAAGCAAGGGCCAACATTACAAGAAGCATTTGATGCACGTCTCCAAAATACTGCAACTTTAGAAAATCCCATTATAGATATTCAAGATACTGGTGAAGACTATGAATATGATGATGACGATGATGATATTCCCAAATCATTAGATGTTAAGCATGTCGATACTAATACAATAGCGCAATTTACTAATCAAGAATCTAATGAAGATCATGATGATGATGAAGAAGATGAAGACTTTCCCACATTCTTAAGAAAGAACTGATAATATGGATGAAAATAATACATTTGATACCAGCAGATTAACACATTTTAAACCAGAAGCTTATAGTGAAGTAAAACAAATTGTGCACACATTAAAAAAGTTTAAAAGTGTAAGTGTGAATTTTGATAGTTTAAGTAAAGAAGAAAAAACTCGTGTAATTGATTTTATGTTAGGAGCAATGTTTGCCTTAGATGGGGCATATCATAAAGTTACTAAATCAATATATGTATTTGATATTAAATAAATAAAAAACTGGTCATGCCAGTTTTTTTAATATGTAAAATAAATGATCAATGCGGCAATTACTAATAATAGGGCAATTAAAATTAGTTTTTTACGTAAACGTTTTTTTTCACCATTACTTTCATTAATTGCTCAATTGTAACGTCTTCGATGATCATTATACATTTGGGCATTTTCACGATTAGTTAAATAACCCACAATAAACCATAAACCTAAAGATAATAAACCAAATAGTAGGGTAAGTTCTTCAAATAAAACTTTATTTTTAAAAATTGCTGAAATCCCAAAAGCTATACCTATACAACCCAAACTAATAACGACAACTGCGATTAAATCAATAACACGGATTTTTTTTGCACTTTTATAAGTTGTAATATTATCAGGAGTTTCACTTTTTAAAATGATATCTAAGGCTTTATTTTTTTCCAAATCATTATTTGAATTTTTCATTTTATTTCCCATTTTTTCCTTTTTATTGTAAAATTATAAATATGTTTTGTTTAACTTAATAATATCATTAAATATTATTGGTTAAATTTAAATAATTTTTATTGAAGGAAGATGAATAATGATTAAAACATTTAAGCAAACTACGCAATCTATGAATCAACAAGCGTTACTAAGACCGTTTTATTTTGTTATTGGCACATACAATACAACTTCCACTGCTAAGACAAATTAGAAACATAAAAATTATTATTTAGTTTTGAAATTATAATTAAAGGAAAATGAGGAAATTATGAACCAGGATTTTAATAAAGATATCCGTTCTAATTTACATGATGAAAATAACACCTCTTTTGAAAACCATATTATGGGGATTGAAATTAACTCAAGTTTAAGCAAGAAAGGTGAACTATTATCAAAGATAAAAAAATTCTTTATTAATGTAAATTACGGATTTAATGAATTTAATCAAAAACGACCATTAGTTGGGTATTCACTAAAAAGAATTTGTGCTGCCTTTGTAACGTTATTTTTAGCATTAGCAATTTTGTTTGTATTATTAAAAATGGTTACTCCTGATAGTGCATTTATGTCTGATATTAACTTTGACAAAAGTGAGATTAAACCAGGTAATGATGCCTACATGAAACTTCTAAATAAACGTAAAGAAAGTGTGGGATTAACAGGACCAACAATTCAACAAATTCTGCGTTACTTTTATAATATTTTGCCAATCTTTGAAAAAACTATTTATTTAATTGATGCAAAAGGTGAACAACACGAAACTCACCAATTAGTATATTTTGGTTTAGTATTTAGTTCTAAATTTGGAACCCCATTCCAACAAGATGTTTGAGGATTATTTAAAAAAGCAATTCCTACTTCATTTAAATTTGGATTTGTTGCGATTGCTGCTACGTATTTAATTGGAATTCCAATTGGAATATTAGCGGCCAAATTTAAAGATAAATCAGTTGATGGTATTATTAACGGATTCTCAGCATTCCTAATTGCAGTGCCACCACTAATCATTGTAATGTTTGTGTTCTTGTTCTCTGTAAAATTATTTAATATTTCAACAATATATTCTCCCGATAAGATCATGACGTTTATTGTGCCAGTATTTGTAATTGTATTAATGTATATTCCCCAAGTTATTGTGCAAACAAGAAGGTATGTAGTTGATGAAATGTCATCTGAATATACTAAGTTTGCTATGTCAAAAGGGATGTCACAATCAAGAGTGTTCTTTATTCACATTTTTAGAAATGCCGGAATTCGAGTTATTCGAGATATCCCAGTATTTCTAATTGCCACATTATTTGGTTCTTCAATCTTTACAGAACAACAATGATCAGTTGATGGGATGAGTCAATACATTGTTGGGGGAGTGGCAATGCGTGAAACCTTCTTAGTTATGGGTTATGTTACAATTGCTGCCTTAGCAGGAATTATCTCTTCATTAATTGCCGACTTAATCATGGCATTAATGGACCCAAGAGTAAAATTAACAAAATAGTATAAAATTATATGAAAGGAAAACAGTATGAGTAATTTTGAGTTAAATCATAAAATTGATATTGATAATCTAAGTCCATCTTTATTTGAAGTTGTAGGAATAGATAAAAAAGAAAATGAACAAATTTATTCAAAACCATATAGCTATTGAAAATCGGTTTTAAGAATTTTATTCACATCTAATACATTCATAATTTCATTTGCCATACTTGCGGTAATTCTTTTACTTGCCATCTTTGTGCCAATTGGTAAAATGTGATGACCCGATCCAGATGATACCAAACATATTTTTGAAGGTGAAAGCTTAGCACCATCATGACATCATTGATTTGGTTTAGGTAAATTTAATGAAGATTATTGAACAACTATTTGAATTGGAACAAGAGAAACTTTAATATTTGCCTTTATTATTGCTGTTATTCAAATTACTGTCGGAATCATCGTTGGTTCAATATGAGGTTATAACAAAAAATTAGATATTGCTTTTATTGAGTTGACAAGATTTTTGACATTAATTCCAACACTAGTTTTATGATTGATAATTATCTTTATGTTTAGTTCGTTAGGTGAACAATTTAACAATTCAATCTTTGTGGTTGTGTTTGCAGTTTCGTTAACCGCATGAATTCCAATTTCACAGACAATTAGGGTGCAAGTAATTATGGTTAAAAATTCCGAGTACAATGTCGCTTCCCAAACATTAGGAACTCCAGGAAGAAAAATTTTATCTCGTAATATTTTTCCAAAAATTTTACCAGTTGTTATTCAAACCGCATCATTTTCAATACCTGATGCAATTGCAATTGATTCAACATTAAACTACTTTGGATTTTCATTTATTAAATCAGATGATTATCACAGAACATCATTAGGAAAAATATTAAACTTAGCATTAGCAAATAATAACTGAGAAGAAAATGTGTGATGATTGTTATTCCCATTAATTATGATTGCTGTCATTTCAGCACTATTCTTCTTAGTTGCCAAAACTTTGGCTGACTCATTAGATCCAAAAAACCACCGTTAATTTTAAGAAAGGGACATATGAAAAAAATACTATCAGTTGAAAATTTAGTCGTTAAATTTAGAGTAAGATCTAAAATTTTAACTGCGATTAGAAATATCAACTTTGATGTATATGAAGGAGAAACTGTTGCCATTGTGGGTGAATCAGGTTCTGGTAAATCAGTGTTTACAAAAACCTTTACTAATATGTTGGAATCAAATGGATGAATTGCTAATGGTTCAATTATTTATTATCCTCCCGAAACTGAAAACGCAAAAATTTCTTATACAACTGATTTAACAGATTTTCATCATAATTTATTAGATCGTGATTTTAAAAAATGAATTATTAAAAAAACTAAATCATTTATAAAAGAATTAGAAGATTTTAAAAAACAAATTAATAATTTAGATGAAACCGCAACCAATCAAGAGATTAAAGATTTACAAGCAAAAATTGATTTATTAAAACCTAATTTAGGGTTTGGAAAAAAATCAGATAGAGCGTCAGTTAAAATTCAAAGATATGAATTTAAAATTAAAGAACTAACTAATATTTTAAACCTAGCAAAAGATGTTGAAGCTAAAGCAAAAGAAATCCAAGCAATTGATGAAGAGATTGAAGATTATAAATCTCAGTTATCATTCTTTATAAGCGCACCACGAAGAGAAAGGGTGTTTTTAGCAGAAGTTATTGAAGGCATTAAAAAAATGTTCAAGGAGAGCGTTCCATTTGATTCAGAACTTAAAGTTAAATTAGAAGAATACTTTAATAACAAAACTAATCTAACCCAAGTTGAAAGAATTATTAAAGGAATTTACAAAAATGTCATTGTTAATGGAGAAACATTTGATGAAGATCAATATCGTTTATTCGTTTATAAAGCAAAATTTTTCAAAATGTCTGACTTTATGAAAAGACAAGCTGTTAAAAAAGATATTTCTAATTTGCGTGGAGCAACTATTGCCACAATCTTTCAAGATCCAATGACATCTTTAAACCCATTATTAAGTGTCGGATTTCAAATTTCTGAAGTTTTACGAAAACATTCAAAAATGTCTAAATCAGAAGCAAGAAAAGAAACTATTGAAATTCTAAAAAAAGTAGGAATTCCTAATGCTGAGAAACGTTATCATGATATTCCCGGAAAATATTCTGGAGGAATGCGTCAAAGGGTTGTAATTGCGATTGCCCTTGCATGTAAACCTAAAATCTTATTATGTGATGAACCGACAACTGCACTTGACGTAACTATTCAAGCACAAATTTTAAATCTAATTAAAGACTTACAAAAAGAATACAACTTTACAACTATCTTTATTACACATGACCTTGGAGTTGTTGCAAATATTGCTGATAGAGTTGCAGTTATGTATAGTGGACAAATTGTTGAATATGGAAAAGTAGATGAAATATTTTATGATCCCCAACACCCATATACTTGAGCACTATTATCATCACTTCCTCAACTTGGTAAAAAGGGTGAAGATTTATATTCAATTGCTGGAACCCCTCCAAGTTTATTTAAAAAAATTAAAGGGGATGCATTTGCACCACGAAATCCATATGCATTAAAAATTGATTATCTATATGAACCACCAATGTTCAAAGTTACAGATACTCATTATGCAAAAACATGATTATTGCATGAGAAATCTCCCAAAGTAGAAAAACCAAAACAATTAGAGAAACTAAAAAAATAAGGTGAAAACATGGAAAATAAAAAACCACTAATTTCAGTTAGAAATATGGTAATTGAATTCAGAAATAAAGGTAAAAAATTTGAAGCCATCAAAGGTGCCAACCTAGACATCCAAAAGGGTGAAATTTTTGCGATTGTTGGAGAATCAGGTTCTGGTAAAACAACAATTGGTCGTGCCATTATGGGAATTCAACCAATTAAAAGTGGTGCTGTTTTCTTTGAAGATCAACTTGTTTTTGGAAGTCCTTTACACTTACATAAACTAAATAAAAAAATTCATCATCATTTAAAACAAATGGTGATTAATTCACACATTACTTCAAGATTGTTAAACAACTACATCAATGAAGTTAAAGTCGATTATTTTAAATATATTAAACACTTAAGTTTTAATGTTAAAACTAAAGAAACTCGTCCCTTAACAGAAGCAGAATTACATAAAATAAAATATGCTTCTACAAAAACTGCTAATGTGACATTTAAAAAAATCTATTACTGACAAGAAGGAATTCTAAAAAGTTTATTAGACATTATTAGAATGCAACAAAAAACTATTCGTTTCCTTGATTATATTGATAAACAAGCTAAGGATTTAACTCCTGAAATGTATGAATCAATTCGTTTGAAATTACGTAATACACATATTATTGTGCGTGACACTAAATCCGTAGCTAATAATATTTTCAAAAAAATTGAAAACATTATTGAAGTGAGAAAACAATATGCTAGCAAACAACTTGAGTTAGAACCAGCATTGAAAAAGATTTTTAAATTAATTGAAATTATTATTCAAGAACAATTAGTCTTAGAAGACTTTTTTCAAAAAGCGATTGATTCTCAAGAACAAAATATGGCACTTTCAGCACCACATTCTAAACGTAAAAGTTATATTGAAAAATACAACGCTTTAATTAATGTTCCTCGTGACAAAATGTATAGTTCATTAATGAAATATAAACAAGAATATGAAGCCACAGATGCGCGTGATGATTATTTTAACCAAGCAACCTATGATGAGGTTTGTGAAGAATTAAAAAATCTTTACACAAATGAGACAGTAAATTTTAGAGCTCTAATAACTTATGTAAGACAATTTGAAAAATCATTAGCAAGTGATAAACCAATTAACATTGCTAAATTAGATGCTTTAGTTGCTTCATTTAAAGAAAGCGATTTGGAACGTAAAGTTAAACATTATCATGAAGAAGTATTAAAACCAAAATTAGCTTTTGATGCATCATTTAAAGAATTACAAAGACAATGTGAATTTGCCTGAAAAATTGTTCGCAAGAATATTATGGTAGATAGAGATATAATTAACTTATGATACAAAGTGGAACGCAAAACTTTGGATTTAACTAGCGAAGAAATTAAAGATTATCAACAACTGCTGGATTTTTTAGAAATGCCATCACTTGATCAAGTCTTAAAAAATTTAAAAACATTAATTCCTTTAAATAAAAAGGGTGTTAGAAATAATAAAAAAATTATGCAAATGGTGTTCCAAGACCCAGCTTCTTCATTAAATGATCGTATGCCAATTGAACAAATTATTGGTGAGGGATTAGAGAATTTCCCCGAAATTTATAAAAATGATGAAACTCGTCAGTTGTATGTTGACCAATACAATAAAGACCTTAAACCAAATCAAGAACCAATTACTTTACAACAAGTTGATGATAAAAAAGTTAAACAATTCATCACCTTAAACATGTTGAAAGAAGTGGGAATGTTACCCGAACATATGTCAAGATATCCTCATGAATTTTCTGGTGGTCAACGTCAAAGGGTGGGAATTGCCAGAGCAATGGTAATGAAACCAAAATTAATTGTGGCTGATGAACCAATATCAGCACTTGATGTGTCAATTCGTGCGCAAGTCTTAAATATGTTTAAAAAATTTCAAGAAGAAATGGGATTGACTTTTATCTTTGTTGCTCATGACTTGTCAATTGTAAGACATATTTCTACAAGAATTGCAGTTATCTATCGTGGAATAATTGTGGAAATGGCAGATTCAGAAGAATTGTTTAATCGACCAATGCACCCATATACAAAAGCATTGTTATCTGCAATTCCTGAACCAGATCCAAAAGCACAAAATATTAAAAACAACTTTGTTTATGATGAAGAAAAAGAACACTATGATTATTTAGTTGATTTCCCAAACTTTAAGCAAATTATTAACAATCACTTTGTTTATGCAAACTTAAGAGAACAAAGAGAAATTATCAATTCATTAATGGATAGTTCTACCAAAAAAGGAGAGTAATGAAAAAATTAATTGTTGGATTAGCTGCAGTAATTGCTGGAGCTATTGGAATAAAATTTTTAATAAGTTCAACTGGAATTTCTTTTAGTGCTTTAATGGCGCGAAGAGTTTCAACTGACGAATACAAAGGTTATTTTCAATTTAATCCAATTTCATTGTCTTCTGGTAAAACAATGCAAGCTAGTGATTTTGAACAATTAGCTGATCTTCAATCACCATTAGTTGGAGTTGATGAATTGGGAAATTCAAAAACAGATCTTGCACTTAAAAATGTTTACCTAACTGCAAATGCGAACAAAGTTGAACAAAAAGTTGGATTTAGACAACTTGGAAAAGATGCTGCAAATAAAAAAGAATCATGAACATATGCAATTGATCCTAATGCTAAATGAGTTGATAATGATGGTAATTATGTTACTGATGATAAACTTGTTGACAATAATGGACAAATTTCTGGAAAAGATTTTGTCAATATTTTCTTATATGTTTTAAATCCTAATGTTGATAGTGATATTTCTTCATTTTTTGCAAACTTTATTGATGGATTTAGTGAACTTAAAGATTATGTGGCTACTCATGATGTGTCAGGAGTTAAAAAGAAAAATAGCGTTGGTGCAGAAGAAAAAGATAAAGATAAAATTGTTACAGAAAACTGAGAAAGAATTAAACAAGCTTATGAAGTCGCAACAAAAGGTAAAGATTCATTTGATGGTAAATTAAAATTTACTGATGATAGTGGAGAACAAACATTTGATCTTGGAATTGTTTATGGAAAAATTAATGGAACTGATGCTGGCGGAGTTAATATAAATACTGCCACTCCTGGTTCTAATATTGATGGTGCTAGTTATGTAAGATTTATTAATCCCGATGGAATCACTACGCCATTCTTTGAAGGTATTATGAGTTATGTAATTTTTGCACCAATGCCAAAGAAAGCAATTGATGAAAAATATATTTTAAATTATGGATTACCCGGAGAATTCTCAGCAACTTTATATACTGGTGCTTATACTTTAACTAATTATTCTCCAAACAATAATTTATCATTTAAGAAAAATGAACATTATGTAAATGCGGAAGACATTAAAATAAAACATATTCAAAAATTTTATAAAGCTAATGTTACACCATCTGATTTAAGAGTTTCCTTTGAAGCTGGTGATTTAACTGAAGATTCATTAAGTGTGACTGATGGTGGGGGATGAAATAAATACGTTGGTAGTGATTATAAAAATCCGAAATTCGAAGCTGTCTTTAGCCAAGAACCAGTACAATCTTCATCATTTGGAATATTCTTTAACCCAATCAACACTGATACAAATGGTAATGGTAATAAAAAAGAAAAAGCAGAATTATTATCTTCATCATTAATTCGTTCATATTTCACAACAAGATTTAATAGAGATTATAGTGCTAAATACTACTCTTCAAAATTTGATGCTAAAGGGGCAGACTCAGCAGCTGGAATTAATTTTTGAACTGCTTCAAATTTCATCAATGATGGTGAAAAAGATTATTCTGATTATATGAAAGATGAAGTTGCAACAGAAGCTAAAAAAGATAATTCAGTTTCAAATATAGAATCTTTAAAAAATAATCTAGAACAAGGACATAATTTTTTCCAAAAAGAGGATGGAAAAAAATATATTGAAGAAAGAGCAAAAAAATCTAACAAAATATCAAATGATTATACTCAAGATATTATTGATGAAGTTAAAAATATTGATCCTTCTGCGACAACATCTAATCCATTAGAGTTAAAATTATTGTTAAATGTATCACAAAAATATGCTTTAAATATGAGTGTTACAAATAGTATTAGAATGTTTAATAAAGTTGCTGCTAGAGAAAATGTACCTTTAAAAATTGATATTAATGAATCAAAAGATCAATCTGATTTCATGAATAAGAGATCTAGTGGTAGTTATGATTTATTAATTACAGGATGATCACCAGATTATGCTGACCCTTTAACATATGCAGTCTTTGGAGCAACTGGAGATATGAATACATATTATGGGATTGCAAGAATCCTTGATAGTCATAAATTACCAGTCCTTCAAAAAATATATGATAAAAAATGAAATGCTCAAGGAACATGAGATTTCTCAAAAAATAGTATTGATGATCGTGAAGATTTATTAAGTTATGATGAAATTAAAGGTGCATTTAATAAAACAATAAATGATAACTATGCAAGTGATAATAATACTTGAAAAGCAAATATTACTAAATATGTAAATCAAAATTTAAAATATAGTCAATTAGTTTACCTTGCTTCAAAAATTGCTGATATTCAAGCTAGATATAAAGCCTTTGCTCAAATTGAAGCCTATGCATTATATTCTTCATGTATTACCTTGCCAATTGATGACCAATTTTTACCAGCATTAGTAAAAATTTCATATGTGCGACCATTTGAATATTCAACTGCTAAATATGGAACAAGTCAATATCAACATAGAAATTGAACAATTTTGAATAAGTTACCAAATAAAAGTGATCTTCAAAAATGATTACAAGAATTTGAAGATAAAAAAAAGAATAATAAACCACAATAGTGGTTTTTTATTTTAAAATAAACATTAAGATATAATTAATTATATTAATAGAAGGGGTCAAAAAATGAATGAGTTTTTATTAAATTCAGTATGAGCTGTGTTAAATTCAAAAATAATAACTAAACGTGATAATTCAGTGGAATGCCAATTAAAACATTTTAAATCACTTAAAAGAATTGTTAATATTCATGATGTTGATAAAACCCGACTATTAGATCTTGGTGAATATCATGAATGGCAACAAATTGAATTGTTTACTTCAGATGATATCGAGCTTGCAGGAATGTATTGAATTAATCCAATTAAAACAGATAAGTGAATTATTTCACTTCATGGTTTTAGTTCTAAAAAAGAAGTTGCTGCAACTGCTGCAAGTTTTTTTAAAGCAATGGGATACAATATTTTTGCATTTGATTTTAGAAATCAGGGGATGAGTAGTGAAGACTTTGTGACTTTTGGCGTGAAAGAACAAGAAGATTTATTAACAGCACTTAAATATTTACGAAAAGAGTTTCATCCCACAACTGTTGGACTAATTGGTTTTAGTATGGGAGCTTATGCTTTAAATGCTTTTGCTTTAAACAATGAACCAGTGTTTCAAGAATATAATATTAAGTTTGGTATTTCTGATTCAACATTTGCTAATTTATCACCAGCAATTTCAAGATTAACAGAAACATTTGGTCATCATTTGAAGGTTAGTCGTAAAATAATTGATAATATGTTAGTTTGAGTAAAAAACAGATATATGATTAATACTGAAATGTTAAATTTAAGTAATTTTAATTTAAATAATGTGACTTCTTTCCCAATTCTTTATCTTCACTCAAAAGATGACAAAATTACTTCATATAAAGATAGTGAAAAATTTATAAAAGAGCGAAAAAGTGTTAAAGTTTTAGGAAAGGATAATATTGTTTTATTCACAAAAGTTGGTCACATTAAAGCAATTTTTGATGTCACTCAACAATATGTTGATGCAGTTAAACAATTCTTACAAGAAAATCAGGTAAATTAATGGAAAAAAAGATCGTTGTTCAATTAAATAATATTTTGAAAATTCACAATGGAAGAACTATGACATTGAGAGGAATTAATCTTAATGTTTATGAAGGAGATGTCATTGCTTTAGTTGGTCCAAATAACTCAGGTAAAAATATTTTAGGAAGAGTTATTGGTGATGAAATTAAACCAACAGCAGGAAGTGTGGAATACTTTTTTGATACACCTGACATCTTATCTAATGTAGGATACCACTTTCGTAAAAATATTTGACCTGATGGTTTTAGAGTGCAAGAAGTTATTAAGTTTTATCGAGATATTTATGGAATCAAAGATGAAGCATGAATTTCACAGCTATATGAAGTATTTCGAATTAAATCTCATTTAAAAGAGTATTTAAATCAAAGCGATCAAAACTGATTAGAAGTGTTTTCAATGTTCCTTGCCTTTATGCATAAACCAAAATTATTAATCTTAAATCCAATTACAACTACTATTTGGGTAGATATTAGAATTGGGATTCTAGATTTCTTAAAAAAATATCGTGAAGAAAATAATGCAACAATTATTTTAACTTCACCATCTGATGCAATGTTTGATGCATTATGTAATCGTGTAATCACTATGCATCATGGGCAAATTTTTAGAGAAGATTCAGCGATTAAAATTAAAGAATCAGGAACTTCATTAACTGATTATTCATTAAAGGTTTATGCAGACATTAAAAAGAAAGATTTAAAATTAAAAAACCAAGACCCTGTCTTGGATGCGATTTTAAGTAAATTTGAAATGTATGAAAAAGTCTTTGATAAAGCCTTCAATGAATTATGTAAAAAACATAGTGATGAAGAAATTGAACAAATGAAACTTTTTAACGATATTAAATTAATTCAAATTAATTTGAGTACAACAAGAAAATCAATTGAAAAATTAGCGTTCTCATTAATTTCAATTAATAGCTTAAAGTTTACTAAAAAAGAAATTAAAGAATTAGTGAATTCAATTGATAAATTTATTAAACCAGTTAAAAAACTTGATCCAACCAATTTATATTTAAATGAATCAATTGCTTTTTTAGAAGAAATTAAAGATGTAATTACATTCTGTAAACATGAGTTAATTCAAATCTTTAATGAAACCGCGTTAATTCATCGTTATTCTTCTGATAATAAAACGTCATTACGTGAAAAACGTAAACTAAAAAAACTAAAACGTAAATATATTAAAGAAGAAAAACAAAAAATTATGAACAAAATTAAAAAAATTACATAAAGGAAATTCCAATGCTTAATAATAAATGAGATATTTTTAAAGATATGATGAAATTCCAGTGAAAAAACAATCTTCGCAACATGATTAGTGTTTTTACTGGACTTTTTGTCACAATCATTTTGTTATTTACATGATTAACATTTAAGGTAATTGTCGATAAAAATGATTCTAATAAAAACATGGAATTATTTTTACAATATGATCCCTTCATTTTGTCATCAGCGATCGGGATTAGTACAATCATTAATTGTTTTTTAAATATGGCCCGTATTATGCACGAGTTTAAAATTAAAAACTTTTTTCGTAGAACATTTGCAACAAACATTTCTAAAAAATTCTTAATTATTTGTATGGTTGCTTATAACCAAATGTTTAACATGATTGTAAGTTTATTATTATTTTTATTTGCAATGTGTTATGTCAGCCAACGAGATGAGTTAGCGTCTGTTAATTGATTAATATTTATTGGTGGGTATTTATTATTGGCATGTATTTGCAACTTGTTTGGAATTTATGTAGCATTTGCTGTTAAACGTTTTGATATGGTATTGATTGTAACTAATGCCTTTTATTACGCATCAACATATTTTTTAGGATTAGGGATTCCTTATGGGAGTTTAATTAATCAAAATAGTAAAATAATGTTGTGAATAAGTTATATCTTTCCCCAAAAATATCCATTGTCAATTATGCAAGCAGGGTGACAAGGGCACTTTGGTTTTGATAATATGAAACAACAAACCCGTGATGAAATTGGTGATATTGGAATTGGTTATTGGGGTCATAATTGAATTCCATTTGTAGTAACAGCGTTATTATTTTTATTTGCTATGTTGTTATTAAGATGAATTATTAAAAGTAAATATAAAATCGAAAGAACTAATAACTATGAAAAATATGCACGTGTTTCAAAAGAATCAGCAAATAAAATTTATTTATTAGAAAGAGCAACAACAATTGAAGAGTTAAAACGTATTAAAGAGAGTCAAGGATAAAATGGTCAAAGAACAACAAGATAAGTATTTTAATCGTCATAGTAATTTTTATGTATTAAGAAAATTAGTTTGACTACATACAAAAACATTTTTTAGAATGCCATGAAACATTTTTGTGGGACTTTTTGTGATGTACTTAATTTTGGTGATGTGATTAATTTTTAAACCAGATAACGTGTTTGTTATTCCTTCAATCGTGGCTGTAAGTATTACAAGAAATACGGTATCAAATTTATATCGTGTGTTATTTAGATATAAATTTACATCAATTGATAAACGTATTATGTATTTACCAACATCAATATATACCAACTTTATTGCTGTTTGTTTATTTTCATTTATTTTTAACTTTATTAATTCAGCAATTTTAATGTCGGTGCCAATAATTTTTCAATCACAAATTACCGTTCATTCTACTAATTGATTGATGTATTTATCTGGATCATTATTACTATGAATTACTTGTGTTTTAACGTTGTATATAATTTTCTTTTGAATGGGGATAAAGTATACCCAACTAGCTCAAGGAATTGTAATTGTCTTATATGTTGTTGTCTTTAACTTAATGGGTTGTGCGTTCCCATATGATTTAATAATGCAACATAAAGGATTAAATGCATTTTTATATTTATTCCCCCAACGTTATGCAATCAACATAATGCAAGCAGGGTGAATTAATGCCACTGATATGATTATGCCAGCCAACATCACTACTTCTAACTTACCAGCAGTAAGTTTTGGATTTGCAGGACAATTATGAATTCCATATCTTGTATCAATTGTGTATATTATTTTAATGGTAGGAATGTTATATATATTTTTCATCTTTAAATCAGAAGCACAATTTCACGTTTATACTAAAGCCCAAAAACAAAATAAAGAAAGTTATTTGTATCGTGTCAAACACGCTGAGTCAATTGAGAAATTAAATCAAATTCACGATGAGTGGAATAACTCCCATAAATAATTTTTGTTTACTAACCCAAAAATGATATAATTTTAAAATTATAACTATTATTTAAAGGAACGTTTATGAAGAATAATCAAAAGAATAAGTTCAATTTATCAGAAATGATTTGAATTGGTTTTAACTATACATGTGGAATATCATTTACTGCTGCTTTTGCAACATTTATGATTAATTCTAATGGTGAAGGTCTAGGACTTGGGGCACACATGATTTGAATCTTTTTAATTGAAGGTTTAATTGCTGCCACTTGTGCATGAGCATTTTCTAGAATGTCACATATTCATAAAGGAGAAAATGGGGCAGCCTATATTTATGTCCGAACTTCTTTTGGAAAGTTTGCTGGATGAATGATTTCTTTCTTACAATATACAACAATGCCGATGATTGTTACTTCACAAATTGTGTCAATGATTCGCATTAACTTTGTAGATACCGGATCAGTGTTTAACACACAACAAATCTTTGGGGCATGATCTTTCTTAGTTTGAGATATTGTGGGAATCATTGTTTATGCTTTAGCTTCATGTACAATTTTCTTCAGTATGAGAGCCATTAAGAAATTTTTAAATATGTCTGGTTACATTAAATGAGGATCAACTTTTTTATTAGTAATTGTTTTAGTTTATTTATTTATACATGATAGCCAATTTGGTAATAATGTTGCTCATAATTCAAAAATATCAGTGTCATCATTTTCAACAGCCTTTACTTCTGGATTCTTCTTCTTTATGGGTTTTGAAACATTTTCAACAATGGGAAAAAATGTTGAGAACCCAGAAAAGAATATTGGAAAAGCGATTATGTGAATTATGTTTTTAGTAACACTATTTTATGTTTCAATGACAATATTATTTTTAGGAACATTTATTAAATATGGATCAAATCCTAATATTGAAGCATTTTCTCTAATTAACAATAATGCTAAATATCTTAAGTGATTAGGGGCGATCATAATGTTAGTATGTACTTTATCTTTAAAAATGAATTCTGCTGTGCAAAACTCATTGTATTCAGGAACCATTTTAGAACCATTTGCTAAAGAGGGAATGATTAACCCTAAATATCAAGAAGTTAATGAATATGGGATTCCCTTTAGAGCGTCATTACTTAACTTGATATTAACTACATCATTTGCGGCAGTGTGATTAATAATTCCTGACATTATTCAAGGATGTATTGGTTCTACAGATCCGATCTTTAATTTCTCTGATATTACAGGTGAAACCGCTTTAATCATGATTATGATTTATATTGCAGTTATTTATACAACCTTGCATTTAACATTTACTAAAAAAATGAAAACCAATTTATTCGAAAAAATTATTTGAATATTTGCATTAATATTTTTAATTTTCCAATTCGAAGAATTTTTTAGAAACCTAATTACAGAAATAGTTGATGCTGCTCGTTATCATACACATAATTGAGTTGGTAAAATTATCTCAGCATCATTAGAAATAATTTATGTAATCTTGGCAATCACTTTTGGAATAATTTGATATAAAGTAAGATACTTACCAATTTATAAAAAAAGAATGGCAGAGAATCCTCAACTACAAGTTGAACTTGATGAAGCCTACCAATTAATAAATAATTAAAAAAACACCCGCGGGTGGTTTTTTAATTATTTTGCTTTCTTTAATGTAAAGTTAAATTCAATATGTAATATTTGTTTATTTGTATCTTTGATTTTAAAGTTAGTTATAAGTTTAGTAATAGCATCATATTTATATGTATTTGTATCATCTATAATTTCTCCATTAGGTTTGATTTTAATGGGAACATTTTTTCCACTTACCATAAATGCCGCATCAAAATTTATTAATTTGTTTCAATTATTATCATATGCAAGATTATTTTTTTGAAAAGCTTCTTTTATAGCATTGTTAATTTCAGTTTTATGATCTTCAATTTTTTTATTATCTTGGTCATTAGTATTTTCATTATTTGATGGAGCAAACAAGTCTGCAAATTTTGCTTTAAATAAATTAGTTAATAAAATATTTTCATCTGGGAAATCGTCTTTATTTAAAGTTATTTCTCCTAAATTAATAGTTTTTGTTATTCCTTCATCTTTTTTGTCGCCACAAGCAATGGTGGTAACTCCTGTTGTTGCCACCAAACCTAATGAACCTAAAAGTGTTAACAGTTTTTTCATCTTTTTTTCTCCTAGTATTATTATAATTTATAGTTGCATAATTAAAAAAGATATTTGTAACTTATTTTTTATATAAATATTTAAAAAAAAAGCCTTTTTTTTTTTTTTTTGTTTAGTAGGTTATAATCATTAAAGAGTGATTTAAAAATAACTCGCAAAAAAAGATTTTAAAAGATTTTAAATATATTAAAAAGGGGAAAAATATGAAAAAATTAATAGGATTGTTAGGATCTTTAGGTCTAGTTGCCGCAGCTGGTGTTACAGTTGTGTCATGTGGAAATAAAGACAAAGACAAAGACGAAAATGGATTAGCAAAATTGCTAAGCAATGTTAAATTTGATGAAACATCAAAATTATCAGATGTAAAAAAAGAAATTATTGAAATAGTAGGCGATGCTAATAAAGATAATATTGATGTTACATCAAATCATAAAGCAGAAGCAGATGCTGACAAAGATGTTTTAGCAGTAGGAGATGTAGTTACTGTTACAGCAAAATCAGACTTCGATGTTATGGGTGGTCAAGATGGTAAAGAAAGATTAGCATCAGTTAAAAAAGACGAAACTTTTAACATTACAATTTTAGATTCAACAAAAAAAGTTACAGCTGCTGAAATTAAAGCAGTTGAAGCCGTTACAAAAATCAAAGATTCAGCAGGCATTGATGATGTTAATGGTAAATTAAAAGCTGTTGTTGATTCAAATGATTATAAAGATAAATTATCTTCATTAACAGCAGTACTTAAACAAGATTCACAAACTGATGTTGTTGTGGCTATTGAAACAAAAGGTGATTACTGAATTTCTGGTGATAAAACATTTGAACTTATAGGAGCAATCAAAAAACAAGAAGATAAAAAAATAACAGCTGATGCAATTTCACAAAATAACGCTATTAAAGCTATTAAAGGTTTAGAAAATTTAGATGCTGTTAATGCAGCATTAACAGCCGCAATTCCAAACATTGATGGTGTTAAATCATTAACTGCTGTTCTTGATGCTAAACCAACCGATGTTGTAGTAACTATTGAAGCAGCTGATGGTTATACAGTTGATGGTGTTAATACATTTAAAATTATTGGAGCAATCAAAGAAAATAAACCTACACCAGAAGTTAAAAAAATAACAGCTGATGCAATTTCACAAAATAATGCTATTAAAGCTATTAAAGGTTTAGAAAATTTAGATGCTGTTAATGCAGCATTAACAGCCGCAATTCCAAACATTGATGGTGTTAAATCATTAACTGCTGTTCTTGATGCTAAACCAACTGATGTTGTAGTAACTATTGAAGCAGCTAATGGTTATACAATTGATGGTGTTAATACATTTAAAATTATTGGAGCAATCAAAGAAAATAAACCTACACCAGAAGTTAAAAAAATAACAGCTGATGCAATTTCACAAAATAATGCTATTAAAGCTATTAAAGGTTTAGAAAATTTAGATGCTGTTAATGCAGCATTAACAGCCGCAATTCCAAACATTGATGGTGTTAAATCATTAACTGCTGTTCTTGATGCTAAACCAACTGATGTTGTAGTAACTATTGAAGCAGCTAATGGTTATACAATTGATGGTGTTAATACATTTAAAATTATTGGAGCAATCAAAGAAAATAAACCTACACCAGAAGTTAAAAAAATAACAGCTGATGCAATTTCACAAAATAATGCTATTAAAGCTATTAAAGGTTTAGAAAATTTAGATGCTGTTAATGCAGCATTAACAGCCGCAATTCCAAACATTGATGGTGTTAAATCATTAACTGCTGTTCTTGATGCTAAACCAACTGATGTTGTAGTAACTATTGAAGCAGCTAATGGTTATACAATTGATGGTGTTAATACATTTAAAATTATTGGAGCAATTAAAGATAGCCAACCAAAACCACCAGCTAACAAAGACATTGCAGTTGATAATGATAAAGCAACAACCGTTATCAAAAAAACTGCCACAATAACAATTACAAACTTTCCAGATTTACAAAATGTAGTTGTTGCTTCCGAAAATGAAGCAATTGCAACAGTTGTACCACCAACTCAAGATGGAACAATTGTTATTACAGGAATGGCTGAAGGAACAACAAATATAACAATTACAGCTAGCAATGCTAATGCAACAAAAACTATTGCTGTTATAGTTACTAAAGCACCCAAAACTTTATAATTATTAAAATAATATCAAAATAAAACAAATGTATCTTATGATACATTTTTTTTGTTATTTTTTATAAAAACATAATTCTATTTTTCTCAAATAAGGAGGCATTTTTGCTTGCTTTTTTTTTTTTTTTTATGCACACTAATAGTAGAAACACTGATCTATTAGAATATTAAAATTTAAAAACAATAATAAAAAATAAAGAATAAAACAAAATAAAGAAAAGAGAAATAAATGAAGAAATTAATAGGATTATTAGGTTCTTTAGGTCTAGTTGCCGCAGCTGGTATTACAGTTGTGTCATGTGGAGATAAAGACAAAAAAGATAACACTATAACATTAAAAATATTATTAAGTGACCTTAAAATAAATGATAGTCAAACCAAAAAAGATGTTAAAGATCAAATAGCATCAAAATTAATGGGGGCTACACTCGATAAAGATTATTCAGTCACATTTAATCCGAAATCATCTATTAGTAAAAACTTATCAGATGATGATAAGTTAACAAACATTAAATCAATTACTGTTAAAGCACTACAAGATTTTAAAGTAAATGAAAAACAAGTAAAAAAAGATGATTCTTGTGATATTGATGTAACAGATGCGAATAGAATTAAAGATATTTCTAAATTGCATCCAAAAGCAATTGGTGGTGGGAAAACTGCACTTACTGAAGATGAAGCTAAACCACAAGCAATTGCTGCCGTTATTAAAGCTGCATCAACTGATGATAATCTTAAAAAATTAGCAAAAGAAGATTTAGATACTAAAGAATTTAAAGCTAATACAAAAGATGCTGATGGATCAATTACAGTATTTGTTAAAAAAGCGAGCGAAGATAAGTTTAAAGGTGAAGTAAAAGTAACTATTACAAAATTTACTAAAGATAAAGAAGATAAAGAAGTTAAAGCAGATGACATTAAAAATAATGCTGATGTTAAAAAAATCAAAGACTTAGCTGACTTAGCCGCTGTTAACAAAGCACTAGATGATGTTGCTAAAAAAATTGATGGTGTGGATACATTAGTAGGAAAAGTTGATGACAAACCAACTAATGTAAAAGTAACTATTAAATTAAAAACTGGTTACAAACTTACAGGTGATGATACTTTTGTAATTGAGGGTGCAATTAAAGCAGCAGATAAAGAAGTTAAAGCAGATGACATTAAAAATAATGCCGATGTTAAAAAAATCAAAGACTTAGCTGACTTAGCCGCTGTTAACAAAGCACTAGATGATATTGCTAAAAAAATTGATGGTGTGGATACATTAGTAGGAAAAGTTGATGACAAACCAACTAATGTAAAAGTAACTATCAAATTAAAAACTGGTTACAAACTTAAAGGTGATGATACTTTTGTAATTGAAGGTGCAATTAAAGCAGCAGATAAAGAAGTTAAAGCAGATGACATTAAAAATAATGCTGATGTTAAAAAAATCAAAGACTTAGCCGACTTAGCCGCTGTTAACAAAGCATTAGATGATATTGCTAAAAAAATTGAAGGTGTGGATACATTAGTAGGAAAAGTTGATGACAAACCAACTAATGTAAAAGTGACTATTAAATTAAAAACTGGTTACAAACTTACAGGTAATGATACTTTTGTAATTGAAGGTGCAATTAAAGCAGCAGATAAAGAAGTTAAAGCAGATGACATTAAAAATAATGCTGATGTTAAAAAAATCAAAGACTTAGCTGACTTAGCCGCTGTTAACAAAGCACTAGATGATGTTGCTAAAAAAATTGAAGGTGTAGATACATTAGTAGGAAAAGTTGATGACAAACCAACTAATGTAAAAGTAACTATTAAATTAAAAACTGGTTACAAACTTACAGGTGATGATACTTTTGTAATTGAAGGTGCAATTAAAGCAGCAGATAAAGAAGTTAAAGCAGATGACATTAAAAATAATGCTGATGTTAAAAAAATCAAAGACTTAGCTGACTTAGCCGCTGTTAACAAAGCATTAGATGATGTTGCTAAAAAAATTGAAGGTGTAGATACATTAGTAGGAAAAGTTGATGACAAACCAACTAATGTAAAAGTAACTATCAAATTAAAAACTGGTTACAAACTTACAGGTGATGATACTTTTGTAATTGAGGGTGCTATTAAAGCAGCAGATAAAGAAGTTAAAGCAGATGACATTAAAAATAATGCCGATGTTAAAAAAATCAAAGACTTAGCTGACTTAGCCGCTGTTAACAAAGCACTAGATGATATTGCTAAAAAAATTGAAGGTGTGGATACATTAGTAGGAAAAGTTGATGATAAACCAACTAATGTAAAAGTAACTATCAAATTAAAAACTGGTTACAAACTTACAGGTGCTGATACTTTTGTAATTGAAGGTGCTATTAAAGCAGCAGATAAAGAAGTTAAAGCAGATGACATTAAAAATAATGCCGATGTTAAAAAAATCAAAGACTTAGCTGACTTAGCCGCTGTTAACAAAGCATTAGATGATGTTGCTAAAAAAATTGATGGTGTGGATACATTAGTAGGAAAAGTTGATGATAAACCAACTAATGTAAAAGTAACTATCAAATTAAAAACTGGTTATAAACTTACAGGTAATGATACTTTTGTAATTGAAGGTGCAATTAAAGCAAAAACTTTATAATTATCAAAATAACAAAAATGTATCATATGATACATTTTTTTATTTGGTTGTTAATTTAAATCACACATTAGTTTTGTAAAAATAATCTAGTTCAGTTAACAAGTGTTGATCATTAATATAACAAAAATTTATTTTAACTGTTTGAAATTTTTCTAAAGCATACATCGTTGTTGATGACATAGGTAAATTATCATGATGAGTTGTTTTATCATATGAATAAGTAAGTGTTTGATGAGCAATTTCATATATAAAATCAATCTTTAAATGCACATGATCAAAGGTTTTATCATAAGCTTTTTTAATATTTGCTTCGAGATTATAAAAAAATCTTTGTGCTTCATTATTTAAAAATTTTTGATGATTTTTACTACCAATAATTATTTGTAATAATAGGTTACTAACTAAATTAATAGACATTCCAGTTTGATATTTTTTTAATACTTTTAAAGTTCCTAATTGATAATTGGGGATTTTACTTTTTTGGCAACTTACCAATAGTGGAGAACTTGTAAATATTACAAATCCCAGGCTAAGAGTTATTAATGTTTTTTTCATATAAAAGTTCCTTTCCAAGAAAATTTTATGATTAATAACTTAAAAAATAAAATAGTCAAAATAAAAATGCATTAATTATGCATTTTTTTATTTTCATTGATAACTGTAAAATTTATTCTTGATTGAAAAAATAAATTTCTTCCACTGGTTTTTTTATAATGTCAAACATTGACATCTACTAAACTAAAATCACCAATATTATATTCTTGATTATTATCTTTTTGTGTAACTTGATTATCATAAGAATAGTTAATTGCTTCTTGATGACCAGCAACTTTAAATGCTAAATCGAAGACAAAATGGTCTTTTTTAACTGAAAGATTATTCATGTTTAATGCGTTTGTGAAATTATCAATAAAACGTTTTTCTTCGTTTACGGCATCTTTTTGTGCTTCTGCATCAAAGTGTTGAAGAATAAACATTGCAACATCTGAAATCGTGATTTTATCACCATTTCAAGATAAAGGAGGGAAGTCATAAAGGGGATCATTGGGGTCTTTATTATTAACACATTTTGTCAATGTTGTTGTATATGTATCATTGCCCTCATAATTGTAGGGATTATTAAACTTAAATATTAAATCAACTGCAGTGTTATCTGCTTTATTGATTTTTCCATTAAGACTTTTTACGCGTGGTTTCAAATATTCTTTGTAATCATCGGTAACTTCATATTTATGTTTAATTTCATTAAATTTTTCGTCAAATAGAACAAGAGGTGGATAAGCTTGTTGTAAATCTCTTTTAATTAAAGCAACATATTGATCAATAAGTTCTTTAGTACTAGATTGATCATCTTTTTCATTATTATTTTTATTATTATGATTACAAGAAATTAAAGTTAATGTTGTTGTTGATGAAACAACTAATGTTCCTAGTAAGCTTAAAATTTTCCTCATTTATTACTCCATGTAATAGTTATTATATATTATTTATAAGTTATTAATCTTTGAATAAGTTACATATTTCTCTTTTTAGGGGTTATCCTTTATAATGATTAAAGACACTTTTAAAATAAATTAAAATTATTTTAAACATATAAATAGGAGAAATTATGAAAAAATTATTAGGGTTATTAGGAGCTTTTGGTCTTGTTACTGCCGCTGGTGTTACAGTTGTTTCATGTGGACATAAAAAAGCGGAAAACGTGGAAAACATAAAAACATTAGCAGAATTATTAAGTGGAGTTACAATTGTTGATACACAATCAAAAGATGATGTTTTAAAAGCAATTAAAGCTAAATTAGGAAATGCAAACCTTAAAAGTGATTATGTAGTTGAATTTAGTAATAAAGATGTTGCTACATTAACAAAAGCTGAAACAATTACTATCAAAGCATTACAAGATTTTAATATTGGTGATGCCATAGTTAAAGCAAATGATAGCTTCAAAATTACAGTTGCAGATGCCACAAAAGTAGAAACAGTTAAGATTGCTGATATTCAAGCTGAAGCAGATAAAATAAAAGGTAAAAAAAATTTACCAGAAGTGCAAACAGCATTAAATGACATTGTTGCTTTAGAAAAATTTAAAGATAAAATTCAATCATTAACAGGTGAGAATATTGATGGACAACCAACCAACGTTAAAGTAACTATCGTTTTAAAACCAAACTACAAACTTGATGTTAAAACAAATACAATTACAATTACTGGGGCAATACAAGATAATACTCCTAAAATAAAAATTAACGCTAAAGATATTAGTGATAAAATAACAATTTCAGGTTTTAAAACTATTGCAGAAGTCCAAAAACAACTAGATAAATTTGTTACTGGGACACCAGATTTTCCGGGAGTGATTCAATCATTAACAGCTAAAACTGATCCTGAAGAAAAAATTAATGTTATAGTAAAAATTAAATTAAATGAAGGATATGAACTTATAGGTGCTGATTGATTTAGAATTATAGGAGCAATTGACCCAAATAAATAAAAATTATAAATTTAACAATTAGCTACAAAATAAAAAAATGCATTATGTGCATTTTTTTATTTTAAATTATTTAAAACTGGTGAAAAAAGGCAAATTGTTTTTTTATGTCTAAATTTTAAAAATTAGTGAATTTTATTTTAATTTAGTGTATAATAATAAATAGGTATTAATACCGGAAAAAAGAAGCAATATTATTTTCTAAATAATAGATTTAGAAATGTTCGCAATTTTTTCAAAAATTATAACAAAAATATTTTTTGTTTGTTTAATTAAAATGAAATACATATTTTTTGTTTGTTTAATTAAAATGAAATACATATTTTTTGTTTGTTTAATTAAAATGAAATACGTCGCATTTTCTGTAAAAATAATTTTAAATATTAATACCAAAAAAAGTAAAGAAAAGAGGTCTCCATAATGGACATTAAATTAACATGTCCTAAATGTGAAAAAACATTTAGTGCAAACGAATTATTTGAACATAATTCAAACGAATACAATAAATTTATCAATGAAAAAGTAAATAAAAAACTATCTGAAGTTGTTTTAGAAAAAGAAAAACAAATAAATAAAGATAAATTTTTAGAAATTGAAAATCTAAAAATTAAATTAGAAAAAGAAAAAAGTGATTTTGAAAGAAATCTTCAAAAATTAAAAACGGAAGAAATTCAAGACAAATTAGAGATGATATCAAGCTTGAAAAACAAAATTAATTCTATGGAAGAAACAAAAAAACTAGAAATAGAAAATTATAAAGCCAAACTTGATGCTGAAAGAACAAGATTTCAAAACGAATTAATATCTAAACAGCAAAAAGAAAATCAAGACAAATTAGAGATGATATCAAGCTTGAAAAACAAAATTAATTCTATGGAAGAAACAAAAAAACTAGAAATAGAAAATTATAAAGCTAAATTAGAGGCAGAAAAAGAAAAATTTGATCAACAAATAAAAATTAAACTTTTAGAAATGGAAGATAAAATAAAATCTCCTTTATTAGAACAAATAGAAATTCTTAAACTTGCAAATGAAAAGCATAAAATAATAAATTCTAAAGTTAAGGGTGAGAATTTTGAACATGAAGTAGAGGCAGAATTAAAAAAAGTTTTTGGTTTTGTTGATAAAATTGAAAAAATAAATGATTCTTCACAAGAAAAAGCAGATTTTTTACAAACTGTTATTGTTGATAAAAATAAAATTGGAAAGATAGTATATGAAGTAAAAAATGCTAAATGAAGTGATGGTTGAGTTGAAAAACTTGTAAAAGATTGCGCAAGAAAAAATAGCAAATACGGAATACTTGTAGCAACATCATTTAAAGAAAAATATGGTTCAATACCATTTATAAAATCAACAGAGTACGACAATATATGAATTACTGATGACGAAGGGTTTATATTTGTTGCACAAATATTAAGAAAATTAGTTGAAGTTGATAGTAAGTTTGAAAAATATGCATCAAATGTTGGTGATGGAAAAAATGAAGAACAATTAAATGAATTATTTAAAATTAAAAATTCTCTTTCTGATTATTTAAAAAATGATTTAAAAGTTTTAATTTCTGATTTTGAAAAAGAATTTAAAAAAATGACTAAAGTTAGAAACTCTTTAATAAAAAATTCAAACGATATAACAGTGGTTGAAGAAAAATTAAGAAGAAAAATTAATAGTCAAATAATCAAAAAACTTGAAACAATTTCAGGTGAAACGTTTGAATATGGCAATGACGATGAAGATAACATCGAAGAATAAGATTAAATATAGAAAGAGAGGATACTTATGATAAATTGACATGCAAAAAAATATGAAGATTATAGAAGCGATTGTATTTGTACAGAATGCACAAAAATTAGAGTTTTGAATATTATTGCGACAGAAATGATTAAATTAACACATTCTATTAAATACAAATAACAATCAAAAGAATAAAAATTAAAGAAATTTTTTATTCTTATAATGGGGCAACTAGTGTTTTAAATCAGTGCAATTCTGATATGCTCCGCCAAATAGTTGTTATTAAAGATATGAATGATCTAAAATTGTCGTTTATTCTTTTTAAACAAACTTTATTAATATAAAAAATGAAAGGAGACGCTATATAGTGAAATCAAATTTAAAAAATTTAAGAGTTATTAGTGAAACTAACACCGGCTTAGATAAAAAATGATCTAATCGTCGTGGAACTTCTTTAACAAGAAACCAAGCGATGAAAATGTCAAAAGAACTTTTGAAATCAGAATATGGTCTTGAAAAAGTTCGCACTAAAAATGTGGAATATATAAGAGCATTGCCAACAAAAGGCAAAAAAAATAATAGACTAGATTAAACTAAAAAGATAAAAAGTAGAAAATCAATAATCTATTATTAATACAATTGTACCTTCTTGTGTTCTGAAATACAATAAGGCACAATTTATATAAAATATATAAAATTTTAAGCTTATAACAAAAATATACTTATCTTGTTTGATAACTAAAAAAGTTTTCGGAATTACAACCAAAAACTTTTTTATTTTTATATCAACAATATTTTTTAGGGTGTGAGAAATAATTGGTGGGGAAAACCAGTTTACAATTAATATATTAAATTTTTAACCAATAAAAAAGCAACAAAGTATCTTTCGAATCTTTTGCTACTTATAATAACTTTCAACTAAATCCACTACAGCATTTTGTCTGCATTTGCTTTTTTTTTTTTTTTTGTGCATGCTATTAATAGAGCACTGAGATATTGGAATCTTCAAAAAATTGCCTTGTTAATCAAATAAAAGAAAAGGAATTGATTATGCAAGCACATATTAATGACAAGATTGTTGAACCAGTTAAGTATATCAATAAGTGAGAAGTTGTTGCCGAAGAAATTTTTAATTTAGTCGGAACAAATAAAAATTATGAAACATATCAAAATTGCATGACGCGTTTAAGATTTGTTATTAAAGATAAAACTAAAGTGCAAGAAACAGCGTTACTAAATTTAGATATTGTTAAAGGAATAAATTATCAAGGTAATGAATTGCAAATCATTATTGGAGGAGCAGTTTATAAAGTTAAAGAAGCTTTAGATAGATTTGTTAAAAATGATTTTAAATTTGAGTTAAAAAATGTCAAAACTCACCAAGAAGGCTTTGATATTTTAGCTTGTGTTAAAGCAATTGTATTACCAATAATTCCTGCTATTATGGCAGCGGGGATGCTACAAGCAGTATATGTATTATTATCTGATAGTGTGGCAGGATTATATCCAGCAATTGATATTAAAAAACCATTAATTAATTATTCATGATTTAATGTGTTATTTTATATTGTGTCCCATGCAGGACTAGACTTTATCTCAATATTTTTCTTATATAACACCGTAAAATATTTTAACGGTAATACTAATGTTGGATTGTTATTAGGAATCATCTTTATATCACCATATTTTTTTAATCAACTCCCAATTGCTTGAACCACAATTACAGTTGGTGATGTAACATCAACAATAGGAATCAAACCATACCCAACATCAATTATTCCGATGGTGGCAGCGGGAATAATTTATGTGGTTATTGATAATTGAATTAAAAAGTGAATGCCTTCAGTAGTAGATATTATCTTTAGACACTTTTTATCAGTTTTGATTACATCATTAATTATTTTTATTGCTGTTGGTAATGTATTAGGGCTATTAGAGAGTGTTATTGGCTGTACTCTAGGATTATTAAGATTTATTCCTTGAGGTATCGGAACAGCGATATTTGGGATTTTTTGACAAGCAATTGTAATTACAGGAATTCATGGAGCGTTGATCCAATTTCTAATGTTGCCAGCCATTACCAATCCAGGAACTTCAGTACCATTAGTAATGGGATTTGTCTTTGGAACTTTTGGTCAATTAGGTGGAGGAATTGGAGTTGCTTTGAAAACTAAAAACCAAACTCTAAAACAACAAGCAATTGGGGCCATGCCTGCTAGTTTGTTTGGTATTACTGAACCAATGATTTATGGAGTTACTCTTCGTTGCGGGTTACCATTTATTACTGCATCACTTGGAGCTGGGGCAGGTGGAATCATCTACACAGGATTCTTTAATGGTGATTGACGTTTACCACCAGCCTTTGGGATTTTGGCCTTTGTATCATGTGGAACCACAGCTTCACAATATATTGGGTGATCACTTGGGGTTTTAGGAACCGTTGCTTTATCGGCAATCTTAACTTACTTTACTTTTAAAGATCGTCGTGATGAAGTTAAGGGAACTTTAAAATTAACTCATAAATTAAGTAAATGATTTGTTATAGATAATAATTTAAAAACATATCTTGATGAATTGGAAACTTTTGCTAAAACAAATTTTAAAGATAATAAAAAAATGGAAAAAGCTTTTCAAGAATGAGTTACTAGCAATTTTAAATATAACCATCTAAGTCAAAAACTAAGTGATTTACAAGCAAAATATGCCAAACTAGCAAATAAGGCTTTTATTAATAAAAAATATCATCTAGTTAAAAAATATAATAATAAATATAACAAGTTAGAAAATTCTGTCGCTCTTGATAAATTATGAAAAATTAAATTAGCAAAAGAACAAGTGGGGAGTGCATGGTTACAACAACTAGAAGTAAAACAACAAGCATATATGGAAATAGTGGCAAACATTATTGCCTTATTAAACCAAAAATCTCCAAGTTCAGAAATTAATAACTTAACAAATAATTATTATAATATTTGTCATTCATTAGATATTTCATATGACATTAATATTAAACAAAAACCATTATTTAAATATAAAAATTTTAAACTTAAACAACAAGAAGTTAAAGAAGTATTAGTTTAGTTTAATTTATAAATAAAAACACTACTTATGGTAGTGTTTTTTATATTTTGTTTTTTTGAAAAACTTGTAGTTTTTTAAATAATGTTTATAATAATTAAATATAATATTTAAATTAGGGAGAAAAATGGAAAAAAATAAAGAAATTCAAAGAAATGAATTATATAAATCAATTGGTCATATAGCAAATGATTTAAGAGGTTCGGTTGACGGATGGGATTTTAAACAATATGTTTTAGGAACAATGTTTTATAGATATATTTCAGAAAATCTTTGCAATTACATAAATAAAGGAGAGCATGAAGCAGGAGTCTTAAATTTTGATTATGCAAAAATAAGCGATGAAATTGCTGTAAAAATAAAGGATGGCATAATTAAAGAAAAAGGTTTTTTTATATTACCTTCACAACTTTTTTGTAATGTAAGATTAAATTCTTTTAAAAATGAAAATTTAAACGAAACATTACAAGATGTATTTAAAAGCATTGAAAAATCTTCGAAAGGCACAGAATCCGAAAAGAATTTTAAAGGTTTATTTGATGATATTGATGTAAATTCTAAAAAATTGGGTCAGTCTGTTGAAAAAAGAAATAAAAATTGATCAAGAATTTTAAATGCTATTGGAGAAATGAAACTTGGTAAATATAAAGAGAATAATATTGATGCATTTGGTGATGCATATGAATATTTAATGTCAATGTATGCAAGTAATGCCGGAAAATCTGGTGGTGAATTTTTTACCCCACAAGAAGTTTCGGAACTTTTAACACGCTTAACATTGGTTAATAAAAGTGAAATAAATAAAATATATGATCCAGCATGTGGTTCAGGATCACTATTATTACAATCAATAAAAATAATTGGAAAAGAAAACATAAAAAATGGTTTTTATGGTCAAGAAATAAATGTTACTACATATAATCTTTGTAGAATTAATATGTTTTTGCATGACATTGACTTTGATAAATTTAATATAGAATGTGAAGACACTTTAATTTCACCACGTCATTTAGATGATCAACCATTTGATGTAATTGTTTCAAATCCACCTTATTCTATAAAGTGAGAAGGTAATAGCAATCCAGTTTTAATTAATGATTCTAGATTTTTAGGTCCAGGTGTTTTAGCACCAAAATCAAAAGCGGATTTTGCTTTTATTCTACATATTTTATCATCGCTTTCTGAAGACGGAGTTGCTGCAATTGTTTGTTTTCCAGGAATAATGTATAGAAATGGTGCTGAACAAAAAATTAGAAAATATTTAATTGATAAAAATTTTATTGATACAATAATATATCTTCCTGAAAATTTATTTTTTGGAACAACAATTTCGACTTATATTATGGTTTTAAAAAAACAAAAATTAGATCATAATGTTTTATTTATAGATGCATCTAATGAATACATAAATTTTAAAAAAAATAACAAATTAAGTTCTGAAAACATTAAAAACATTTTAAATTGTTTTGAAAATAGACAAAATATTAATTTTTTTTCACATTTAGTTTCTTCTGAAGAAATTAAAGAAAATAATTATAATTTATTAATTTCTGATTATGTTGATAAAAAAAATTATGAAGTATTTACTGATATTAATTTTGTTAATAATGAGCTAGATAAATTGGTGAATGAAGCAAAAATTTTAAGAAATAAAATTGAAGTGTTAATTAATGGAGAAAAAAAATAATATGTTAAATGTTGGTGAAATAATAACTTCAAATATTAATGAAAATATTGAGTTAAAATATTTATGAGAAGTTACTATTTGAGACAAAAATTTTAGTAATTTAAAAGATATTGTTTTAAATAAAAAAATAAAGTATAAATATTTTTTAGTTAAAGATATAAAAAAAATAGTTAATAACAATGGAAATGTAAAAATATTAACAACCAATGAAACCAATTTATTTACAAGAGAAGAATTGGTTTTACCATTTCTTAATAAAGGACAAGTTGTTTGTATACCCGGTGGAGGAAATCCCATAGTTCAATATTTTAATGGAACTTTTATAACCACTGATAATAGATTAGCTGTTTCATTTGATGAAAATATTTTAAGAACAAAGTATTTATATTATTTTTTAAAAAATAATATAAATACTATTAAAAGCTTTTATAGGGGTTCTTCTTTGTTACACCCGGACATGTCTAAAATCTTAAAAATGCAAATACAAATACCCACAATCAAACATCAGGATAATATTATATTTCTTTTAGATAATTTAAATTTATTAATAAATAAATTAAAAAATAATTTAAATTGCGAAATAAATCTTCGTAAGTTAATTATAAAAAAATATATAGAAAATAAAACAAATAGTTTTAAAGATTTTCTTTCTTTAAAAGAAGTATGTGCAATAAATACAGGAAAAAGATTAACAAGAGCAAATTTAAATAAAAAATCAAAATATCCTGTTTATCATGCCGGAATCAAGCCGCTTGGATACTATAATTATTCAAATGCGCCAAAAAATACAACAATGATAATAAATACTGGCGATGCTGGAAAAATAGGTTTTTCTAAGGAAGATTTTTGATCTTCAGATGGTTGCTATTGGCTAAAATGTAATGATTCTTATAACAATAAATTTTTGTATTATTTTTTATTATCAAAAGAAGATTTTCTTAAAAGTAAAATTAGAAAAGGCGGAATACCAACATTAAATAAAGAAGTTGTTCAAAAATTAAAGGTTCCATTTGTTAGTTATGAAGAACAAAATAATATTGTAACTTTTTTGGATAATTTGTTAGATTATAGTAATGAACTTATTAACAATTTAAATTTAGAAATAAAAAATTTAGAAGTTAAGGAAAAATATTATATTAATAAATTATTTTCATATAAAAAGGAAATAAAAAATGATTAAAAAAAATGCAACAGTAATTGAAGAATATGTTTTTCAAAATCAAAAATATAATAATTATTCAGAAAAAGATATTGAAGAGAAATTAATAGAAGTTTTAAAAAATGAATCTTATGAACATCTTAAAATAAAAAGTGAAATAGAGTTAATCAAAAATTTAAGAAATAAAATTGAAAAATTAAATAACTTTTTATTTACAGATAATGAATGAAAAATTTTTTTCACAGAAATATTAGCAAATCCAAATAATGGAATTATAGAAAAAACCAAAATTATTCAAGAAGATTATAAACAAGTTGTAAAACTTGATAATGGTAATTTTAAAAATATAAATTTAATTGACAAAAAAAATTTATATAATAATTGTTTACAAGTAATAAATCAATATTCGAATAAAACTGAAAATCATAGCAGTAGATATGATGTAACATTGCTTGTTAATGGTTTTCCACTTGTTCATATTGAATTAAAAAAAAGAGGTGTTTCTATAAAAGAAGCGTTTAACCAAATAGGCAGATATCAAAATGAATCTTTTTTTGCTGGAGCAGGGTTGTTTGAGTATATTCAAATTTTTGTAATATCTAATGAAATAAGAACTAAATATTATTCAAATACAACAAGAAAAGACAAAAGTCATAATTATAGTAAAAGTTTTGCATTTACTTCATACTGAACAGACAAAAATAATAACATAATAAATAATATTTTTGATTTTGCAAAATCATTTTTTAATAAAAACACTATTTTAAATATAATAACAAAATATTGTGTTCTTACTTCAGAAAATATGTTGTTAGTAATGAGACCATATCAAATAGTTGCTTCAGAATCAATAATAAATAAAATCAATTTTATAAATCATAATAATAATTTTGGTAAAAAAAATTCCGGTGGATATATTTGACACACAACAGGAAGTGGAAAAACATTAACCTCTTTTAAGACAGCAAAGTTAATAACTGAATTAGATTTTATTGAAAAAACGATTTTTGTTGTTGATAGAAAAGATCTAGATTATCAAACAATAAAAGAATACGATAAATTTGAAAAGGGTGCTGCTAATTCAAATAATTCAACTGCTATTTTAAAAAAACAATTAGAAAGTTTTAACTCTAAAATTATAGTTACAACAATTCAAAAACTTTCAAATTTTGTTAAAAATAATAAAAATCATGTTTCTTTTAACAAAAATATTGTTTTTATTTTTGATGAGTGTCATAGATCTCAATTTGGAAAAATGCATTTAGAGTTAACAAGTAATTTTAAAAAATATTGTTTATTTGGTTTTACTGGAACACCTATTTTTGCAAATAACATAAATAATAAAAATGATTATTATTTAAAAACTACAGAAGAAGTATTTGGAGAAAAGTTGCATTCTTATACGATAGCCGATGCAATTAAGGATCAAAACGTTTTACCTTTTAAGGTAGATTTTGTCAATACAATAAAACAAAAAAATGAAGCATTGAATTCTAATTTTTATAATGTAGATAAAGAAAGTGCTTTTTTAAATTCAAAAAGAATAAAAAACATAACTGAATATATAATAAAAAATTTTGATAAAAAAACATACAAATCATATAATTACAAAAAAATTACAGAATCGAATGATTCAAAAATAAAAGTATTAAATGGTTTTAATTCAATTTTAGCAGTATCTTCAATTAATGCAGCAAAAAAATATTATTCAGAATTCAAAAATCAATTAAAAACTGCTAAAAACAAATTAAAGGTAGCATTAATATATTCTTACTCGGTAAACGAAGAAGAAAATGATGGAATTCTTTATGAAGAAAATAATGAAAGTGTTTCAGAGTTGGATTATAACTCAAAACAATTTCTTGAAAATGCAATAAAAGATTACAACAATCTATTTAATACAAATTTTGATACAAGCTCAGATAAATTTAACAATTATTATAAAGATTTATCGATTAGAGTTAAAAATAAAGAAATTGACATATTAATAGTGGTTAACATGTTTTTGACAGGATTTGATTCTCCAACGTTAAATACTTTATGAATTGATAAAAATTTAAAATCGCATGGTCTAATACAAGCCTTTTCAAGAACTAATAGAATTTTAAATTCTATCAAACAATTCGGTAATATTGTGTGTTTTAGAAATTTAGAAAAAGAAACCAATGATGCTATTAAAATGTTTGGTAATGATAATAATCTTGAATATGTTTTGTTAAAAAAATTTGATGATTATTATAATGGTTTTACAAAAAGTAATGGAGAAAGGGTTCAGGGTTTTGTCGAAATTGCAAATCAATTATTAGAAAATTTTTCTTTAAGTAATGAATGAAATTTATCTAATAAAGAAAAAAATAGTTTTATTAAAATTTTTGGTAAATATTTAAAAATTAAAAATATATTAAAAACTTATGACGAATTTGAAAATAAAGAAATTCTTACTGTAGAGCAGGATCAAGAATATTGCGGAAAATACATTGATTTAAGAGAAGAATTAATTTTAAATAAAAATCAATTTGAAAATAAAGAAATTAGTGACAATATAACATTTGAAATTGAACTTTTAAAAAATATTGAAATAAATATTGAATACATATTATTTTTAATAAAAAATAATATTAATGATTTAGATAATTTAAATTTTAAAAAACAATTAAATAACGCAATATCATCTTCAATGAATTTAAGGACAAAAAAAGAATTAATTAATTTATTTATAATTGAAAATAGCAAAATCAATAATAATTTTATTGAGTGAAAGACTTTTATAAATAACAAAAAAGAATTTGATTTAAAAAAAATTATTAATACATACGGATTAAAAGAAGACGAAACCAGAACATTTCTAAAAAATTCTTTCGAATATAGATATATTAAAAAAATTGGAACGGACCTTGATAAAATAATGCCTAGAATTTCTCGTTTTTCTAATGAAAATTATTATGTTAAAAAAACAAAAATAATAAAAGAATTGGAGAATTACTTTTATAATTATTTTGATATTTAAAATAATATAAATTAATAATTTTTTTCACTAAATTAAACATACTTATGTATGTTTTTTTATTTTCCTTTACAATAAATTTATAAAAAAATAAGGAATTGAATACATGCATATATTACTACTAACTAACAATAGTCAAGCTACTGACATATTAGGGTGATTAGGAACAATTTTATCATCATTGTTTTTATTACCACAAGTTATAAAAATTATTAAAACCAAGAACATTTCAGACATTAGCTTTTTAACAATGTTTATTTTAATGGTTGCCCAAGTTGTTTGAATTGCTTATGCAATTATGATTGGATCAACCCAACTTTGCGTAGCTAATGTAATCCAATGTTTTTTTACAACGATCATAGTAATTTTAAAAACATATAAATTTATAAAATAAAATATAAAGCACTTTTATTAAATTTTAATTAAAAACAATGTATTGATTATTTAATAAAAACAAAAAAATAGTTATTTTTAACTATTTTTTTGTTTTGTTGTCAATGACAGGAAAAAGCCCATGATAAAATTTAATTATAAAAATGCAAACATGTTATTTAAAAAAATAAAAGAAATTTATTAATTATATTAAAAGCTATCATTGAGTTTATAAAACTTATTAAAAAATAAATTTAATTAATACTTATAAGGAGTGTTTAAAATGTTTATTAAAAATAAAAAAAATATATTTAGTATTAATGAAAAATATTATTTATACAAGTATATTGAATCCTGAATAGATTTATGATTTCTTTTTTATGAAATAAAATTTTTTTCAATTAATAGTAATTACACAATTGATAAAATGTACATAATTCATTTTTTTTGAATTTTTTTTGTTTATTATATAAATAAAATTTTTGAGAAAAAAATAATTAAAAATAATAATGAATTTAATATATTTAATTTAATTGAAAAACTGCAGTTATTATTATTACTGTTATTTTTAATAAAAACCTTTATTTGTTTTAATTTAAAAACATTTTTAACACTAAATTCAAATTATTTAATGATTTCAATTACCGTTAAATCTTTTTTAACAGTTGTAACTTTTTTATGATTTCTCAACTCAAAAATAATTGAAAAAAATTCTAAAACTTTATGAATTATAATGTTTTTTTTACTTATTGGAATAATAATTTACTTTATTTTTTTCAATTTTTCTCTTAATGAAGCAATAAAAAAATGTAAACTTTGTTAATAATTTAAAAGTGTTAAAATAAAAATGTAATAAATAAAATAAAGTTATCCTGTTTAAATTTTTAACTTGAGTTATTTTTACTTGTTTGTAGTTTTGTTTGATTTTTTTCAATTGCTTTTTATGACAATTAATTTTCCAAAATCATTTTATAATTTAATATTTTTTAAAGTATTTTAAACTTTTTTAAAAATAACATATAATTAATTTAAGGGGGAAACAACATTGCTTAAAGAAGAAAGACATAAAATTATTCTAGAATTAGTAAATCAAAACAATTTTGTAAAAAATATTGATATTTTACATCATACAAATGCTACAATTCAAACAATTATTGCTGATATTAATTATTTACATTTAAAGAAAAAATTAATTAAAGTTTACGGAGGAGCTAAATCTTTAAAAACCGAATTTAAAAATTATGAAAGTTTTGATGAAGAAAAGAAATCCAAAAATATATTAAATAAAATTAAAATTGCCAAAGCTGCTGCTAATTTAATTGAAGACAATGATTTAATTTTTATTGATACTGGAACCACAACTGCCGAATTAATTCCATTTTTAAAAGATAAAAATGTCCAAGTAGTTACTAACGGTTATTCCAATGCTTTACTTTTGCTTGAACAAGGAATTGAAAATGTGTGTTTAATTGGTGGAACAATCATTCCAACAACACACGCCATAGCTGGTGAAGCAGCATTAAAATTTTTGAATAATTTTCACTTTGATAAAGCCTTTATTGGGATGAATAATTTAAACAATAATGAATTTTATACAACAAATTTACAAGAAGCTTTAATAAAAGAAAAAGTTATTTTAAATAGTGAAATTGCTTGTATTTTGATGGATGTTTCAAAATTTAATTCTAAAAATAAAATTATTGTTAATGTTGAAAAAAACATTGTTTTAATAAGTGATGTTAAACCCTCTGATTATAGTAAAAAATTTATTTTAGCAAAATAATTTAAGAAGGGAAAAGGAATACAAAACAATGAGCAAAGAATCTAAACAAGAATTAATTGTTCAAAATATTTTAGATAAAATTGGTGGTAAACAAAATGTAAAAGATGTTTATCATTGTGCTACAAGAATGCGTTTATCATTATTTAACGATGATCTAGCAAAAGTATCTGAAATCAAAACAATATCAAATATTCAGGGAGCACTTTGGTCTAATGGCGAATTACAAATCATCATTGGAGCTGAAGTTCCTAAGATTACTAATCTATTAAAACAAAAGTTAGGTTTAGAAACCCAAACTACTGCAATCAACGGTGATGGTAAGGGTGAGTTTATTTTAGAAAATAAACACGCAAAATCAAATGTTGCCACATATCGTAGATTTTTAAAATCAGTATCTGCCATATTTGGACCATTAATACCATTTTTAATTGGTGTTGGTCTAATAATGGCTTTACAACAATTGCTAAATCGTGCCGGAGTAGTTAAAATTCCAGATGGCAAAGGTGTTATTGGGGTTGATTACAATATGTTTGATTATGCATTAAACATCATTGCTTCAACAGGATTTAAAATGATGGGAGTTATTGCGATTTGATCAACTGTAAGATATTTAGGGGGTAATCCAGTAATTGCATTGGCATTAGGATTAATTATGGTATCTCCAAATATTGCAATGACCAATATTGATAATCAAGGTAACCCCACAGGATTTCACATTATGTCTTTAGGAAGTTGAGACATTAACTTTAAACCATTTTATTCAACTATCTTAGTATTTATTGTTATGGGAGTAATTGTGGCATATAGTCAAAGAGCGATGGAAAGATATTTTAATCCAGTTGCAAACTTTGTTTTAAATCCATTTATTATTTTATTAATCGGATCATTAATGGCATTTTTTATTATGGGTCCAATTATGGGAATATTAGAAAATGTTTTATTAAAAGTCTTTAATTGATTTATGACTTTACCAATTGGTATTGGAACATTAATTGTAGGATTAACTTGACAATTACTAGTTGTTATTGGGGTTCATAACATTTTATTCTTTGTAGCTGTCGCAGAAGTACAACAAGGTAATTCATCATTATTTCTAGCAGCGGCTTTTGCGGCTGCTTGAGCACAAATGGGGGCTGCTGTTGGAGTTGGTTTAAGAAGTAAAAAAGCTGTTGATAAATCAGCTGCATATGCCGCTGCATTACCAGGAATAATATCTGGTCCAACCGAATCATGTATTTATGGTGTTAATTTACCTAAAGGACTACCATTCTTTACTGGTGTACTAGCTGGTGGAATTGGTGGATGATTAATTGGTATCTTTGGAGTAAAACTAGATACACTAGCAGGACTAGGGGGAATCATTGGTTTCTTAGCATATACTAATAAATTATGACAAGCAATTGTAATTGATTTAGGATCATTTGGATTAGGAATTTTAATTACATGACTTTGTTATCGAGAAACAAAAACAGAAAAAGCACTTGCTGCAAAAACATTAAGATTATTTGTTAAATCATATAAAAATGATTTAAAAACAAATTTAGAACTTAAAGTTGCACATGAAGATTTAAAAAAAGAAATTGATTTATTAAAAGAACTAAATATTGAAAGTGCAAATTACCAAAAACTATTAATTAAAAAACTAAATTATGAATTTAAATTAAATAAAATAAAAGAAATCAATGAAGCAAAACTAGCTAAAATGTTTGATAAAGGTCAAGCATTAGTTAATAGCAAAAATGCTGAAAAAATTTCTAAAGGTAATGAATTAATTAAAAATTCTGAACAAGAATTAGTTTATAAAGCTGCAAAAATTAATTATTTAGAAACAAAAATTGCAGAAATTAATAATTTAATTTCATCAACGCATGAAGAATTAAATTCTAATATTCAAAAACACTATGAACAAATTGTTGCTAAAATTGCTAAAATTGAAGTAATTAAAAATAATAACTATTCAACAATTAAAGATCGTTATTTTAATGATTTATACAATGTTGATATTCAACAACAAATTATTAAACCAAGAATAATAGGAGAATAATAATGAACAACAAGATATTTATCATCTCATTAAACCCTGCAATTGATTATGTGTTGAATTTTGAAAATTTTATTAAAAATAAAACTAATAGACCATATAAAAAAGATATGTATCCAGCTGGAAAGGGGATTCATGTTTCCATGATTTTAAATAGTTTAAAGTATTTAAATAATGAATCAATTATTTTTATTGGTGGTGATTTTCAAAACTACTTTACTAATAAATTAAATGACCAAAATATTAAATATAAATTATTTCAAGCGAATGGTGATATTCGCATTAATTTAAAAATTATTGACAGTGAACAAACTGAAGCTAGTGCATCAGGTCCAGAAATTTCACAAACTGAAATTAATAAGATGTTTGATTATTTAAAAGAAAATGTCAAACCTGGTGATTATATTATTGCTAACGGAAGTTTACCTTTAAATATGAGTGAAGATATATATGCAAAGATTACTAGTTTAGCTAATGAATTACAAGCAAAATGTGTAATTGATGCATTTGGTTTATCGTTAACTCAAGCAATAAAACATAAACCATTTTTAATTAAACCAAATGTGGAAGAATTAGAAATGACATTAAAAACTAAATTAACTTCTAAAACAGATATTAAAAATGCTTGTTTAAAGTTAATCGCTTCAGGAGTAGAAAATATATTAGTTTCAATGGGAAGCGATGGTGCGATGTTTGTGAATAAAACACAAGCATTATATTGTCCGATTTATAATTGAAACAACAAACTAGTTAATGCAGCAGGGGCTGGTGATAGTATGCTTGGTGGTTTTATAGAAACTTATATTAATAGTAATAACTTTGAACAAGCCTTAAAATTTTCAATAATATGTGGAAGCGGAACTGCTTATTCACAAAGAATTGCTTCTTCAGAAATGATTCAAGAACTTGCTAAAAATATTAATGATTTAAAAGTTATTAAGATTTAAAGATTATTATAAAAAAAGAGCGTGTGCTCTTTTTTTGTTTTTACAATGACATTTCTAAAATCGATTTAATTATTAAATTAATGAAATAATAGATCTTTTTAAAATTATTTATTATCATCGAAAGCAAACAATAGATTTATTTTTATAGAAATTAGAAAATTCGTGTTTCATCTTTATTTCATAACGTCGATAAAAAAATAATCGAATTTTAAATTTTTTTATGATAATTCTATTATCATTTATTAAGTTGATAAAAAAATCACCCCATAACCTTTATCGACAATTCCTCTAAGAATTATTTTAGGTTCTTGCGGGTTTGCATATTTATAAAACTCAAATGCATTTTATCGAGATTTCTTCGCTCAATTATATTGTTAGCAACTAAAAATTTTTTTACAATTTCAACATTATTATTAAACTTTACATCAGATTTAAATACACCAGTTTTATTAATTAAAGTTTCTATAGGTAGGGGTGTTATATCTGTTATATCAAACATGTTTTTAAATCTTGAAAATATATAATTAATTTTTTCAATAGCTAAATCTAGGTAAATTTGAGAAGTATACTGAAAATTATTAAATGATGGAAACTGCATAAAAAAATTATTTCCAATAACATCTGTAATATTCATCGGTAATTTATTTTCAGCAACGTTATAGAAAACAGTAACTGTTCCATAAAAAACATAAAATAAATTATGAGCATCTTCAACGGTGCTTATTTTTGTTGAATTATTAGTTATATTAGTTATTTTAATAAACTTAAATTCTAATACGGGTTTAAACGGGGCTTGTATTGAAGAAATATTTTTATAATGTTCTAGCATGGGATAATATTTTTCATGATAATTAAACGGTTCTAAATTAATGTTTTTTGCATTATTTTTTACACACAATCGTTCTCAAATTTTACTAGATGAAGGATTTTGATGTGCTTTATCCAAACCTTTTGGATAAAGAAATGTTCCTAAATTTTGGTTTATAATTATTTTATTAATATTAATTATTTCGCTATTGCCAAAAATCAATGAAGGCATTAATAAAATTACTAAAGTCAATGAAGGTATTGAATAAACTGCTACAATCACAAAAACTAATTTAGTTATTCTGCGGATCATTTATTCAGGCACTCCATATCAAAAACCAGTTTTTCCAAATCCTCAAACATCATCTTTTTTAATAATTTTTTCACTTCAAACACTTGTTGTAGGCATAGAAAGAGTTCCTAACTAAAATTATTCCTAATCAACTCATTAATTGCTCCTTTATCTTTTTCTTTATTTCTAACAATAATATTTAAGCATGTTAAAAAACAAAGTAAATTAAATAAGGCAACACATTAATAATTAATATTTTTTTATGCTCAGTTTTATTCTTAAAATAGTTATAAAAAATATTTAATTTTGTATAGTAAAGTAACAAAATTATAGATTAAGTTAAATTTTTAGAAATTTAAAGTTTTTTAATTGTTTATTATTTATTTATAATTTTTTCTTTTAAATACAAAGAAAAAAAGAAAATAACTCTTTCTATATTTTTACAAATTTTCATCATAATTGTGACAATTACTTTGTTAATACATTATTAATTAAAAAGGGTTGCTTTTTTTTTTTTTTTTATAGAATAACTTTTAAAGGAGAAAAATATGAAAAAATTAATTGGGGTATTAGGAAGTTTTGGATTTGTTGCAACAAGTGTAGTTACGACTGTAGCATGTGGACATAAAAGTGAAAATAAAACACTAAAAACAGATGACATTAAAAATAATGCCGATGTTAAAAATATCATAGGTTTAGAAAACTTAGTTGCTGTTAACAACGCATTAGCTGATATTGCTAAAAAAATTGAAGGTGTGGATACATTAGTAGGAAAAGTTGATGAAAAACCAACTAATGTAAAAGTAACCATTACTTTAAAAGATGGATACAAACTTACAGGTGATAATTTTTTTGTAATTGAAGGTGCCATTAAAGCAAAAGATGTAGAAGTGAATATTGCTGATATTAAAAAAGAAGCAAATAAAATTCAAAAACAAAAAGATTTACCAACAGTTCAAGCAGAACTAAACAAAATCATTGCATCAGATGTCTTTAAAGACAAAATACAATCTTTAACAGGGGACGCCGTTAATGATCAACCAACTAATGTAACTGTCACAGTTGTTTTAAAAAAAGGCTTTAAACTTGATACTGATAATAATACTTTTGTAATTGAAGGTGCCATTAAAGCAAAAGATGTAAAAGTGGAAATTGCTGATATTAAAAAAGAAGCAAATAAAATTCAAAAACAAAAAGATTTACCAACAGTTCAAGCAGAACTAAACAAAATCGTTGCATCAGATGCTTTTAAAGACAAAATAAAATCTTTAACAGGGGACGCCGTTAATGATCAACCAACTAATGTAACTGTCACAGTTGTTTTAAAAGAAGGTTTTAAACTTGATACTGATAATAATACTTTTGTAATTGAAGGTGCCATTAAAGCAAAAGATGTAGAAGTGAATATTGCTGATATTAAAAAAGAAGCAAATAAAATTCAAAAACAAAAAGATTTACCAACAGTTCAAGCAGAACTAAACAAAATCATTGCATCAGATGTCTTTAAAGACAAAATACAATCTTTAACAGGGGACGCCGTTAATGATCAACCAACTAATGTAACTGTCACAGTTGTTTTAAAAAAAGGCTTTAAACTTGATAATGATAATAATACTTTTGTAATTGAAGGTGCTATTGAATCAAAGGTCATTAATATTGATGCTATTAAAACAAAAGTAAATACTGCTATAGCTGGTAAGGGATTGGCTAATTTAGAAGAAGTTCAAAAAAAATTAAAAGAACTTAATATTCCTAATGTGACATTTACGGTGACACTAAAAGATAAAAGTCCAAAAAATGTTGAAGTTACAGTTGTTCCAAATAAAGGATTTACTCTTAATTCAGATACTGATTCATTTGTTGTTGAAAATGCGATTAATTTAATAAATGATATTTCTATTATTGGCGGTAAGATGCTTTTTGTTTCTACATTTGATGGTCAAAAAAACCCATATACATTTGAAGATGCTCAAACCAAAGCAATTGAGTCTGTAATTAAATGTGCTAGAGATCCACATTACAAATATAAAGATCAATTTCAGGATTTACATGAAAATGACTTATGCGCAGAAAAAGACACTTATGTTCCTGATGGACCTAATATAAGAGGACAAATATGTGTAATAACAAAAGAGGGGTCTAAGTATAAAGGAAGACTATATCTTAATGTACAAGGATACACCCCCCCCAAACAATTAAATTAACAGAATAATTAAAAAACTAGACATCTGTCTAGTTTTTTAATTCTTCAATTGCCTTATTTAAATTACAATACTTTTAATTATAATAAACTTAATAAATAAATTTTTTAGAAGGGATTTAATATTGTATTATAAAAAATAAACAAGAAATATTAGTGGGGGATTTTTTCTTAGCAAAACATTTTGACAACTACGGGGAAGAACTACAACATCCATTTTCAGCCTTGAACTTTGATGATGAAAATGTCTATGCATTGCAATTTAGTTCTGTTAAGTATTTAGAAAATGGAAAAATGTATAGTCATCACATAAAACCAAAACCATTTTCTTTATGAGATTTTTTTAAAAAACTTTTTGGATTTTATATTGAACCAGAAGTTAAACAAAATATTATTTTTGCAGAACAAGGTGATGGATTAAAATATCGATCAACAACTGATGTTAATAAAATATTTATTTTGCCCCAAGAAGATATTATAAATTTCTTAAGTGAATGTTCATCTAAAAAATGATATGAAATTACTAATATTTTAAAACAAAGAAAATCCAAAAATAAATATATAAATGATTTTATTGATAAGTTATAAAGATAATAATAACTAAATACAACATAAACAAAAAATATTTAAAGCATCTTGTTTAGAGCGGTGCACTTGGTGGTTTTATAGAAACTTATATTAATATTTTAAGATCAATACAAAAAAGTGCTAAGACTATTTTTTTGTTTTTATAAAATATTGAATTAAGTAAAAAATAAAGATATTATTATAAAAATTAAAAATTTATTTAGGGTGATTATATGTTAATGTGTGGAATATGCGAAAAAGTATTATGTGATGATGATAGGGTTGTTTATACATGAATAAAAAAACATTATTATAGTGTTGTATATGCAAATTGCCACTTGGAATGTAAAAAAGAAAGAGATGCGTTAATTTCTAAAAGGAATTCGTACCTTATCCCAGCTTCTATTACACTTTTAATTTCACTTTTATTTGGTCTGGCATCATCAAATAATCATGCTTCAATGTTTTGATCAATTATTCCAGTAGCAGTTTTGTGAATTTCGCTTATAGTTATCATTTGAGTAAATGTTTATTATTCTAAAAAAATCAAACAATTAAAAAACTAGTCACGCGTCTAGTTTTTTAATTCTTCAATTGCTTTATTTAAATTATTATGATGTTTTTTTAAAATAATCATTGCTTCATCAAAAGATAAATCAAATAGGGAGTTTAAAATCATTGTTGCTCGATTAATTAATTTTTGATTTGTTAGTTGTAGATTAATCATATAGTTATCATAAACTTTACCAAGTTTAATCATCAATGTTGTAGAAATCATATTTAACACCATTTTAGTAGCTGTTCCTGACTTTAATCTAGTTGATCCCATAACAACTTCAGGTCCCACTAATATTGTAATGTTATTGCTGGTATATTTTTCAAACTCATTTTGTTGACTCATACATAAACTTGCACTATAAGCACCAATTTTATGAGCGTATTTTAAAGTTCCTAAACAACATGGAGTTCGACCACTTGCTCCAATTGCAATGACACAATCTTTTTCATTAAAATTATATTTTTGCAATTCTTTAATGAAAATATTTTCATCATCTTCAGCACCTTCAATTGGAAAACGAAGTGCATGATCACCACCTGCAATTAAACCAATAATTTGATCACTTACTCCAAATGTTGGTAAGATTTCGCTAGCATCTAAAACTCCTAAGCGGCCACTAGTTCCTGCCCCAACATAAAATAATCTTCCACCTTTTTCAAGTTTCAAAACAATTTCATCAATTATTGAAGTAATTTTAGGCAATTTTTCTTTAATTGCTTTAGTAATAATTTCATCTTCTTGATTAATTATATTTAAAATTTCTAATGTCGATTTTTCTTCTAAGTGACGACTATTTTTATTTTGTTGTTCAGTATCAATTTTTTTTAAATCAATTTTTTTCATTTTAATCCTTTATTTCTAAAAAGTTTATATATTTATAACTTGTGTTTGTTAATAAAAATTGAGCTTCTTTTAAATTACATATTAAGTTAGTTCAATTATTGTTTTGTAAATAGGGCTTCAATCAAATTTGAAGTTCATTTTTATATCTAGGATAATTTTTATTATCAATTGTTAAATCAAAATCTTGAATATCTTGTATTACATTATTTTCTTTAATTTCAAGGTTGTTAAAGTTTGTTCTAGATGTTTCACTTCTTATTAAAAATTCACTTTTATCTGGTCTAATTTTATGTCTAGCAAATAATATTTTTCTTTCTTCATCTGTTAATTTATGATCAATTTTAATTGGAATAAAAACATCTTCATTTATATTTTTTAATGATGAATTAATTAATTGCATTTCTTTAATTGATGCTTGGGTATCGCCAAAACAAACAATATCAGAATTTAGTTTTCATAATTCTTGAAATTGAATTAAAGAATTTTTATTTCGATGAGCTTCAATGGTAACTAGTCCTTGAAATAAGGGAAAACGCGGTTCAAATTTAGAACAAGCAAATGATAATATCTCAAGATTATGACTTTTAAAAAACTCATTCTTTTTTTTAAAATCATCATATGATAGTCCTGAATAGGGTTTTGGATAAAAGTTGTGAAAAACTCCCATTTCTAGTTTTGCTTTCAAAAGGCTTTGAATATCTTCAACATTAATAGTGCTTGCATTTAAATAAATTTTAAATTGATTATTTTTTGCAATTTTTTTAATGTCTGAAATTGTAAACCCATAATCTAATCTAATGCCATACAAATTCATTGTTTTAAAATTAAATTTTTCAAAATATTCTTTAGCAATATCAACAATTACTTTCATATTGTTGGTAAAACAAAATTGCAAAATCTTTTCAAAGTTTTCAAAATATTTTTGATTTGCTTCAGGAATATGTAATGACATAAATATATAGTCAAAATTATTTACTTTTGCATCTTTAATGTAATTAATATATTTATCAAGATTATCTTCAATTGGATAAATTGAAATGCCTTTTTTCATTATTTTAAATTAACTCCTTTTCATCCAAATAGATAAGTTATTACAAATCCTGCACCATATGTTAAGACTAAACCCATTAAATAAAACAAATATCCAGTTCATTGGGGAACAACTCCAGTTGCAGACATTAATGGAATTGCCATTAATCCACTAGGACCTAGAGCAGTACATCCCACATTAATATTCATTATTGCTAAGATCCCAAAGAATAAACCACCAACACAAGCACCTATACAAGATGTTATAAAAGGTTTTACTCTTGGCAAAGTCACCCCATAAATTATTGGTTCTCCAATTCCTAAGAATCCAGGAACAATTGTAGAAGCAATTTGTTTTCTTAAGTTACTTCCTTTTTGTGCTCTTACATATAATGCTAGTGCAGAACCAACCTGACTTGCGCCAGCCATTGCTAAGATAGGGAATAATACATTAATTCCTTGAGTCTGAATTAGCATTACATAAATAGGGGTTGCTCCTTGATGAATTCCAAATACAACGGCAATTAGTCAAATTCCTGCTAGTAATGTTCCACAAACTAATAACACTCAAGAATTCTTAGTAACATTTTCGAAAATTGCTTCTAAACCACTAAATAAATAACCAGATGTCGGAATTAATAATATTATTTGAATTGCTAACATTGATATCAATACCATTAACGGTACTAAAAATATTTTTAGTTGATTAGGAATAAATCTATTATATTGTTTTTCTAATTTAGCAGCAATAATTGCTCCAATTAAAGCTCCAAATAATGAACCATGTAAACCATTAGATACTCAAGTTTTCATATCAGATGATTTAGAAAAAATTCCTACTGTAAATCAATTACCACCAATGTTGTGAACATTTATTCCCAAGAATGTTCCGCCATTACCACCAATTGTTAAATCACCTTTATAAAGGTTACCCATTATATTACCAGCAAATGGACCATACATTGCTCCAATTAAAGCTCCCAATATTGGAGAACCTCCATAAATTTCTGCAGTTTTTCAACCAATAATAGTTGTTAATATTTGCAACGTAATTGCAAAAAATGAAGTTAATAATGTTATTCACTGTGAACCAGCTACAGAAGGGTTGTTGTTAAATGAAGTTAAGATAATTGTTCCCATTGCTTGCAATAGACCAGCTCCAATAAAAGCTGGTAAAACGGGAGAAAATATTTGGGAAATATTTCCTAAAAAATTCATAACTGAATTTTTTATTTTATTATTTTTACCTTTTTGACGATATCTTACTTTTGTATCAAATGCTATTTGATCTAAAGAAGCTTCATTGTTATTAAATGTTTTTTCAGTTTCCGCAACCTTTAGTTGGTTAATTTGTTTTACAAATTCATCATAAACCTCATTAACTTTACCAGGTCCTAAAATTATTTGATAACTATCTGAATTTTTTATTAATCCAAGAACGCCGTTAATGTTTCGAATATTTTCATCATTAATTGCATCAGAATTATTAACCTTTAATCTTAAACGCGTCATACAATGAGTTCAACTAACAATTGATTGATAATTGATCTCTTTCAAGATTGCTTCAGTTATTTCTACTTTATTATTTTTCAAAATCCTTTACCTCCAAGATTATGGTACAAGAGATTGAAAATTTAAAACGGTAATTAATGTTTAATGATATTTTTTTGCAAAAATTGAATTGTTTTTTCATTACTTAATAATCTTTGTAGTTTCTAATTTAGATTTAAAATAATTATTATCAATTTCCAGTAAATAATTATAAATAACATCACTTGCTAAAAAAATAGAAATTCGTGAAAAAATTGATGAGTTTCTAATTAAAGGATCTAAACTTTCTACTTTTAAATTGATGTCTGCTAAGTCTGTTAAAAGATTTGGTTTTTTATTTGTAATAGCAATTATTTTAGCTTGCTGACTATTTTTACATTCTTTTGCTGTTTTAATTACTTCAGCAGTTTTGCCTGAATAAGAAATTAAAAACAAAATGTCATTTTTTTCTAAATTCTTTAGATGATAATAAACGTTATTAAAGTCATTTAAAGCAATCGTATTAAACCCTAAACGGTTTAATTTGTTAGATAAATCTAAGCAAATTAAATAAGTCCCGCCAACAGCAAAAAAAACAATTTTTTTAGCATTTAAAATACTAAAACAAATATTTTCTACATCTTTAAATGAGCCATTTAAAATTTTTTCTGTCATTGCAATTGTTTCATAATATAAATTTGCAATTGTAGTAACGCTAGTGGGGTCATTTGTTAAGTTAATATCTAATTGCGAAGTTTTTTCATCTCAAATTTCTTCTACTAAAAGATGAATATTTTTATAACTATCTAACCCAATTTCTTTAGCAAATCGAGATAAAGTTGAAGGCGAAGTATTTAAATATTTTGCCATTGCTTCAATGTTATTAAATTCATTAACTTTTTTATCATTTAAAATTTTGTTAGCAATGTAATTGTGCTTATGGTTTTTATCAACACTAATTACATGAATTTTGTTTATTAAATCGTATTTCTTAATCATAAATTTTCCTAAAACTATTATACTTTTAATTATAATAAACTTAATATATAAATTTTTTAAACACGCATAAGAATTATTTATTAACTAATGTTATAAAACACTTTAATTAATTGTATATAAATGATTTTGTTTTACAAACCTGTTAAAATAATTAACATAGCTTAAAGTAATCTGTTAATATAATATTATTATTGATCTAGGAGTAATAATGAAACAATTTAATGTAATAGAGTTTTTTTCGGGAATTGGTGCTCAAAAAAAAGCATTAGAAATTTTAAAAGAAAATAAAATTTTAGATTACAAAATAGTGGGAACTAGTGATTGGGATGTTTGAGCAAACATTTCTTATAATTTAATTCATAATAAAAATGACAACAATGAAATAAGTGAAGAAGAAATTGATGATTTTCTTTCTAAATTTACGCATTCATTAGATTCTAAAAATCCTACAAATTTTTTAAAAATTAAACAATTAGATTTTAAAATAAAAAAATTATTATATGACGCATATAAGAATTCAAACAATATGGGTTCTATAATTAATATTGATGGAAAAAAATTACCCAAATGTGACATTTTAACTTACTCATTTCCATGCCAAGATTTATCTAACGCTGGTAAAAACTTGGGTATGTCTAAAGAATCAAACACGAGATCAGGATTACTATGAGAAGTAGAAAGAATTTTGGAAGAAGCTAATCAAGAAAATAATTTACCAAGATATTTGCTATTGGAGAATGTTAGAAATTTAGTTTCAAGTAGACATTCAAAAGAGTATATAGAGTGATTAGAAAAATTAAAATCATTAGGTTATTCAACCAAAACCTATTTATTAAATAGCTTTAATTATGGTTCTGTTCAAAAAAGAATTAGAGTTTTTGCATTAAGTATTTTAGACGGTGATAAAATTAATTTTGTAGATGACTATTTTAAAAATAAAAAATTAATTTCAGAAGAAAATCCTAAAGATATTTCATCAAATTTAAAATTAAAACAATCTTTAGAAAAAATAATAGATATTAGTTACACGAAATATTTGCACGAAGCTAAAGAAGCAATTCCCAATGATACGCCTTCGAGAAAAAAAATATATGATAAAAATCCTAAAATTTTTTCAAATAATAAAGAAGATATTATGGGTGAAAAGACAAAAACTAAAAACGGTTACTATTCTAGATGAGTGAGAACAATAACAACAAAGCAGGATAGACATCCTAATGCCGGGGTAATTAGTATTAAAAAATCTAAAATTGATGAAGGGAAAAATAGCTATCGTTTTCTTACGCCAAGAGAAACATTTAAAATTATGGGATTTTCGAATAACGATTTTGATAAAATTAAAGAAAAAGAAATTATAAGAAATGATGTTTTGTATAGACAAGCAGGAAATTCAATTGTTGTAAATGTTTTAGTTGCAATATTTAATGAAATATTAATTGCAGAAAAAAAATTTGGTGAATTAAATGAATAATTTAGATAATTTTGGAGAAAAAGTTTCAAAAATATGTTTTGAATTAAGTGGTATTAAAGGTATTGAAAAATATAATAATGAGTGATGAAAAATAAAAACATCTTTTTTTAGTATTGTTGAAAAAGCGTTTTATTTTAATTTTACAAAACAAAAATTTCTAAAAATTAAAATTAAAGAAAAAGATATTTATTTAGGAGAAAACAAAAATGGAATTAATGTGTCAACTTTTGGACAATATTTTAGAGTCTGACTAACCTTCGGTGTAATTGATTTTGATGAAGAATTTAATAATTATAATAAGTTTAGTTCCTTAATAAAAAATATAAAAACAATTAAGTTTTCTAATTATTTTTTAACATCTAATGACGCTACACAATATTTTTTAGAAATGAAGCCGATTGATATTATACAAAAAAACTTATTTTTATTAAAAGGGAAAAGCTTTTTGGCAGACACAATTATTAAAACAATTTTTACAATTTCAATTTATATTACAAAATTTTATTTTAATTATTTAGATGAGGTTATGTGTCAATATATTTCTGGTACAAAAAATTATAAAATTTCTACAAAAAATAGTATAATAGCGGAATATAAAGGACAAAGAAAAATAGTTAAATTAATAAAAATAGGGGAAAAATAATATGCATATGAATAAAAATTGAAAAGAAATAAATGAATTTTTAATGACAATAAATGGGAATGAGTATTTAGAAGAATTATTAAAAGAAAATAATCTAGACAAAACTAATCACATTTCTGTTGAAGCTAGAAGATTAATGGAATATTTGTTTAAGTATATATTAGACTCAAAGGGTTTTAGAATCGAAAAAAACGATCCAACTTTAATTAAATTAATTAATGATTTAAAACAATATTATTTTGATGAAAACAATGGAATTGCATGACCAAAAGATGTTGATTTTTCCATTCATCACATTAGGCTAGTTGGTAATTCATATTTGCATCCGGATGATTTCGGAGCACTCCGTATTAAAAAGAATGATTTTAATTCTAATTTGCAAATTTTAAAATACATTCATTTTTTAATTCAATTTTTAATTAAAAATTTTTTTAATTCAAATTTTCAAATAAAAGAATTTGATGACGAAATATATTACGAAAATTTTAATAAAACAAGACACATTTTTGATGTTAAAAAAAATGAAATTAAAATTGAAAATGATTCATTAAAGTTAAAAAAACTTACAATTTCAGAATTAATATTAAATGAAAATTTTTTATTTTTTATTCCATCTTACCAAAGAAAATATAAATGAAATGAAACAAATTGCGAAGAGCTAATTAAAAATATTATTGCAAAATATAAAACTGACGATAGACAAGAATATTTTGGACCCATGGCAATAACATTAGAAACCGATAATAGTGATAAGAAAAATGTAACTTTAAGAATGATAGATGGTCAACAAAGAATTACTACTTCAATAATTTTGTTTAAAGTTTTATATGAAATTATGCTTGAAAAAAAATGCAAAAACATACCTTTTGATTTGTCTAATATTTTTAAAAGTAAAGATTTATTGGAAATTAAATATAAAAATGCAACCGAAGATGAAATTGAAAGACAAGCTATTGAAATAATAATAAATAATAACTTGTCGTTTGGATACAAAAGTTATGATTTAATTCGTTATGCTAGTGAAAATTCAAATGCAGCAAAAAATTATTTATTTTTTTATAACTATTTAAATAAAAAAGATTTTAGCGAAGAAGATATTATAGAAATATATGAATATTTTGCAAATCAATATGTTGTTTCATGTATAGATTTTAAAAAAGAACCTAATGAAGAAATGGAAATATTTGAAAATTTAAATTCAAAAGGAACAGAATTAACTGCTTTTGATATGTTTAAAAACTTTTTATTTAATATTATTAATAAACAAGATTTTATTAAAAATGAAAATAAAATAGTTTCAAAATTTAAAGAATATTTATCATTTGAAAAAATGAGTCAATCAATAAATAGAAAACCGCAAATAAAAATAATAGATGATATGGAAGAAGAATTTTTGTTTTATTTTTGTTTGTATAAATCAAAAAATGGCGATTTAAAAAAAGATAAAAAGAGTATTCTAAGAGTTATTAAGAATGATATTTTTAATAAAAAAGAAAATATATCGTTTGAAGAATATAAAAACCTTATTGAAGAAATAGGGAAATATGCATATATTTATTTTTCTTTTAAAATTAAAGCTTATAAAAATGATAAAAATAATTTTTTATATCATTTTGCAAAAAATTTAAATAATCTAGAACATAAAGAAGTAACACAATTATTTTTATTTTTCTTAGTTGATGTATATGGAAAAAATAAATGATTTGCGTTAAAAAAACAATTTAGTTTTACAAAAACTGATTATTTTAAAAAATGTTTATTTCAATTAGAAAAATGATACGTTTCATTAATACAAGTTTATGGTACAGGTCAATCACTAACGAAACCGCTAATCAAATTAATTAATTTTTTAAGTTTTTACGATTTTCAAAATAGTTCTTATTTAGAAACATTACCAAAAATTATAGAAAGATGATTTAATTGTGAAGGAAAAGATTCAATAACAATTGTAGATGAAGCTCAAAATAACTATTTTCAAGATTCTTATTCTAATTTAAAAACACCTTCAGAAGAACAATTTGAAAATTCTATAAAGAATGGTGAAATTAAAGATCAAAACATTGCTTTAATATTATTAAGAAGAATAGAAGAAAAAGAATTAGAAGTAAATGAACAAATTTATAGAGAAAAAAATTCTTTAGAACATATAATGCCTCAAAAACTAAATCAAAAGTGATTAGAAGAATTAAGGGAATTTTATCCAAATAAAAATGACTCATGAATATTAGATAAACATAAAGAAATGAATAATTATTTAGGAAATTATGCTTTTTTAGATAAAAATGACAATTCAAAACTTAAAAATAGAGAATTTAGCTTTAAGTTAAAACAAATTTATAGTAAGTCTAAATGTCCATTATTTACAATGGATTTTGTAATTCCTCAAAATGACGAAATAAAAAATATTTTAAAATTAGAAAAATTTGATTTTGAAATTATTAAAGCTAGAAACTCTAAAATGGCTCGTATTGCTGCAAATATTTATTATGAATAAAATTTGATGTATAATAAAAATAGTCTAGCGCAATTAATAGCCTGTTAATGTTTACATAGCCCTATCATTTAGACATTATTTATTTTATTTGTAAATTTAAGCTAGACTATAAACCCAGTGCTCCGCCCGAGCACTTTTTTATTTGTCAAAATAAAAAATAGGGAAAAGAATAAAAAAATCATTTATTAAAATGATTTGTAATTATAATTATTACGTTTACATAAGATTTCAAAAACTTCCACTGAATAAAATAATTTTTTAATAATTTGATAAATCATTTTAGCATCTTCAAACCCATCATGATTTTTAAATTCTAAATTCAAGCCCTCTGCTAAACTTTTTAATCCCATTTTAAGTTTAATATCTTTTGGTAATAAAAGTTTAATTGTCTCTTGTGAACAAATATAATTAAATTTTACTCCATGAATATGAAATTTTCATATAGCGCGTTGCAAATATCTCATATCATGCCAAGCGCTATGAGCACAAATTAAATATGTTCCATTAAAAAATTTTGTTATTTGTTTTCAAAAATTTTTAAAAGTAGGGGAATTTGCAACTACGTCTGCTGTAATTTTATGAAGTTCACTTCTATGATCATCAAATTTAAACGGTCATGGTTTAATTTTTTGAGAAATCTTTATTTTTTTACCATTGTCATAAACATACATTCCAATTTGACAAATACTAGCAGGATTTTTATTTGCTACTTCAAAATCTAAAAACACTATTTTACTCATATTAATCCTTTAATAATTATTAATATAAATATTATTATAGAAAATAATAAAAAAATTTTAAAAAATTTATTTTTTTCTTTATAATAAATATTGGTTCTCATTAAAACAATGGGTTCGAAGCTGCTGACTTAGCTCAGTTGGTAGAGCAATTGACTAGTAATCAATAGGTCGAAGGTTCGAATCCTTTAGTCAGCACCACTTTTTAATGGAGGGGTAGCGAAGTGGCTAAACGCGGGTGGCTGTAAACCATCTCCTTACGGTTCGGGGGTTCGAATCCCTCTCCCTCCACCATTATTGGGCTATAGCCAAGCGGTAAGGCAAGGGACTTTGACTCCCTCATGCGTCGGTTCGAATCCTACTAGCCCAGCCATATATTTTTTTGTCTCGTTAGCTCAGCCGGTAGAGCAACTGGCTTTTAACCAGTGGGTCACAAGTTCGAATCTTGTACGAGACACCATTTTTATTATTAACCCCAGGTGGCGGAATTGGTAGACGCATTGGACTTAAAATCCAACGGTTTTAAACAACCGTGCCGGTTCAAGTCCGGCCCTGGGGACCATCTTAATGGACTTGAAAAAAAGAATGCTGAAAAGCATTCTTTTTGTTTGTTTAAATGAGAATAAAAAAAGATAGATTAATCTATCTTAATTAGTATTAGCTTTTTTAATTGCATCAATGATATTTGTATAAACCTTATCATCTTGGGCAAATTTATAATAAATACCTTCTTTATTTATTTTAGGATTATCAAATTTTTTGGTTCCATCATATCCAAATCAATTATCCATATTTTCTTGTGCTTGTGCTTGAGATGGGGTTGTTGCAATACTTAAGTCAAAGGCATTAGAAATTCAGACTAATTTACCATTTCTTATTAAAATAAACATTGGAGATTGTTCTAAACCTTCTAAATACTTTTTAACATAATCTTTGTTTTGTTGTTTGTTTTGATTTTTATAAGGGTTAGTTTGACCATTATCTCAATAATCAAACAAACGATCATTTAGTCATGAATCAATTTGTTTAGCAAATTTTTCTTGATGTAATGAAGCTTTTTCTTTTGATTTATATGTATAAAGATTTAGAGGGTTAGTTTTAACTTCTTCACCTCAACCGGTTAGATGTGATTTAGAATCACCATCACTTTTACCTTTATTGTTATTGTAATCTGTAACAGTTTCACCCATTAAATAATTAAAACGAGTTTTAAATAAATCATCTTTAATTACTTTTTCAAAGTTTTTAGTTTTGTCATCATCTTTAGCACCAAGCATGGCCACAAATGATTCATGATTATTAATGTGTGATAAAAAATCTTTATATTCTTTGGCTTGACAAGAAACAAGCAATAGGGGTAAATTAGCACTTACTAATAACAACCCTGACAGCGCTATAATTTTTTTCATTTTCAACAATACACCTACTTAAATTATTTAATATTAATATAACATAATTTAAACTATTTAAAAATATTGTTTATGAGACTATTGCATTTTAAATTTTGATTAAATTGTTCAAGAAACAAGTTTTATTATTAATTTTAAAAAAGAAGTTTATAATTATATTGTGGTTATCCACAAAAATTAAAAGAATTTATTAAAAATTAACAATAAAGAAAAGAAAAGGTAATTTATTAATAAATACTAAAAAGAAATATTTACTAAACAGAACATCATGTTCTGTTTTTTGTTTATCATAATATTATTATTTTTTTGTCTTTGAGTAAGAGTAAAATTATTTTATAAATAATTTTAATTAAATAAGGAAGTGATTAAATGAAGAAAAATTTAACTTCAAAAATTTTTGCTAATTTTTGATTGGATAATGCTTATAATTCATCGCATATTGAAGGAAATAAATTAACTGCAAATACAGTTGATTTATTGTTATTAGCAAGTGAAAACAACATTAATGATATTCAATTAAACATTGAACCAAATAGACAAGGGTTTGATAGAAGTGATAATGTTCAAAAAGAGTTATATAAAAATGAAATTATCGGTTTTAAAGAAGTTATACATTCATTTATTGATAATTTAAAATCTGATCAAACAGATTTGCAAAAACTTGCTAAAGATTTTCATTATTTTTTAATGGGTGCTGTTTTTCAAGATAACAATAAATCAAATTTAGCAGGAAATTTTAAAACATCTGATTCAATCATTATTTTAAAATCTGCCAATGAAAAAATTTTAACTTCTAATGCTAGTGATGTAGAAAATGATTTAGACTTTTTATTTACTAACTATAAAAATAAAATGGCAAAAGCAACTAACTTAAAACAAAAATTATTAGCTTTAGCTTATATGCATATTGGTTTTGAATCAATTCATCCGTTTATTGATGGAAATGGAAGAACAGGAAGATTATTGTTAGCATACGAAGCAATGAGAAATAACTTACCACCATTTCATATTTCTAATGAAGGAAAATACGAATATTTTTTAGCACTAGAAGAATGTACTGTTAATCCAAATACAACTAACTTTAATCAAAGAACAGATTTATCTGATGATAAATTAGAAAAAATGGTTTTTGTTTTCAGTAATAATTTACAAAATCAATTAGGAAGAATTGCTAATTGAGATGATTATAAAATGTTTCAACTAACTCCAGATAGGATTAAAAGAATTGATGAATTTATTGAAGAATTAAATAAAACTCTTGCATCTGATCATATAACTTTAGAATATTTATTAGAAGACTTTCAAATTAACAATTTTGAAATTTTAATAAAAGAAAATGGATTAATTAGAAATGGATATGATATAGACAAATTAGACAGTTTTGAAATGGAGATGTAAATCTCTATTTTTTTAACTCTATTTGGACTTAATTTATTGTGTTATAATTTTTTGTAATAAATTAAAAACATAACATTCTTAGAAAATAACAATATTAATATCATTTTAATAAAATTAAATCAGGCGGTAGACAATATGAATAAATCTTTAAATAATAATGAAAAAAAGGAAATCATTGCAAAAAGAAGAGACATTGATTCTAAAATAATTGAAAATCAATTTTTCGCTGAGAAAATTTTGTATGCAACAAAATTGTTTTTTGAATATGCAAAAACTAATTTAAATAAAACCCAAATTAGTGAAACAAGTTATTTCAATTTTCTTTCAATTTTGGAATTAGAATCCATTAAAGAAAAAGGTGCCTTTTTCGCTAATCAAAAAATAGTTAAAACAGAAAATGGACTTATTCCTTCTAAAATATTTGATTTTATAAAAGGTTTAGAAATTAATAATAATGGTAAAAGACTCCCTTTACATATTTCTCAAATTATTCGTGAAGATAATGTCAACAAAACATTTTTATCTTTTAATGATCAATTTGTAGTTTTTGATGACTTTCTTTCTAATTTTGATAAAGATTTAATAAATAAAGTTGCTAAAACAGTTTTACAAGATTCTAATAAATTCATCAAAAATTATTTGGCTTGAAAAAATGCCAAAATTAATCAACAAATTAATATTTTTGACGAATTAAATGATGAACAAAGAAAAATGGAAATGGAAATCATTTATAATTAGTTTAATAACAATAATTTATTAATTTTAAAATATCAATGTAATTTTTATAACCTAATAAATGTATAAACTAAATATTAAAAATAACAATGATTTTGGGGGAAGTATGAAAACTATTAATTGAAAAATTATTAAAAACTTTATTTTAGCAACTTATAAAAATGATGAACAGTTTATTAAAAACAATAGCGGGACAATAATTTTAGAAAAAGTGACATTTAATAAAAATTATGTTGCAATGAATAAGTATTTATATTTTGTGCAGTTGTCTTTATTTTTGATGTATGGACAAAATATTTTAGATGTAACATTTAAAGCAAATAAAAATGGATCAGTTGTAAATGATTTTTTCGAAGAAAGTGAAATGTTATATGATGGTTCAGTTTCATTTAACGACATTGATAATCATGTTAAAGAAATTATTATTAAAACAATTGATTGTTTAAAACAATATTCAGTTGAAGATTTGATTGAAATGAATCAATATGATGTGGCATGAATAAATGCTTTTAAAAATGATAATGATATTAAATTTGAAAATGTTCAAGAAAAATTTAAAAAATATGGAATGTATCAACAATATTTAAAAAATATTGGTTTACCAATAGAAGAAAGTATAATTTCTCAAGTTAACTAACAAATAAAAAAACTAGGCAACTGGTTTTTTATTTTTTATTAAGTTGATTTAGTTATTGAAATTGTAACTATAATCTTTTATATTATTATTAATTAGAAAAATAAAGGAAAATTGATATGGAAGTAATGGCTTCATTAATTGTAATATTTTGAATAATTGGATTTACGTATTTTGGTTGTAAAATGGCCAAAAATGGTAATGCCTGAGGTATTTTGCTTGCCTTTTTAGGACTTTCAATTATTGGACTAATTATTTCTATAATTGTATTTTTTCAATATAACAAAACAAATAATCCATTAACAATTATTGTAAATAATACTATTAATGATAAAAATCAAGAACAAGAATTTTATAATAAGATGCGTTTTAAAATTTTAGATCTTGCCATTGAAGAAGATTTTGAAAATGCTAAACGAAACATTCAAGTGCTAAAGAATTTATCTGAAACAAATTATTTAAAATTTGTTGAACAAGACATTCAAAAACTAATTTTAAAAACTACAGACACCAATTTATTAAATGAGTATTCTAGATTATTAACATTTTTAAAAAATTAATTTACCTTAAAATCAAATTAATAACAAAAATGTATTTTGTTAATCTTATCTATTAAAATAAGTTTTTTTTTGTTATTATTAAGTCAAGTTAATGGAGTAATCTAAGGAGGCTTTATGCGTGAAGGAGTTATTTTACGTTGTACAGAATGTAAAGAAGAAAATTACATTGCAAAAAACGATAAAAAGAAAGCAAAAATTGAAGTAAAAAAACATTGCTTTAAATGTAATGCACATACATCACATAAACAAAAAAAATAAGATAACTGTTGAACAAGTTATCTTATTTTAATGAAAGGTCAAAATGAAAAAACAATTACTTAATGATATTTTAAAAACAACAAAAGCAGACGGGATTTTAATTTATTCTCCCCAAAATCGTTTTTGATTTTCACGTTTTAATTCAAGTTATGGATTTATTTTATATACAGCAAACAAAACTACTTTAATTCTTGATGGAAGATATATTACAATGGCACGTGAATCAAAAATGTTACAAAACATTGATGATTTAGTGTTAATGAAAGATCCTTATCAACAACTAAATGAGCTAATTAAAGCACATAATATTAAAACTTTATTATTTGAATCTGATTGAATTAATTTTTCTTTATATGAAACATTTAAACAAAAATTAGCTGCTAGTTTACAAGCATATGACTTTGTAAAATTAAGAATGTGTAAAGATCAATGAGAAATTGACCAAATCAAAAAAGCATGTGATATTACTCATGAAGTACTTAAAGAAGTTTTAGATTTTATTAAAGTAGGAATGAGTGAAAAAGAAGTTGCTCGTTTTGTATCAGATACATTTTTAAAACATGGTGCTAGCAAATTAAGTTTTGACACTATTGTAGCTTCAGGACCATTAAATGGGTCAATGCCGCATGCAGTTCCAACTGATCGAATAATTGAAGCAAATGACTTTGTAACTTTAGATATGGGATGTTATTTCAATGGTTATTGTTCTGATCAAACAAGAACATTTGCAATGTCAAAAAATGTGGATAATAAATTAAAAGAAATTTATCAAGTTGTCTATGATGCACAACAAAAGGGAATTGATGCAATTAAACCAGGAGTTTCAACAGGAGAAATTCACAAAATTTGTTTTGATCATATAAATGAACAAGGTTATGGAGAATACTTTACTCATGGGACAGGTCATGGGTTAGGGATTGAAATTCATGAATGACCATATAATGCTAAAGGTCATAATGAACTTTTACAACCAGGAATGACAGTAACTATTGAACCAGGAATTTATATTCCGGGTGTTGGTGGAGTTAGAATTGAAGATGATATTTTAGTTACTAAAACAGGTCATGAATTTTTAACAACACCTTTTAGAGATTTACAAATAATTAGTAAATAAAGGATTGAATGTTAGAAGCAAAAGAAAATTTTTTTAAAAAACCAGAAAATCGTAAATCATTTTTTATAAGATTAATTTCTTCAGTTGTGATGGTTGGTTTATTGGTAATTTATATTGCCTTGGGAAGATATCATTCATATCATATGAATACTTCTTTAGGAGAAACTGCAGGTTATGTAAACCTTGTAATCACTTTAATATTATTTGTGATATGTGCTTATGAGATTACAAAAACTTTTAATGTTAAAGGTTATTTGCAGGTGATGTTAATTTTCTTTTTAACAGTGTTAGCATATTTTCCACTTAACTTTGATACATCATTAGATTATCCATTCTTTGAAAAAATGTCTTCTACTTGATTAGTGAAATGAGGGAATCACAATATTTCTTTATTTTATACACTAGTGTGAGTATTAATATTTTTAGTTAATTTATTTATTGGTTTTAAAGTGGTTAAACACTTCAATAAAGCCCAAGATGGTACAAGATATTTTGGATTGTATTTATTTTATGCGATGGTAATTGTGTTTGGGTTTAAAACTTTATTTTCATTATTATTATCATCAGCTAATGTTTATAATGGTACATTAACACTAGTATGAATTTGAATTATGATTATCTCAGCTGACACCTTTGCTTATCTAGGGGGAATCTTATTTGGTAAACATAAACTTACAAGTATTAGTCCTAAAAAAACTGTTGAAGGGGCAATTATTGGTTTTAGTTTCTCTTTTATAATTGGTGTAGCAATTGCAATATCTTTATTTTATGGAACAAGTGATTGACATATGTTTGGTGACATGTTAAAAAATGCCTCTAAAACTTCAATTTGTATTTTATTAGTATTATTTTGTTTAATTACACCAATTATTTCGATGTTTGGTGATATTGCCTTTTCATATGTAAAACGTGTTGTAGACATTAAAGATTTTTCTAATGTTATACCAGGGCATGGAGGAGCATTAGATCGCTTGGATTCTTTAATATTTACATTATTTATCTTTTATTGAATTATGTTATTTGGAAATCCAGGGATTTAAAATATGAAACAAGAAGTCAAATATTTTTTTGAAAAAATTAACTTAACGCTAAGTGATCAAGAAAAATCTTTGTTAGAAGATGCAGGTTTTTTTGCTACACCAGTTGCATCTAAAACAAACAAAAAAATTCGCATTTTTTTAGAAGTTAATAATTTCTTTCCATATGATGTGTTAGATGATTTTGAAACCAAACTTGCTAATGCTTTGCCCGATATTACAATTAAAGTGAATTTTAAAATTCGCAATTTTCAACTAGATAAAGAAAATTTATTTGGTTGTGTTGAATATATAATTGCCAAAAAATCACGAATAAAAAATGGTATTTTTACTTTAATTTCTCCCGATAGTATGGAGTTAATTGAAAATGATTTATATTTTTTGGCATTTAATGATATTCAATTTAAAGAATTTTCTAAAGAACGTCAATATCTTCAAGAACGCATTATTAAATATGGGTTTTCTGATATTGAGTTAAAAATTAAAATGCAAGAAAATGGTTCAACTGTTAAAGAACGTGTTGCTGAAAACAAAAAATTAGTGGAACAAAGAACTACTAGACCAAAAGTTGATAAATATCAAAAAGAAAACTTTAATTACAAACTTGGTAAACCAACTTATAATAATTTAGAAAAATTAGAAGAGGGTGCGCGAAACGTTGTTGTGCACGGACGATTATTTAAAAAAGAAATGAAAGTTTCTAAATCGGGACGCAACCTTTATTTATTTTCAATAAATGATGAAACATCAGCAATTAAATGTGTGCATTTTCCAAGAACAAATGCACCAACTGCATTTGATGAATCAGCTAATTTTGCCGAAGAAGATTGAATTAAAGTTGGTGATTGAATTGCTGTTAAGGGAGATTATAATTATTCAAAATATGATGAAGGTTATAATTTTATGATTAATGACTTTGAAAAAATTCCTTCTAAAGATATTTTTCGTACTGATGATGCAACTGAAAAACGTACTGAATTACATATTCATTCAAAAATGTCTATTATGGATGGGGTATCATCAATATCTGAATATATTAAAACTGCTAAAAAATGAAATTGAGATGCCATTGCATTAACAGATCACTTAAATGTTCAAGCATTTCCTGAAGCTTTCCATACTTTAAGAGCAGTTAATAAAGGTGCTGAAAAACCATTGAAATTAATTTATGGTGTTGAAGTTGGGGCAGTTAATGATGATTATTGATTTGTTAAAAATCCCAAAGGATTAAAAATCAAAGAACAAAAATTAGTTGTGCTAGATATTGAAACTACAGGGTTATCTCCGGAGTTTGACGAAATTATTGAGTTTGGGGCAAACATTTATGAACCAGGGCAACAAACTAAAAAAGTAGATATTTTAATTAAACCAAGAAAACCGATTTCAGCATTTACAACAGAATTAACTCATATTACAAATGATCAATTATCTGATAAAAACCCAATTGAAAAAGAAATTGCCCATATTTATGAAATTTTAAAAGATGGAATTTTAGTGGCTCACAACGCTAACTTTGACTTTAACTTTTTAAATGCATGAGTTACAAAACTAGGATTACCAAAATTAGAAAATACAGTTTTAGATACACTTACTATTGCCAGAGCACTAAAACCTGATTTAAAAAATCACCGTTTAGGAACAGTTTGTAAAGCATATGGAATTTTATATGATGACAAAATTGCCCATAGAGCCGATTATGATGCTGAAGTTTTAGCTAATTTATATGAACGAATTGTTAATTTTACAAAAAAAGATTTACAAATTATTTATGATAAAGACTGAAATAAATTATTCGAATTAGAAGGCACAAAACAAAATCTTGTTCGTCCACGACCAGAACATGTTCAAATTTTAGCAAAAAACCAAAAAGGGTTAAAACAACTATATAAAATTATTTCTTTTTCTCATGTTGATGATTTTATGGAGCAACCAAAAATTTTATATTCTCACTTATGAAATATGAAAACTAAAGATCTTTTAATTGGGGCTGGTTGTCAAAATTCACCAATATTTGAACAAATTAGAACAGGAACATTTGATAACTTAGAAGCAACAATTAAAAAATTTGATTATGTAGAAATTCATCCATTAAGCGTGTATAACAATTTGTTAGAAACAGGTGCTTTAAAATTAGATGAATTAAAAAAAATGATTAAAAAAATTATTGAATTATGTCTTAAAAATAATGTCTTATTAGTAGGAACTTCAGATGCACATTATGTAAATCCACAACAAAAAATTATTCGAGAAATTTATATTGAGACAAAAGGATTACAAGGGCGAGCTCATCCATTGTTTGATTATAAAGGGCGTATTAAAAATTACCCTGATCAACATTTAAGAAATACTGATGAAATGTTGAAAGAATTTGCATGATTAAAAGATGAACAATTGATTTATGATATTGTAATTAAAAACCCAAATTTAATTGCTGCAATGGTAGACGCAAGTGTTGAACCAGTTAAAATGGGAAGTTATCCACCATCAATTAATAATGTAGAAGACTTGTTAATTAATGAGTGTTATCGAAATGCAAAAGCAATGTATGGTGACAAATTACCAGAAATTGTTGAAGCTCGTTTAAAAAAAGAATTAGATTCAATTATTAAACATAAATTTTCAGTTATCTATTGAATTTCTCATTTACTTGTAAAACAAAGTTATGATGATTCATATCTAGTTGGATCACGTGGATCAGTTGGTTCATCATTTGTGGCAACTGCTGCAAAAATTACTGAAGTTAATCCATTAAAAGCACATTATCGTTGTGAAAAATGTAAATATTCTAACTTTGATACTAATCCTGAAATTAAATGTGGATTTGATTTACCTGATGAAAATTGTCCTAATTGTGGTGCATTATTAATTGGGGATGGACATGATATTCCATTTGAAACTTTCTTAGGATTTGACGGGGATAAAGTTCCTGATATTGATTTAAACTTTTCTGGTGATTATCAAGCCAAAGCCCATAACTTTACAAAAAAAATGTTTGGTGAACATAATGTTTTCCGTGCCGGAACAATTTCAACTGTTGCTGAAAAAACTGCCTTTGGATTTGTTAAAGGCTATTTTGAAAAACATCAATTACCAATGAATAAAGCAAAAATTGAATGATTAGCTTCAATGGCAATCGGGGTAAAAAGAACAACAGGACAACACCCTGGAGGAATTATTATTTTACCTAAATCTAATGAAATTGAAGATTTTACTCCAGTTAATTATCCAGCTGATGATTGTAAATCATCATGACTAACAACTCACTTTGATTTTCACGCCATTCATGACAACTTGTTAAAAATGGATATTCTAGGTCATGATGATCCTACAGTTTTAAAAATGTTATATGATTTAACAGGTGTTGATCCTCAATTTATACCAACCAATGATCCAAAAGTTTATCGTTTGTTTTCTAACATTGATGTTTTGGGAATTAAACCAGAAAGAGTTAATAATGAGACTACAGGGTCAATTGGTTTACCAGAATTTGGAACAACGTTTGTGCGAAAAATGTTATCTGATACTAAACCAAAATCATTTTCTGATTTAGTACAAATTTCAGGATTATCTCATGGAACTGATGTGTATGTTGGAAATGCAGAAACATTAATTAAAAACAAGATTGCAGATATTTCTTCAGTTATTGGTTGTCGTGATGACATAATGGTTTATTTATTGGATAAAGGATTAAATCCATCCTTAGCATTTAAAATTATGGAATCAGTGCGTAAGGGAAAAGGAATTAGTGATGCTGATATTGTGGAAATGAAACAGCATAACGTGCCCGAATGATATATTGAATCGTGTTTAAAAATCAAATATATGTTCCCGAAAGCTCATGCAACTGCTTATGTATTAATGGCATATAGAACTGCATGATATAAAATTTATTATCCTGAAGAATATTATGCGGCTTGATATTCAGCAAAAGCAAAATTCTTTGATATGGAAAATATGTTAAAAGGTGAAGAAAAAATTAGACAAGTATTAAATGATATTTTAGAGCGAAAAAAAACCTGAGATACTAGCACTAAAGAAGATTCATTAATTACCACATATGAAGTTATGTTAGAAATGTATGAACGTGGAATTGAAATTAAAAACATTGATTTTTCATTAAGTGATGAAAAAAACTATACAGTTCATGAAATAAATGGTAAAAAATATATAATTCCACCATTCATTGCTATTGATTCTTTAGGTGAAGCTGTGGCAAAATCAATAGTGGATGCTAGAAATCAACGATCAATTTCTTCAGTTGAAGATTTAAAACGACGCACTCAAGTGAACCAAACACATGTGGCGTTATTAATTAAATTAAAAGTTGTAGAGTCATTAAAAGATGATGAACAAATATCTTTTAATTTTTAAGGAGTAAATGAAATTACAAGATATATTACCAAAACTAAAAACTAACATTGAAAGTTTTTTTCAAGACAGTAAAACTAAAATTTATAAAATTAACATTTATGAAGAGTTTGAATCAACAATTTTACAAATACTTTTAGAAAACAAAGATAATTCATTAATATCATTTGATGATTTAGTAACTTATAATGAAAAAATTTCTGATTTATTAGATAGAGAATTTGCAGATATTGATGATGATTATATGTTAGAGGTTTCTTCAGCTGGAGCCGAACGTAAAGTTGACTCATTAGATACTTTAAAAAATTCTTTAGAACAATATTTCTTTGTACAAACTAAAGAATTAGAATTTAATGGCACACTAATTGATGTAAATAATAATGTTTTAACATTTAAATACTTTATTAAAGGTCAACCAAAAAAAGCGATTCTTGAATATGAGCAAATTGACTTTATTAGATTTGCAATAAAATTTTAAAAACAAAAAAACTGCTTGCTAGCAGTTTTTTATTTTCTGTTGTAAGATGTTTGTTTTTTAATAACAGACGAAAGCCACAATTATTAATATAATAAAAATTGTTCATGAAATTCCAAACAAAGTAGTTAAAAATGGTTTTTTTCATCTAAAGAAAGTTTTACGAGTTCTTTCAAAATAAATAATTATTGTTCAAATTATACAAGGAATTGCAAAGATGACTCCAGCAACTCATAAGATTATGTCCATTATTTATCTCCTATAAATATGTTAATATAAAATTAATTAATTGGAAATAGAATATGAAAGAAATAAAAAGTGTTTTAATAACAAATAAACAAGAAATTCAAGAACTAGAACAAGAATTTTTAAATCAAGAAGAAAAGATTAGCAAAAAAATTTATGTGTCAATGTCTGAAGAAAGGGCAAGAACAATTAAATTATTTATTAATGCAAAGATCAAGTTTGATTTAGAAAAAGTCAGAGAGACGTTTTTTAATTTAATTGTAAAAGATTTACATCCAAATTTACAAATGACTGAGATTCAAGAAAATGGATTTTATCGTGGAAGTGGCCGAATTAATAAAGTTGCATTTAAAATTACAAAATTTAATGAAGAAGAAATTACTGTTATGTGATACAACGCAGACCAAAAGTTTATTAAAAGAATTAAAATTAATCAAGCAATTTTTAATAAGAAGAAAACTAAAATTTCTTATACAGGGTTTGTAACGGGTATGAATTCCATTGAAACTTATTTTGAAAAACGTATTAAAACAGTCTATTTAAAACGAGAAAAAATCGCCTTTAAAATTAATATTTTACGTTTAAAACAACAACTTGGTTTAATTGAATCAAAAAAAGCGGAGAAAAAAATTCAACTAATGTTGAATTTTGCCAAAGAATTATTTTAAAAGATAGATTGCAGTTATTGCAATTAAACACAATGCACATATAATTGCCATGGCAATATAGATGTGCATTTTATATTTTACTTTGCGATAAAAAATTCGTTCAATAACTTCACAAATGATATAAATCAATAGGTAAACAAACAGGGGAACTAAACAATAAGCTAATGACATATTTTTCCTTATTTTTATATATATCTATTATATATACATTTTGTAAATAAAATATATAATAGTAAAAGGGAGAGAAATATGAGTAAAAAAATATTATTAGTTTGTTCAGCAGGTATGTCAACAAGCATGCTTGTAAAAAAAATGAACAATCATTGCATTCTAAACAACTTAGATTACAAAATTGAAGCAAAAGGAATAGCACAAGCCAAACCAGAATTACAAGATTGGGATGTAGTTTTAGTGGGTCCACAAGTTAGTTATGCCGTTAAAGAATTAAAAGGGCTTTCAACAACTCCAGTGGAATTAATTCCATCAAACATCTATGCTTTAGGTAAAGGTAAAGATGCTGTCGAATTAGCAGAAAGAGTTATTAGCGATGCCACAAAATAAATTAAATTTTGAAGAAATTTCTTTTAAAATTATTGCTTATTCTGGTGAAGCAAAATCTTTAGCACTTGAGGCAATTAATTATGCAAAAGAAAAAGATTTTGATACAGCAATGACTAAATTAGCAGAAGCTGATACACGCATTGCCGAAGCAGGAGAAGCACATATGGATGTTATTTCAGAAGAAGCAGATGGTGTGAAAATATGTGCTCCCGTTTTATTTATTCACGCTGAAGATCAACTTTTAAATACACAAACAATTATGATATTAGCTAAAGAGTTTATTGAAATGTACAAACTTTTTTTCACAAATAAAAAATAGCAAAAAAAATTAAATAAAAAATAGCAAAAAATTTAAATAAAAAAGGATATACAAAATGGAAAAAGAATTTCGTTCTAAAGAGAGGGGCTCATTTATTCAGAATAAGTTAGTTCCTTTCATGGGGAAATTAGGTCAACAAAGACATCTGGGTGCGATTAGAGATGCCTTTGCCACACTTATCCCATTAATAATCGCCGGTTCAATTGGAACATTAATAAATGCAATTGGATTTGGTGGTGCTGGATCAGGGTATGTTTCTATACTTGGGTTGATTTGTAAAATCGCTCATCCAGATTTAACAAATGCACAAATTTCTGAATTAATTAGTTCAGGAATCGTTAAGGTTGGGGATACCACAATCTTAAATGAGATTGCATGACACAAAGTATCAACAATATTTGGACTAGCCTTAGGGCACATATCAACTGCAACAATCGGAATGATTTCAATTTACTTTTCATTCTTATTTGGTTACTTTCTTTCACTAAGTAAAAATTTTGCAGAACCAATTATTGCTGGATTATTATCAACTGCAGCATTAGTATTATCTGCATTAGGTAGTGTATCATTTGTTCAAGGGGCACCTGGATTAATTACAGCAATATTAATTACAATTTTTACAACTGAAGTATTCGTTAAGTTAACTCAAGTAAAAGCATTGTTAATTAAACTTCCTGATGGTGTACCACCAGCAGTTGGAAAATCATTTTCTGTGTTTTTACCATCAGTATTAACATTGATGTGTGTTTCAGGATTAGTAATGTTGGTATTTGGACCAGCAATGATTTGACAAACATGACATGTACAAGCAGGGGAAAACTTTTCACAAAGTTTTGAAGACATGAAGGGTTTTCAAGATTGATTAGCAGGTTTACCTTCTTTACCAAAACCTGATGCTATGCCTTCATGATGAAATAATGAAATTTGAAATAATTTTTCACATCAAAGTAGTTTAGATGGTGTTAACGACTATATTAAATCATTAAGTAGTCATGATCAATCAATTCTTTCATCAATGATTAGTTTTGCTGCAGGTAAAACTAATAATTCTGGAAATGGAATGGGAGCAATCCTAAATCCTGGTAGTTCATCAATCATTAAAGCTGTACTAACTCATGGTCATTTGATTTTATCAATGAACTATCAAAAAATTACAACTGACTATACCGGATTTGGATTAGCACAAGCAATTTACCAATTCTTTACAACACCATTCTTAGGGTTTGCCACAGGTAATGGGTCAATTGGGATTGCGCTAGTTTATGTATTTTTCGTTTCAGTATTCTGATTATTTGGAATTCATGGAACTAATTTATTAATGGGAATCTTTACACCAATCTTTACAATGATTGTGTTAATGAACCAAGACTTAGTTAATGCAGCGGGATCATATGATGCCGCCAAAGCATCAGGACAAATGGGAATATTTGGTTCACCATTCTTTGATTCATTCGTATTCATTGGTGGGGCTGGATGTACACTAACATTATTAGTGGCAACATTCATTTTCTCAAAACGTCAAGACTTAAAAGAAATTGCTAAATATGCAACACCAGCAGGATGCTTCCAAATTAATGAACCAGTTATGTTTGGTTTCCCAATTGTGTTAAATCCAATTTATGCAATTCCATTTATCTTTACACAAGTTGCTAACTTGTTTGTTGCATGATTCTTTATTAAAGTTAACCTTGTAAAAATGCCAACAATCATGGCTGCACCATGAACAACACCATGATTTATTGGGGGAGTTATTTCTACAATCGATTATCGAGCATTAATTCCAGCATTTATTAACTTCGGAATTGACTTACTAATTTATATACCATTTGTCTTAGTTGATAATAAAGTTTATTTCTCAAAACTAAAAGAAACTAGTGTTGAAGCTTATGAACAAGAAATGAGATATTATGATGATCCAGAATTTAGATTCAATGTAATTACTGATAGAAAAATTGCTGGGTTAGAAGAAAAAGCAACAACTGTTATGAGCAATGCAATGTACAACAATGAATTCTTAGCAAAAAGATTCACTGATGCAGAAAAAATTGCTAAACTACAAGCAGAAAACAATGCTAAAGCTGAAGTTAAAAAAGAAGTAATATTAAAAGAATTAGAAAAATTAAAAGCTGATAGAGCTGCCAAAGCATTAAAATTAAAACCAAAATGAGATGCTTATATGCAAAAAAAAGCCACTAAAGCCGCACAAAAACATCAATTATAATTAACTTTTAAAAAGCACTTAGGTGCTTTTTTTGTTTTTCTTACGATGTTTAAAGTATGATAAATAATAAAGAATTTAAACATATTAAACAAGTTCGAACTAGTGATTGTGGTCACTCGGTTTTAACAATGCTCGTTAATAATTTATTAAATTTAAATTATGAGTTAAGTGAATTTAAATTAGAAAACCAATTACCTGCAACAGATTTAAATTTTAAAATTTTTGAAGAAGTTTTGTATAAATATGGCATTGAATTTGAAGCATATACTTCTTCGATGGAAGAACTTACAACAAGTAGTATAAAGTTTCCCATAATTTTATGAGTTAAAAATGCTGTTAATGATAATCATTTTGTAATAGCTCATATGATTAAAGATAACAAAATTTTAATTTCTGATCCTGCATATAAAAAAATTAAATGATTTAAACTAAGAGAAATTGAACAAAGATATAATGGGGTATTTGCCACAATTAAAATTATTAAAAAGTATTATCGTGAAGCACAAGATAATCTTAAGTGATTTACATTTTTTAAAGATATTTTTGTAGATACAATAATTCATTTAATTGCTGGAATGTTTCTATCATTTTTAATAATTTTATCTGGAAATTGTTTGCGAATTTATATGAACAATATTTATTTAATTAATACAAATGTTTATAAAACCATCTTTTTAATATATCTTTTAATTTTTTTAGCAATCTTTTTAATTAACTATTTACTTGATAAAAATGTTGTTGAAATTAAAAATCATTTAAAAGAAAAAATCTTTTTAAAATTTATTAATAAAATTCTTTTTAAAAATCCTGCCGAGTTTCAAGCAGTGGCTCCAGATGAATGATATAGAAAGTATAATCATATTTCCAATATCGCTGAATTTATTGTCAAAGTTACCGTAGAACTACCTTCAAAATTGATGGTTTATATATTTATATTGTTAGTCTTATACTTTTATTCACAATTTTTAGCAATCTTAATTATTTTAGAAAATTTAATTCATATTTTAATTACATATATTTTTCACCTCATAAATAAAAAAAGTTTATCTGATTTTGATAATAAAAATAATGATTTTTATTATTTTTTTAAAGAAGCCATTGAAGGACATGAAGATCTTAAAAATAAAAATTTAGAAATTACATACTTAAATAAAATTAGTAGTAATTATAAAACATTAAAAAAAACTTTAAATGAAATAGAAACTGGCAATATTTTACATAGTGGTTTTGTAAATTTCCTAGGAAAAATATTTTTAATAATTATGTTATATTTTGCAATAATTTTAATTCGCAAAGAAGAAATAAAAATTATGGATTTAATTTTGTTTGTATCATTATCGTCTTATTTAAATTATTTTTTAGATTTTGTAATAAATATTAGTTTCAATATGCCACACTTTAAAAAATGAAGTCATGAATTAAGTTTTATTTTTAAAATTACTAAAACGACTAAAATAAAACTTAATAATAAAATTACTTCTATCCAAGTTGTTAACTTTTCTAAAAGTAAATCTAATTCAAAATTTATTAATGTTGATATTAAAAATAATGTCTTCTTTGCTTTTAAAAATCAACAAGCAGTTGAACACTTATTTAAAACGATTGCTGGTATAAATAGTGGCTATAATGGAGTCCTACAAATAAATAATGTTGATATTAGCACTATAAAAAGCGAATCTATTAGAAATAATGTATTTTATCTTTCTGATAAAAGCAAATTATTTTTTGGCACTGTTTGAGAAAATCTCCAAAATTTTCAAAATAAAATTGATTTAAATATTTTAAAAAAGCATAAGTTGTTAGATGTTTTAGAAAATGGGGGAATTAAGTTAGATAAAATTATTTTCAATAACGGTGTAGAGTTAAATAATCAACAAAAGCAAATTATTAATTTCATTGCCTTATTTTCATGTAAAGAAAAAGTTATATTAATAAACAATGCACTCAGTGATTGTTCAATAAAACTTAAAGGGATGTTATTATCTTCACTGATTCAAGAATTTCCTAACAAACTAATTCTTGTAAGTGATTGTGATGAACGCTTAGCAAATTATTTTTATGAGGTTCATCATGAGTAAAAAATATTTATTTTTAATTATTTTAATTATATGTGGATTTTTAACAATTGGAACTTTTGTAAAAGTTCCAAAAACAATTAATTGTCAATTGCGTGAACACATGTATTATTCTGAAGAAGATAAAGAAATCAAGGAAGAAATTTATTTTTCAATTCAAGAAAATTTAGAAAAAGACAAATTTCAATATTTAGAATTAGAAGCTAATAAAACTATTTATCAAATTAAATGAGAGCAATTATTAAAAAAAGATAATAATTTTGTAATTGATAAGCCTGATTTAAAATATAGTTATTTAACAAAGTTAAATGCAATTATATTTTTAAATAACACTTCTATTATGTATTATTTAATTAGTAACATATTTAAGATAGGCTAAAACATGAATGAAATTAATTTTTTTGATAAATATAATAAAAATAATTTAATTGATAACTATAAAAATATATTTGAAGAATTATTATTTGCAGCAAAAAAAATTCTAGATATTAAAGAAAATTTAGAATTATCAGTTATTTTTATATCAGATGAAGAATCGCTTGAAATTGAAAAAGTATATCGTGGAGTTGAAAAAATCGGTGATGTGATTTCTTTTCCAGCTGAAGATAATTTAATTGAATCTAATGTAAAAGAGTTAGGTGACATTTTTATTGCTTTTGATGAAGCTAATCGCAAGGCAATAAAATTTAATCATGACATTAAAACTGAAATGGCATGATGCTTTGTTCATGGACTTTTACATATTATGGGTTATGATCATGAACTTGGTGAAAAAGAAGAAGATGAAATGTTTAAATTAACAGATGACATTTTACATGAATTAAATATAAAGTATAATATAGAAAAAGTGATTGGTGAATAAAATGGCTGACAACAAAAATAATCGAAAAAGAAGTGGTTTTGTTTTAAAAACAAAAAACAAATTTTCAAATGCTTTAAGAGGTGTAATTACTGCGTTTAGAGAAGAATCAACATTATTTGTCTATTTTGTTGTGACATTTTTAGCAATCGTGTTTGGTGTGTGATTGGATTTATCAACAGAAAAATGAGCACTTATTGTATTTATTATTGGAGTTGTTGTTGGGTTTGAATTTATCAATACAGCAATTGAAAACTTTGTTGACTTATTAAGTTTTGAATATAATCAAAGAGCAAAAAAGATTAAAGATATTTGTGCAGCTGCAAGTATTTTAAATGTCTTTACAGCTTCAATTGCTGGGTTTCTAATTTATATACCAGCATTTGTTACAAAATTACAAGGTATGTCTTAATATGGGTAAATGTGGTTTTATAAGCGTTATTGGAAGAACAAATGTGGGAAAATCATCATTTGTTAATAGTGTAATTGGTAAAAAAATTTCAATTGTAACAAACAAAGCTCAAACAACTAGAGACAAAATTTTGGGGATTTATAATGATCAAGATTCACAATTAATTTTTATTGATACTCCAGGTGTTCATTCACACAAAGAAAATAATGAATTATCAAAGTTTATGAATAAAACAGCACTTAACAGTGTGCGAGATGTAGAGTGTATTTTAATGTTGGCACCAGCTAATGAAACAATTGGCACTAATGATGAATTGATTTTAGAAAAAGTTAAAAATACCAAAGTGCCTTTAATTTTACTAATCACTAAAGCAGACTTGGTTGGTAAAAAAGAAATCGAGGAAAAAATAGCTGAATGAAAAACTAAATTTGATAAATTTAATAAAATTATTCCGATTTCAATTAAAAGTTTTGAAAGCATTAATTTTGTAATTGCTACAATTAAACAAATTTTGCCAAATCTTGATTATAACTTTTTTGATAAAGATGCATTTACTGATAAAGATGAATATTTTATGGCAAAAGAAATTATCAGAGAACAAATTTTATTAAGAACAGGTCAAGAAATTCCACATTCATCTGCAATTAGAATTGATTCATTTAAAGAAGAAAAAAATATTATTAGAATTGCCACAACTATTTTTTGCGAACGTGAAAGTCAAAAACCAATCATCATTGGTAAGGGTGGAGCGAAGTTAAAAGAAATTGCCACTCATTCACGTCAAGAATTAGAAGCGTTTTTTGGTAAAAAGATTTTTATTGAATTCTTCGTTAAAGTATCTCGTGATTGAAGAAAAATTAGAAATGAAGTCAAACTACTAGGATACATTGATAAGGATTAAAAAATGTCAACAAAAAAAATTAATGGGTTTGTTATTAGCAATAATGAAATTGAAGATAACAAAAATGTTGTTAAAGTTTTTTCTAAAGAAAAGGGAAAAACTATTTTTTATGCTTTGGGCGTTAATAAACCAGAATCTAAAAATAAGTTTTCTGTGCAATTATTTTCTTATTCTGAATTTGAGCTTTTTGAAAGTTTAAAAGCAGATGGGTTATCAAAATTAAAAACAGGGGTATTAAAAAAAGACTTTAATAAAATAACTCAAAGTTATGAATTATACTTATTTACAGCAACTTTTACTTCTTTACTTGATATTTTGTTTGATAATAATTTTCCCGATAATGAAACATTTAAATTATTATTATTTTATTTTTCAGAAATTGAAAGTGCTATTGATAAGGCATTTCAATTATTTGTTTTAGTTATTTTTAAATTATTAAAAAACACAGGAGCAGATTGAAATTTAGAAGAATGTTTAATCTGTAAGCGAAGAAATTCTAAATTTGTGAGATTTGATTTTGCAAAAAAACAATTTATTTGCATAAGATGTTTTGATAAAAAACAAAAACATCCTGATAGTTTTATCAAAATGTTGCTTGCATTTAAAGGTGAAAATTTATATAGTGCTTATTTTATGCCATGAAATATTGAAGATTTAGTAGTCTTAAATAGTACATTAATAAATTATTACAACAATGATTTAGGGATTAGCATTCCAGCATTTAAAGAAATTAAAACAAGCAAATATATAAAATTAAACAAAGAAGCTATGAAAAAGTATTTATAAACACTTATAATGTGTTGACATATAGTAATATTAATTTAACATATATTCAATTAGGAGAAAAACATGAGTAATAAAAACATTAAATTAGATATGGAAAAATTAATTGTTTTCTTAAAATCTAATGGTTTTATTTTTCAAGGTTCTGAAATTTATGGTGGTCTAGCAAATTCTTGAGACTATGGTCCACTTGGTTCTGAATTGAAAAAAAATATTAAAGACACATGATGAAATTATTTTGTAAGAAATAATGAATTAAATGTTGGTTTAGATTCTTCCATTTTATTAAATAATGGGGTGTGAAAAGCTTCAGGACATTTAAAAAATTTCAGTGATCCATTAATTGATTGCAAAGAATGCAAGACAAGAATGAGAGCAGATAAAATAATTGAAGAATTTACAAAAGAAATAATTACTGATCCTTCAGACGAAAATTTAGAAAGAATTATTAAAGAAAAAGCAATTCCTTGTCCAATTTGTAAAAAACAAAATTTTACAAGTATTAGAAAATTTATGTTAATGTATAAAACTAACCAAGGTGTAATTGAAAATGAAAATTCAATTGTTTATTTAAGACCTGAAACTGCTCAAGGAATTTTTATTAATTTTAAAAATATTCAAAGATCAACTAGAAAAAAATTACCGTTTGGAGTAGGACAAATCGGTAAAAGTTTCCGAAATGAAATTACCCCTGGTAACTTCATTTTTAGAACTAGAGAATTTGAACAAATGGAGTTAGAATTTTTCTTTTCAAAAGATGATAAACAAGATTGATTTGAATATTGACTACAAGAAGTAAATAATTTTTTGAAAAACAAAATGCTTTTTAAACAAGAAAATTATATTTTAAGAGAACACTCAAAAGATGAACTGGCACACTATGCAAAAAGAACAGTTGATATTGAATACAAATTTCCGTTCGGAGTTGGGGAATTATGGGGAATTGCGCACCGTGCTGATTTTGATTTAAAAAGTCACATGGCAGAAAGCAAACAAGATTTAAGCTATTTAAATCCCCAAACTAATCAAAAAGAAATTCCCTATGTAATTGAACCAAGTGTTGGGGTAGAAAGATTATTTTTGGCAACTATTTGTAATGCATATGATGAAGAAAAAGTTGGCGAAGATATGAGAACAATTCTTAAATTGCCATTTGCACTTGCATCATACAAAGTTGCTGTGTTGCCATTACAAAAACAACAAGCAGAACAAGCAAAACAAATTTTTGATGAAATTAAAGAAGAGTTAAATGCAACATTTGATTTAGCGGGTCAAATTGGTAAAAGATATCGTCGTCAAGATGCAATTGGGACACCATTTTGTATCACTGTTGACTTTGATAGTATAAACGATCAATGTGTCACAATCAGAGAGCGAGATACAATGAAACAAGAACGTGTTTTGATTTCAGAAATCATTAATTATATTATTAAAAACAAAAAATAAAAGGAGTTTCAATGGTTGAAGGAAGACTTGGCGAACAAGATATTAAAGACTTTTTGGATCAACTAGATATAGCTGATGTAATTGGTTCTTTTATTCAAATTGAAAAACATGGTCGTAACTTTCGAGCAGTTTGTCCATTTCATAATGATTCTGATCCTTCACTACAAATAACTCCAAGTAAAAAAATCTTTAAATGTTTTCCTTGTGGTGTCGGGGGGACAGCAATATCTTTTGTACAGAAATACAAAAATATTAACTTTTATGAAGCGGTTGATTTTCTTGCTACAAAATACAATATTAAAATTAAAAATTTTAAATTTGAAAAACGTGAAAAAAAATATAGTGATGCCGAAGAAAAATTGTTTGCTTTAAATGAAGAATTAAAAAAAATCTTTATGGCACAAAAAATTGTGCGAAATGCCAAAGAATATTTAGAATATTTAAAATCACGTAAATTTACTGATGCCGATATTAAAAAGTTTGAAATTGGAATTTTTAATATCCCGCCAGGTGAACTTTATAAAATTTTAATTAAAAAATCACATGATGAACAAACAATAATTGATTCAGGAATAATTTATAAAAAGGGAACAAGCTTTGATTCTAATTACTTTAATAGAATTGTTTTTCCAATTTTAAATGAAGATGGAAAAACTATTGGGTTTTCTGCGAGAACAATTATTAAAGATGAAAAACCAAAATATATTAACTCTCGAGAAAATCTTATCTTTAAAAAATCACATTTGTTATATAACTATTTTCATGCAAGTGAATTTATTCGTCAAAAAAATGAAGTTATTATTTTAGAAGGATTTATGGATGTTATTGCTTTAAATCGCATCGGAATTAAAAATGCTATTGCAATAATGGGGACTAATTTAAGTGATGAACAAATTAAAATTATTTCTCACTCAACTAAAAAATTTAAATTATTCTTAGATGGTGATGACCCAGGAATTAACGCCACTATAAAGGCGGCAAAAAAATTATTAGATTTCAACTATGATGTTGAAATTGTTAAAAATCCTACAGATAAAGATCCTGATGAATTAGTAATTGAAAATAAAACAAAAGAAATCAATGATATGATTGCTAATCCTAATCATGTTGTCGACTTCACAATTAATTATTACAAAGCTAAAACTGATTTTTCTGATATTAAAAGTGTAGATAAATTTATTAGTGAATGCTTAGATTTACTTAAAAGAATTGGTAATCCAATTGTTCAAAAAATGGGGATTCAAAAAATATCAGAATTATCTAAAGTTGATATTAATTCGCTTAGTGATCAATTAGCTAAATTAAGTGGTGTTAATATTAAACAAGATTTTTATCCCAACTTTATTCCTGAAGAAGAAGAATTTCAAGAACCATTCCCAGATGAATTGAGTGAAATTCCTAACATTCAAGAAGAAACTTTTAATTTTAAAGATATTAATCAATTTAAATATGAGTTAGTTCAAAAACGGCTTATTAATGATTTGATTAAAAATGATAAATTTTTAACTGAAATCGAAAGAATTCTTTATAAATTTAAAAACAAAATTTATTTAAAAATTGCTAAATTTATAATTAATGAATATAATCATAAAACATATAAAGGTAACAATTTTAATTATTTAATACAAAAATTTACCGATTATGATGAAACGTTATTGGATGAACTATATAGTATTTGAAATAATTGTTTTTCACAAACAATGAATAAAAAAGAGTTTAATGAAATTTTGCAAACGTTGGACGAATATGAAATAAATCAAGAACTAGAAGAAATAGCAATTAAAATTAAAAAGACAACAGATGAAAAAGAAAAACTTCAATTAACAAGAAAATTTGAAGTTTATATTAGAAAAAGATCTAATTTAAAAACAAACAAATAGGAGATACATGAATTTAAAAAACAAAAAATTTAAAGACTTTGAAGACTTTAAAAAAAATATATTAAAAATTGCAAAAAAAGAAGGTAATAAAATTGAACAAGATATGTTACAAGAATATATTGCCACAAAATATGCAGCAGCAACAGAAACAGAAATTGACAGTTTCTTTAATGATTTAACAAAAAGCGGCATTGAGTTTATTGATAACTTAGACGAAATCGATGTTGAAGTTGAATTAGATGAAGTTGAGAAAAAAGAAGTGCAAGAACTAACTTTATCACCAACTTCAACAAAATATCGTGTGGGATTAATCTCAAACGATACAAAAATTCAAGATGTAATTAAATCATATTTTAATCAAATTGGATCATCTAGAATTTTAACTAAAGATGAAGAAATTGAATATGCAAAAATGATTCAATCAGATGATCCTGATGAAGTTAAAGAAGGTCGTGAAAAATTAATTACTTCTAACTTGAAGTTAGTTATTTCTGTTGCTAGAAAACACTTAAATCGTGGTCTTGAATTTTCTGACTTAATTGAAGAGGGAAATGTTGGTTTAATTAAAGCTGTTGATAAATTTGATTATTCAAAAGGATTTAAATTCTCAACATATGCAACATGATGAATTAGACAAGCAATTACCAGAGCAATTGCTGATCAAGCAAGAACAATTAGAATTCCTGTTCACATGGTAGAAACAATTAATAAAATTACTCGTATTGAAAGACAATTAACTCAAGAATTAGGAAGAGAACCTTCAACTGAAGAAATTGCTGAAAAATATGGGAAAGATATTACACCTCAAAAAATTACTGAAATTAAAAAATTAGCAATTGAACCAGTAATTTTAGAAAAACCATTTGGTGATGAAGATGATACCCATTTTGGAGATTTTGTTGAAGATAAAGACATTGTTTCACCAGATGAATATACAGAAAAAGAAGCTTTAAGAGAAGTAATTGATGAAGCATTTGCTTCCATCTTATCACCACGTGAAGAAAAAGTTATTAGAATGCGTTTTGGAATTTTACCAACTAAGTTAAGAACTATTGTATATCTTGCAAAAGAGTGCGAAGATGAAACATATGATAGTTTAATTAAAGCGATTTCTGATCTTGATGTTCACATTGATACACCAGTGGAAAAATTGCAATTATATAAACATAAAATTATTCAACATCATTTATCAAAATATGATTATCCTAAAACATTAGAAGATGTAGGGAAAGAAATTAAAGTAACGCGTGAAAGAATTAGACAAATTGAAGCTAAAACTATTCGTAAATTTAAACCAAATGCAGCAAATGCAAAAACAAAAATTTTAAAAGATTTTTTTAAAGGATAATTATGGGAATTATTACTCCAAGATTATTAGCAATTGCAAATATGATTAAAGACGAAAAATGTGTTGCCGATATTGGGACAGATCATGGGTATATTCCAATTTATTTAGCTAAGAAACACACAGTTAAAAAAATTTATTGTACTGATGTCGCTGAAGAACCACTAAACAAAGCTAGAAATAATATTAATAGTTTTGGAGTTCAAAAAGATATTGAAATTGTCAAATCTGATGGTATTAGTTGAATTAAAGAATACCGCGTTAAAGTTGATACATGCATTATTGCAGGGATGGGTTCAAAAACTATTTTACAAATCTTAAAAGAAGATTGTGAGTTAATTGATTGTTATGTAATTTGTTGCAATACAAACAACACACCAATTCGTCAATGAGCAAAAGAACATAAATATTTTATTGAATCAGAAGTCATTGTTAAAGATAATGACATTATTTATGAAGTTATTAAAATTAACAAGCATGCTGGTAAAAAAATCAAAAATTTAAAAGATTTATATTTTGGACCAATATTAAGAAAAACAAAAAATAATAAAATTTATTTTGAAAAATGATTGTTAGAAGAACAACGTCAAAATAAATTACTTTCTAAAATTCCAGTCAAAACAAAAAAATATAAAGATACTTTAAAATACAATAAAAAAATAAAAAAAATGATAAATAAGGTGATAAAAGATGAGTTCAAAAGTTAAATCTGCAGAATTGTACAGATATATTAATGATTTATTTCCCCAAGCTTCAGCAGGAGAATGAGATAAAATTGGTTTTCAAATAGAGAGTGTCTATGATTTACCAAGTCAAAATGAAATAGCAGGTGTTGTTATTTGTTTAGATATTACAAATGAAGTAGTGGATTTTGCTATCAAAAAACACGCTAATTTAATAATTAGTCGTCATCCATTTATTTTTGATAATCTAGATGAAGAAATGATCAATCCTTCAAAGAAAAGAAATCTCGACTTATTAGTTAAAAATGAAATTCAAGTGTTTTCAATTCACTCTAACTATGATGCTTCTAAAAAGCGTGCTTTATTTGCCATGTTAGAAGAAGAATTTAATGTTAAAGATATTAAAAGAAAAGGTGAGTTAAAAGAAACTTTACGAGTTAATTTATATGATGACATCACTAAAAAAGAAATTCTTGATAAATTTAAAAAAGCATTTAAATGCAAAAAAGCACTAGTTTCAAAACACACCAATTTAGAAGATACTGCAAATTCATTCTTAATATGTACAGGTGCTGGTGGTGATTACATTGTTGCTAATGGAATTACTAAAAAACTATTTATTTCTGGTGAGTTAAAATGACATCAATGAGTTTATGCAAAAAATAATGACGTTGATGTATTTGCTGTTGGTCACTATATGGAAAATATGTTTATTTATGATATGGAAAATAAATTAAATAAAACATTTAAAGATTTAGCTGTTTATCCATTTGATATTGAAAATTTATTTGAAATTAAATAAAACAAAAAGCACCCTTAGGTGCTTTTGCAATAAAAAATAGATTTAACAACTAATCACAAACCTTGTTGTCAAATAAAGAAAAGAAAGGATTTGGAATACTTTAGTTTGTGATGTCAAACGACTTAAATATTATAGCATATATTTTTTTTGTGTGTAAAATATTTATATATTTTAAGGAGAAATATGAAAATAGCTTTATTAGGTGGAACATTTGATCCATTTCATGCTGATCACTTAAGTATAATTAAGCAGTGCAAAGAAGTTTTGAAATTTGATGAAGTTTGAGTAATTCCCACATTTCAAAATCCCTTTAAATTAGCTGTTAAATCAACTCCCGAAGATCGAATTAACATGATAAATTTAGGAATTAATAAATTAGATTATGTAAAAGTTGTTGATAAAGAAATCAAAAGTAAGGCACCAAGTTATACATTTGATACTGTTAAATGATTAAAAAAAGAATATCCAAATAATGAATTTACATTTATTATTGGTTCTGATCAGCTACAAAATTTAGAACAATGACATCGTTTTGAAGAATTATTAAAAGAGGTAAATTTTATTTGTTTTGAAAGAATGACAACTAATTTTGACATTGCAAACAAATATAACGTTCAAGTTATTAAGTTTAATAATTTACATTTAAGTTCAACAAAATTACGTGACGCTGTGGAAATGTCTAAACAATTACCAGTGGTTAATGAGTATATAAATAATAAATTATTGTATTTAGCATCTCGTTTAAAAATGTCACCAAAAAGATTACAACATTCAATCAATGTAGGTGAATGCGCAGAAGAGTTGGCAAAAATTAATAATATTGATCCGCAAATTGCTAAAATTGCTGGTACATTGCATGATGTTGCAAAAGAATTTTCTGATGAAAAATTAAGCAATTTAATTATTCAAATGGATAAAAATTTATTAAATGAACCTAAATCTGTGTGACATGGTTTTGCGGGATATGTTTATTTAAAAAACGAATGATTAATTGACAATGAAGAAATTTTAAATGCTGTATTTAAACATACTGTAGGTGATGAAAATATGTCAGCGTTAGATAAAATTGTTTTTTGTGCAGATAAAATTTCTAAGGAAAGAACTTATCATGGTGTAGAAGAATTACGCAAATTAACATTTCAAAATTTAGATGCCGGGTTTAAAGAAATTTTAAAAAATCAATATAACGTTGCACTTGAAAAATTTGGTGAAGCAGCTATTGGTGAAAAAATTAAAAAAACATATAAAAAATATGTAGGTTAAAACTTACATTTTTATTTTTAAAAAATCGTTAACTTTAATATTTAAAAAATCAATCGTTTTTGATGCAAAGACAAAAATATATCAAGCATTTTTATAATATCCAGTAACTTTTTGAATAGGCATTTTAGAATAAGTAGAAATAACTTTACCATTTTTATCACAAAACACAACATCAATTTCTTCTTTAAGACCAATCGTATTGAAAGCATGAGCATTTTGAATTCTAAAAGCAATTTGACTTTCAAAGCGTTCATTTAATAAAATAGTGGCAATTTTTTCATCTAAATATTTTAGACATGTAACTTGAATATCGATCTCATTTTCATTATGAAGAAGATAACCACGAAGGTATTCTTTTTGATAATATGAAATTTTATTATTCTCAATATTTTTTCTTTTAAATAATCCCATATGAATACCTAGTAGTTTATAATTAAATTATAAATTAAAAGGGAGGTATTATGAATAAATTAGCATTATTCTTAATTGAAGGATTTGAAGATACTGAAGCAATTGCAACTCTTGATGTTATTCGTCGAGCAAGCAAAATGTTCCCAAACAAAATTAAATCAATTGATTTAATTGGCATTAAAAATACTGAATTTGTAACTGGCGGTTGAGGCACTAAAGTGGTTCCAGATAAATATTTAAAAGATGTTAACATTGATGAATACCAAGGATTTATTTTTCCTGGTGGAGGACTTGGGGTTGAAAACTTATTTAAAGAAGAAATATTATTTGCAGAAATTGCAGAACAATATAAAAAAAATAAGTTAGTTGCAGCAATTTGTGCGGCACCGCAAGTTTTAGGAAAAATTGGTATTTTAGATAATAAAAAAGTAACACATTATCCTGGATGTACACAATATTTGGATAAAGCACTTTTACAATCAAATACAGCAGCCATTAGAGACGGTAATATTATTACTGGTAGTTCAATTGGTGGCGCAATTGCTTTTGGTTTAGAAATAATTAAATTTTTCTTAACAAGTGATGAAGCAAAACAAATTGAAAAATCCTTGGTAATATATTAATTAGTAATATACTATTATATATATAGATAAGGGGAAGTTATGAATCGCGAAAAATTTTTAGAAAAATGAGGAGCTGAATATGATGTTGTCAATTCAGAAAAATCATTTAAATTAGTGAAAAAAGAAGATGGTAAAGCTGTTATTTGAGTTACAAGTGGAAGCCATGGGGTTGGGATTACACCAAAACTACCAAACATTGAGTTGGTTTCTGATTTCATAGATTTATGTAAAGAAGCTATTAATCCTTGATAAAAAGTGTTATAATTATTTTATATTAAAAAGAAGGCGCAAGCCTTCTTTCAATTTTATAAAAGGAGAAAATCATGATAGACACAAAAGAACTTTTAGAAGCAATATATGAAATTGCTGAAGAAAAAAAGATCGACCAAGAATTAGTTGTTGAAGCAATTAAGGAGGGTTTTCAAAAAGCATATGAAAAACATTTTGATCCTGAAGCAATAACTAAAGTAGATATTGACAAAACTAATGGAATTATTAAAGTTTTTAAAGAATTAACAGTCGTTAAAACTATTGAAGATGAATGATTAGATATTAAATTAGAAGACGCCAAAAAAATTTATGGTAGTGATGTAACAATTGGAGATAAAGTTTATGAACCAGTTGAATATAATGAATCATTTTCTAAATTAGCAGCTTTACAAGTAAGTCAAATTATTAAACAAAAAATTCGTGAAGGTGAAAAAGCAAAAATTTTTGAAACATTTGAAGGAAAAAAAGGCACAATTGTTGGGGGGATTGTTAGAGATTTAACTGAAACTTCATACTTAATTGATATTGATGGAACATTAATTTCAATTTGAAATAAACGTATTATTCCTGGTGAAAAAATTAAATTAAACCAAAGATTAACAGTTTATATTGAAGATGTTTTAAAAGATAATAAACATTCACAAATTCAAGCAACTAGAATTCACCCTAAATTTTTAGAAAAACTTTTAGAAATTGAAGTTCCCGAAATTAATGAAGGTGTAATTGAAGTCAAATCTGTTTCTAGAGAACCGGGAATTAGAGCAAAAGTTGCTGTAGTTTCGCATGATCCAAATGTTGATCCAATTGGAAGCTGTGTTGGTAATGGTGGATCAAGAATTAAATTAATTACTAATGAATTAAATGGTGAAAAAATCGATGTGGTGTTCTGAGATGAAAATCAAGTTAAATTTATAATTAATGCCTTATCACCAGTTAAAGTAATTAGTATTGATTATGATGCAGAAAAAAATGAAGCAAAAGTTATTGTTCCTGATGAACAATTATCACTTGCAATTGGTAAAAAAGGAATGGCTGCAAGACTTGTGGCAAACTTAGTAAAAACAAGAATCAATATTTTTTCACTATCTGATTCAGCTAGACAAGACATTCCAAACTTATGAAATGGAAACATCACTAAAGAAGATTTAGAATCAAAAACATTTTTAAATAAAAGACGTTAATGAAACATAAAGTTTTAAGAAAAGATGTTTCCACAAACACAATGCTTCCTAAAGTTGAATTAATTAGAGTTGTTAAAAACAAAAATGGAGAAATTTTTGTAGATCAAACTCAAAAAGCAAATGGTCGTGGAGTATATTTACGTGCTAACTTAGAAGCATTAGCAATTGTTAAAAAACAAAGATTATTAGAAAAAGGATTAAAAACAAAAATAGGAGAAGAGGTTTTCTTGATGATTGAAAAAGAAATCAAAGAAAATTGGATGTAAATAATATGAAATGATGAATATCAGATTATGATGGAACAATTAATATTAATGAAGATGAAAAAGTTTTAAAAGAAGACTTAGATTTTATTAATGAATGAATTAATAATGGCAATAAATTTGTTATTGCTAGTGGACGTATTAAAGACGAAATTTTACACTTTAAAAAATATAATAAAATTGATTTTGACTATATTATCGCCAACAATGGGGCATGTGTTTATGACAAACACGAACAACTAATTGCAACAATTAATATTAGTATGGAATCAAGACCAAAAATTAAAGAAGTTTTAACAAAATTAAAAGATGAATTTTCAATTGGTTATACAATTACTAATATTAGAAATTCACTAGCTTATACTTTTGATAAAGAAATTGACGGGAATGACTTTTTTAATGATGTGGCACCAAAATTTGATAATTGAGAATCAGGAATTAAAGATATTGAAAATAATGAAATGCTTAATGACATTATGTTTTTAGCAAGTGCTGATCGAATTGATAAAGTAAGAGAATATTTTAAAGATATTCCTGATGTTAAATGTGTAAAAACTCACAAAAATTTAATTGAAGTTATTCACAAAGATGTGTCAAAAGCTCATGGAATCAATATGATTTTACAACATGCTAATGCCAATGTTTCAATGGATGATATCTATACTTCAGGGGATGGAGAAAATGATATTGAAATGTTAGCAATCACTAAAAATTCATTTGCAATGGAGAAGGCGAGTGATAATGTTAAAAAACATGCCCAACATGTGATAAAATTTGTTAGAGAAATAAAAAACTATTTATAAAATTTTAGGGGGGTGTTTCAATGGCTAAAAACAATAATAAAAAAATTAAAGTTTCAAAGAACAAATCCATAAAAGATACTAAAGAATTAAAAAATAAACTATCAGCTAAATCTGCAATTGGATTGGTTGATGGTATTTTTGTTTATAATGAACCACTATCTGTTTCAGAATTTGCCGAAAAAATTGGGAAATCAGCATCAGAAGTGGTTAAATATTTTTTCTTAAAAGGAAATATTATTAACCAAAATACACAAATGACTGAAGAACAAATGGGAGAAATTTGTTTAGAATTTGGTTTTGATTTCAAAAAAGAAGTTAAAATGACAAAGGAAAACTTATTAGACACAATAAAATTTGATATTAATTTAGACCAATTAAAAGAAAGACCACCAGTTGTAACTATTATGGGTCATGTTGATCATGGAAAAACTACATTATTAGATGCAATTAGAAAATCTAATATTGTTGGTGGGGAATTCGGAGGAATTACTCAACATATTGGTGCTTATCAAGTAGAACATGAAAATAAATTTATTACTTTCATTGATACTCCTGGTCACGAGGCATTTAGTGAAATGCGTGCTCGTGGAAGTCAAGCAACTGATATTGTTATTATTGTGGTAGCTGCTGATGAAGGATTAAAACCCCAAACTATTGAAGCAATTAATCATGCGAAAGCTGCTCATGTTCCAATTATTGTGTTTATTAACAAAATGGATAAACCAAATGCTAATCCCGATAAAGTTAAATCAGAATTGATGCAATATGAATTAGTTGCAGAAGATTATGGTGGAGATGTGCCATTTGTTGAGGGATCTGCTATTAAAAAAATGGGTTTGAATCAATTGCTAGATACAATTTTATTAATTGCTGAATTAAATGAATATAAAGCTGATTATGAAAATTCAGCACGCGGGGTTGTTTTAGAAGCATACTTAGATCGTTCAAAAGGACCTGTTGCAACTGTTTTAGTACAAAATGGTGTACTAAATATTAGAGATACAGTTGTTGCTGGAGGAACTTTTGGTTCAGTTAAATCTTTAGAAGATGAAAATAAAAAACGTTTAAAAAATGCCAATCCATCTAAACCAATTATTGTAATTGGGTTAAATGAAGTTCCAAGAGCAGGAGATAAATTCTTAGTTTTAGGTGAAGAAAAATTAGCACGTGATATTGCGAAAGCTCAAGCTTTAAGAATTTCAGAAGAAATGAAAACAAAAGCACAGAACTTTTCTTTAGAAGCAATTAAACATCAAATTGAATTAAACGAATTAAAAGTTATTAACATTATTTTAAAAGCTGATACTCAAGGAACAATTGAAGCCGTTAAGAGTTCATTAATGAAAATTAATGTTAATGGTATCAGAATCAACATTGTTCATGCTGGAGTTGGAGCTATTTCTAATTCTGATGTAACTTTAGCATTAGCATCTGAATCATTGTTATATGGTTTTAATGTTAGACCAATTGCCCAAGTGAGAGAAAAAGCTGAAGAAGATGGAATCACAATTAGATTGCATAACATTATTTATAAATTAATTGAAGAAGTAGAAGAACTAGCAAAAGGATTTATTGAACCAGAATATACTGAAGTTATTGTTGGAGAAGCAGAAGTAAGAGAATTATTTAGACACTCAGAAATAGGAACAATTGCTGGATGTCGTGTTGTAAATGGTGCTATTCCTCGTGGATCAAAAGTACATATTATAAGAGATGGTGTGTTAGTTTATACAGGTGAATTATCAAGTTTAAAAAATAAAAAAGATGATATTAAAGAAGCTCGTGAAGGCATGGAATGTGGTTTAACTATTAAAAACTACAATGATATTAAACAAGGTGACTTAATTGAAGCATTTAAGCTTGATGTAAAGGAATAATATGGGTTCATTTAAAGGACAACGATTACAAGCTGATATTTTAAAAGCTTTAACAATTATTTTTCAAAGAGAATTTTTAAATTCTCGATACATAAAAACTTTAACAATTCACGAAGTTAGACTAACATCCGATAAGAGAATTGCCAAAATTTTTTATTCAACATATGATGTCAATGCAAAACTAGAAAATGTTGAAGCGGAAATTAATAAACATTTAAAATACATTAAAAAAATGCTAGCACAAAAAATTAGTGCGCGCATTATGCCTGAAATTATATTTGTTTATGACACTGCTTTAGATAATGCTAATCGCATTGAAAAATTATTAAAAGGTGACCAATAATGTTTCGTTATTTTGTTAATGATAAATCAAATAACCAATTTATTATTAAAGATAAAGATCACCACCACATTAAAAATGTCATCAAATTAAAACCACAAGAAATTATTGAATGTGTTTATAATGGTGATGTTTTTTCTTGTGTGATTGATGAAATTTTACCAACTTCAACAATTGTAAAAATTAATTATATCCTTACAACTAATGAAAAAAAAGTTAAAAAAGTTTTAATTATGTCATTAATTAGAGAACAAAAATGAGACATTGCAATTCAAAAAGCAACTGAACTTGGCGTTGATGAGATTGTTCCAATAAGTTTAAAAAGAAATATTGTAAAAATTATTGAACAAAAAGAAGACAGTAAGGTTTTACGTTGACAAAAAATTTGTGAAACTGCCGCAATGCAAGCTAAAAGAACAACAATTCCTAAAGTTACAAACATTATTAAAAATATTAATGAGTTAAAAAATTATTTATGTGATCTTAATATAGTTGCTTGAGAAGAAGAAAAAACTAAAACTTTAAAAGAAACTTTAACAAACCAAGTGTCTTCAATTTCATTCTTAATTGGTCCCGAAGGGGGAATCGAACCAAAAGAAATAGAACAATTAAAACTTCTTGGATTTGAACCTGTTAGTCTTGGTAAGAATATTTTACGTGCTGAAACAGCGCCACTATATATTTTAAGTTCATTTATTTACGAAGGTTATTAAAGAATATAATATTAGTGAAGGGACAGGTATTTATACTTTATGGAAAATGAAAAAGAAAAATGACATAAAATTGTGAAAATCACAACAATTATTACATTAATTTTATCTTGTTGACAAATTGCTTGAATCAGCTTCTATAATTTATTTGTATTTAAAACTGATTTTAATTGAGACACACTAGCTGTATTAAAAAAAGTCTTTGTAGTAATTAGTTTCATTGAAATAAGCATGTATGCAATTGTTATTTTTGTGTGTTTATCATTAATTTTTTGTATATGAAAAGCAAACATCTTTGATAATAAAAATAACTGAATTAAATTCCTTGTATTACCAACAGTTGTTTTAAGTATTTGAACACCACTAGTATTAGTATATTGAATCCCATATTTAATGGGTTATAGTAGAATTAAAAACCAAAAATAATTCAATAAAATAAAAAACATAAACTAGCAAGTTTATGTTTTTTATTTACACTTTTAAATTTGATAATTGTTTTTTGTGAAAAACTTACTTTGTTTAATTAATAAAACAGCAACACCAATTTGGGTAATAAACAAAATAACTCCAAATAAAGTACATCAAAAAATTATTTTAAAACCTAAATTGTTTTTTAAAAATTGTTTGTTATTCACTAAAAAATAAAATCAAACTAAATTATTAATTGCCATTATTATTAATACTAATCCTCAATAGATAAAAAAGATAAATGGTGGTTCAATAAATCAGTTTCATCATGTGATGCCATGATTAATATCTTTATAAATAAAATAACTAAATAAAATTGCAATAACAAAGATTGTACCAAAAAATAATTGGACACCAAAAGTAATTGCCAAAGTTGTTTTTAGACTCAATTGTTTATTCATTTTCTTTTCTTCCTATAAATATTATACATCTGTTAAAAATAAAAAATAATTTTGAATTATCTAATATAGAAATAAATGCTTGTGTTTGATAATTATTAATTACAAGTGTTATATAATTATAAAAAAGGATTACAATGAAAAACAAATCAGGATTTTTTTTAGTCGATAAACCAATTGGAATGTCATCTAACTTATTATTAGAAAAAATAAAAAAACGTTTAGGTTTAAAAAAATTAGGACATTGTGGCACATTAGATCCGCAAGCTAGTGGTCTGATGATTGTTTTGGTCAATCAAGCAACTAAGGTTAGCGAATATTTTTTAAGTAGCGAAAAAGAATATGTTTTTAAAATGAAACTATTTGAAACTACAAAAACATTAGATTTTGAAGGCGAAATTTCAGAATCACAAACACCATTTAAAATTTCTAAAAAAACTTTAGAAGAGGTTGTTAATAAGTACAATGGTTATGTTTATGAACAATACCCACCAATTTATAGTGCAATTAAAGTTAATGGTAAAAAATTATATGAGTATGCTAGAAAAGAACAAGAAGCCCCCAAAATTGAACCAAGAAGAGTAGAAATAAAAAAATTAGACTTATTAAAATGTCATAAAAAATCAATGGAACTTGAATTTCGCGCCATTTGTAGTAAGGGCACATATATTAGAAGTTTAGCATTAGATATTGCTAAAGATTTGGGAACGATTGCTTATGTATCTGCATTAAGACGAACAAAATCGGGAAACTTTAAAATTGAAGATGCTAAGCAATATTTAAATTTAACTTTAGAAGACATTTATACTACTTATCAAGGATTAATAATTAATAAATATCCGATTTATGAATATAAAAATTTAAAAGAAATTGTTCATGGTCAAGCAATTAAAATGCCAGCAGCTAAAGATGAAACAATTTTTATTTCAAATTCGAATAATGAAATTATGGCAATTTATACAAGAATCAGCAATGGTTTTTATAAATGCAAAAGGGGACTTTGAGAAATTGATCCCAATATTGAATTAACAATCGCCCAAAAGGAAGACTATTATGGATAACATTAAAAAAATAAACTTACAAGAAAAAGTTAATGAATTTAAATTTAAAAATGACAAAAATGTCATTTGCATTGGAAATTTTGATGGTTTACATTTAATTCACCGTAAAATTTTAAATGCTGGTAATGTAGTTGCCAAAATTAATAATATGAGTTTTTCAATTTTTACATTTAGTGAAAAAATTGCGCCAACACAAATGAAATATAATTTACAAGCTAAACAAACCAAATATGAAATTATGAATCAATTGTATTCACCCGATTATATTTTTGAGATGCAGGTAAATGAAGCAACAAAATCAACATCATATGAAGATTTTATGAAATATTTAAAAGATGTTTTACATGTTCAAAAAATAGTTATCGGAAGCGATTTCCGATTCGGTTTTGAGGGTCGTGGGAAAGTAACATTTTTAAAAGAATATTTCGGTGAAGAAAATATTATTATTTATACAAGAACACAATTTCACTCAACAACAAATATTAAAAAATTATTACAAGAACATAAATATTATGAAATATATGAATTAAATAAGAGGTTTCATGAAGTATTAGTTTTAAACAATACTAATAAAAAATATTATTTTGAAGATGATGAATTTCCTTTTGAAGATGGAAAATATGAAGTAGTAATTGAAAATGAATTATATGTAATGGAAGTAAATGGTAAAAAAATTACATTTGATAATGAAATTAAAAGTAAACAAAAATATTTATTAATAAAAATGGTAAGTTTTTTAGAAAAAAAAAAAAAAAATAGAGTAGACTCTATTTTTTTATTTATAAATATTATTTTAATTAAAATTCTTTAGCTGCTTTTTTTATTTCTTCTACAATTGTCATTGCGGCGTCTTCGGGTTTCATTTCACTTAATGGTTTAACTTTAGTTCCATTTAATGAAAGTGGTTTATTAATTTTAATCCCTGCAAATTCCAATGATTTAGAAAGATATGTTGCTAAGTTTCCTCATTGATATCAATCACTTGGGGCACCTTGAGTTGTAATAATTTGTGCTTTTAGATGAGTTAACAAACCAATTGCATCTCCTTTTTTTGAATATTTATAAGAAAATGTTTCGTTAGCAACAAAAATGTGATCCAAGTAATTTTTAACAATTGCTGGAACTGCAAAATTATTCATTGAACAAGTTAATATTAATTTATCAACACTCTTTAACTGTTTTATATATTTACCAGAATTTTCTTCATTAAAAAATTCGCTGAAGTTATTTCTAGATAATGATTGATTTGCCATTGGTAAATCATTTAAATCTAAGAATTCAAATTGGTCATCAGGATTAAGTATTTGATATTCATTAATGAACAATTCTGTGACTGCATGTGAATAAGATTTGCTTTTTTCAACAATTGAACCATTTATTACTAATATTTTTCCCATTTTTCCTCCTTTTAAAAGTTTATTATGATTAAATTATATCAACAATATATATCAATGGGGGAAAAATGAAGATTATTTTAATTGCTGGTGGAAGCGGAAGTGGGAAAACAACCATTTCAGGAAAGATATCAGAAGTTTTTAAAAATGAGTCTGTTGAATGTATATCATTAGATTCTTATTATAAAGATAACAAAAATAAAACACTTGCTGAAAAGCTAAAAATTAATTATGATCATCCAGACAATATTGATATCAATAAAGTGGTTAAAGATTTAAAGGATTTAAAAGCTGGTAAAACTGTGGATGTTCCAGTTTATGATTTTGAGATTCATGGGATTAAAGAATCAGAAACAATTAAAATTAAAACTCCTGACGTATTAATTTTAGAAGGGATTTTAACATTACACTTTGAAGAGTTACGTAAGCTTGCAGATATTAAAATTTATATTGAAACTCAATCTGATATTAGATTCATTAGAAGGTTAACAAGAGATATTAATGAGCGTGGTAGAACAATTGAAAATGTTATTGAACAATATTTAGCAACTGTAAAACCAATGCATAGAGCATATGTTAAACCATCAATTCATCATGCAGATATTATTATTCCATATTATGAATACAATGATATTGCAGTCGATTTAATCACTTCAAAAATTAAAGAAATTTTACAAAAATAAAAATGCGTAAGCAATTTTTTTTATTTGCATTGCAAAAATAAGAAAAAATATTTTTTTTATATTTTTTTTATATTTGGTTTTTTTATGTGGTATATATTAAGAAAACACGTTTTTAAAACCGAGTTAAGAGAAATAAGGGAGCGCATGGCGGAAATTAAAAAGAAAAAATCAAGTTATAGTGAAGATTCGATTCAAGTTTTAGAAGGTCTAGAAGCGGTTAGAAAAAGACCTGGAATGTATATTGGTTCAACAGATGTTCGTGGATTACATCATTTGGTTTGAGAAATTGTGGATAACTCAATTGATGAATCTTTAGCTGGCTTTTGTGACGAAATTAAAGTAACAATTGAAAAAAATAATTCTATTACAGTTGAAGATAATGGACGTGGTGTACCAACTGGTTTACATAAAGAAACAGGTAAATCAACTCCCGAAGTTATTTTTTCAATTTTACATGCCGGAGGAAAATTTGGTGGAGATGGTTATAAAACATCTGGAGGACTACATGGTGTTGGTTCATCTGTTGTTAATGCATTGTCATCACAATTTGATGTAAAAATTTATCGTGATGGTGCGATCCATACAATTAAATTTGGTAATGGTGGAAAACTAATTCAAAATTTAAAAAAAGAAGGAACAACTTCTAAAACTGGAACAGTTGTTAATTTTGTTCCTGATAAAAAGATTTTTTCTGATACAAAATTTTCATTCTCAACAATTTCTGAAAGATTAAAAGAATCAGCATTGTTAAATTCAGGTTTAAAAATTAGCTTAACTGATAAGAGAACTAATAAACAAGTTGATTATCAATTTGAAAATGGTTTAATTGAATTTATTAAAGAACTAAAAGGTGATGATAAAGAAGTTACTGCCCCAATTGTAATTAAAGGAACTGAACAAGAAATTGATGTTGAAATTGTTTTAGCATATACAGAAGGTTATTCTGAAAATATATTAGGTTTTGCTAATAATGTTAAAACAAGTGATGGTGGAACTCACATTACAGGGTTTAAAACCGGACTAGTAAAATCAATGAATGATTTTGCAAAAAAAGAAGGAATATTAAAAGAAAAAGATAAAAGATTAGATTCTTCTGATTTAAAAGAAGGACTTATTGCAATTATTACTGTAAAAATTCCCGAAAAATTAATTCAATATGAAGGACAAACTAAAGGTAAACTAGGAACAAGTGAAGCAAGATATATTTGTGAAAAAATTACTAGTGAAAAATTAGATTTTTGATTACAAGAAAATCGTCCTTCAGCTTTAAAAATTGTTGATAAAGCATTGTTAGCAAGAAGGGCCAAAGAAGAAGCAAGAAAAGCGCGTCAAGCAATTAGAGACCAAAAAAATAAAGGTAAAACTAATTCAAGAATGTTAGGGAAGTTAACCCCAGCTCAAGGTAAGGATAAATTAAAAAATGAATTATTCTTAGTTGAGGGTGATTCAGCGGGAGGAAGTGCGAAATCAGGAAGAGATCGTCGTTTCCAAGCAATACTTCCTTTAAGAGGGAAAGTTATTAATGCTGAAAAAACTAAAATTCAAGATTTATTAAAAAATGAAGAAATTAATGCAATTATTAATTCTATTGGCGCAGGGCTGGGATTGGAATTCGAACTAGAAGATTCTAATTATGGAAAAATCATATTAATGACCGATGCCGATACTGATGGTGCGCACATCCAAACATTGTTATTAACATTCTTTTATAGATATATGAAAGACTTAATCATTAACAAACGTATTTATATTGCCTTACCACCATTATTTAAAATTACTCCACAAGGTTCAAAAGAGTTTTTCTATTTATGAACTGAACAAGAATTAAGTGATTATGTTAGAGCAAATCCTAATAAAAAAATTGAAATTCAAAGATATAAAGGACTTGGGGAAATGAATGCAAACCAATTGTGAGAAACAACCATGGATCCTGCAACAAGAAAATTAATCCAAGTATCAATTAATGATGCATTACTTTCAGAAAATGCCTTTAGAACATTAATGGGTGATAAAGCAGAAAAACGTAAAGAGTGAATTGAAGAAAATGTTAAATTTACTTTAGAAGATAGTATTGATTTTGTTAATGAAAAATCAAGCGGGGACCAAAATGGCTAAAAAAAATAAGCAAGAAGAAATTGTGATTAATGAAGAAATAATTGAATATAACTTAGATGAATTGATGGAAGATCGTTTTGGAAGATATGCAAAATATATTATCCAAGAGCGTGCTTTACCTGATGTTCGTGATGGATTAAAACCTGTTCAAAGACGTATTTTATATACAATGAACGAAATTAATCTTTTTTATGATAAAGCTTATAAAAAATCAGCTAGAGTAGTTGGGGAAGTTATTGGTAAGTACCACCCCCATGGTGATACTTCAATTTATGAAGCCCTTGTGCGTATGTCACAATCATGAAAATTAAATATGCCATTAGTAGATATGCATGGTAATAATGGTTCGATTGATGGTGATAGTGCAGCGGCAATGCGTTATACAGAAGCACGTTTAGCAAAAGTTTCTAATTTATTATTAAATGATTTGAAAAAAGATTCAGTTTTATTTGCCCCAAACTTTGATGATTCTGAAGTAGAACCAACAGTTTTACCATCATACTTTCCAAATATTTTAGTTAATGGCTCAACAGGAATTGCCGCTGGTTATGCTACAAATATTCCACCACATAACTTTAGCGAAATTGTTGAAGCAACAATTAAATTAATTGAAAATCCCAATACAAGAGTTGATTCATTGGCAAAAATCATTAAAGGTCCAGATTTCCCAACAGGGGGAGTTGCGATGGGAAAAGCAGCAATTCTTGAATCTTTAAAAACTGGTCGTGGAAAAATTATTTTACAATCAAAAATTCATATTGAAGACCAAAATATTATTATTGATGAAATTCCATACGAAATTGTAAAACAAGATTTAGTAAGAAAAATCGGGGAAGCAATTGATAATAATCCGCAAATGGAAATTAAAGATATTCGTGATGAAACAGATCGAAATGGTTTACGAATTGTAATCGAGTTAAGTAAAAAAGCAAACATTGATGTTGTCAGAAAATGATTGTTAAAAAACACTCCTTTACAAGTTTCATATAACTATAACAATGTTGTAATTGTTGATAAACGTCCTAAATTATTAGGAACAATTGAAATTATTAAAGCTTACATTAAACATTTAAAAGAAGTGTTTTTGAAAAAAACTCGTTTTGATCTTGCAAAAGCAGAAAAAAGATTAGAAATTGTTAAGGGTTTAATTAAAGCAGTTGATATTTTAGATGATGTAATTCATATTATTAGAAAATCAACAAACCGTAATGACGCAATTGAAAATTTAATGTCTAAACATAAATTTTCAAACTTACAAGCTTCATCAATTGTAGATTTAAGATTGTATAGATTAACTTCAACTGACGTTAAAAAATTAATTGAAGAAAAAACAGAATTGTCTGAAACAATTAAAAAATACAAAAAAATCATCAACGATGAAAGTGTTTTAGATAAAGAATTAATTGATTTATTAACTAATATTAAAGCAGAATATGGTATTCCTCGAAGAACTCAAATTGAAGCAGTTGTTGAAAATATTGAAGTTAACTATAAAGATACAATTGTAGAAAAAGATTACAAAATCTGAATTTCTAAAGATGGATATTTAAAAGCTTTGGAAAAAAAATATGTTGAGCAAACACAATTATCTGCAAAAGATTTTGGTAGAAAACCATATGATATGTGAATTTCAACAGTGGAATTAAGTTCATTAGACAATTTGATTTTAGTTTGTTCAAATGGAACATATTATATGATGCCAGTTTATAAAATTACACCTTCAAAATGAAAAGATATTGGAATGCACATTAACAAAGTTGCTCCATTTGATGGAGAAAATAAAATTGTTGGTGTCTTTGCACTTAAATCATTTGAAAATGCACAACAAGAAATTTTATTGTGTACAAAAAATGGAATGATCAAAAGAACAATGATTGAAGACTTAGAAACAAAATCATTTAACCGTGCAATTAAAATTATGAATCTAGGAACAGGTGATGAAGTTGTTTCTGCTTCACTTGTAACTTCAAAAACTAAATATGTTTTAGTTTTAACAAAATCAGGATTTGCTGTAAGATATAGTATTTGAGATATTCCCGTGGCTGGGACTAATGCTAAAGGTGTTAAAGGAACCGCTGTTAAAGAAGATATTATTGGAGGAAAAGTATTTGAAGAAAATGCTGCCTTATTCTTAATTACAGATAAAGGAAATTATAAAAAGATT